>NZ_SHKN01000001.1:1741320-2051705 GCF_004217115.1 Ancylomarina subtilis | reverse complement strand
AAATAGATAGATTGCTCGCCAACTTTCATCTTTTTATATAAGCCACGTTCTTCGGGCAGATAACCGATGTGGTGCACATGCTCCGGTTTTAGGGGCTCACCATTAAAGAAAACCTCGCCAGAATCAGGACCCGTAATTTGATTGATAATTCGAATGAGGGTTGTTTTACCCGCACCATTAGGGCCCAATAGGCCAAAGATGCTTCCTTCAGGAACAGATATGCTCACGCCACTTAAAGCGGTGTGTCCGGCATACTGTTTTATTATGTTTTTTGCTTCGAAAAACGCCATGTTAAATATAAATTAATGGGGGTTTTTATTATTGATAGTTAGTAATTATTTCTCTGTTTATTAATTAGTGTACAAAATACCGAAAAGTTACAACTGTTTACTAGAAAATCGATATAAAGGCAAATGAAATGGATGATGTCTTTAAAAATCAAGACAAAAAAAATCCCCCAGATTGTTCTGGAGGATTCACACTTAGATATATTGTCTATTCAAAGAAGTTTCTCACTTTTTTGAAGAAGCTTTTTTCTTGTGAACTTGGATTGGGTTTGAACGATTCTGAAGCTTGAAGTTTTTCCAGTAGCTTTTGTTCGTCTTTACTTACTTTGTTAGGAACCCAAACATTTATTTTAACCAATAAATCGCCACGACCGTAACCATTGATATCGGGTAAACCTTTTCCGCGTAGGCGAAGAATTTTGCCAGGTTGTGTGCCACCATCAATTTTTACTTTGACTTTATTTTCTATCGTTGGAATTTCAACGGCTGTTCCTAAAATTGAATCCGGAACACTGATGAAAAGGTTATATAACAGATCATTTTCATCGCGGATAAGCTCCGGATGTTCTTCTTCGTGAACCAGAATTAACAAATCACCATTCACACCCCCGCGACGCGCAGCATTACCACGACCACTTACGGATAGTTGCATGCCTTCGGCAACACCTGCCGGGATATTAATTGTGATTACTTCGTCGTCCTTTACGATTCCTTCACCTGCACATGATTTACATTTGTGCGTAATGATTTTACCTTCGCCATTACAGGATGGACAAACCGCACTGGTTTGCATTTGTCCCAAGATGGTATTTTGAATACGAGTGACTTGTCCGCTACCATTACATTGTGTACAAGTAGAGTGTGAAGAACCTCCTTCAGCTCCGGATCCGTTACAATCCTTACACTCAACATGTTTCTTAACCTTGATTTTCTTTTCAACACCGTTAGCGATTTCTTGAAGAGTTAGTTTGACTTTTACTCTTAAGTTGCTTCCACGGTTGACTCGTTGCGAGCTGCGTCCGCCACCACCGAATCCACCAAAGAAAGAGCCGCCGCCGAAAATATCACCAAAATGAGAAAAGATATCTTCCATATTCATGCCGCCACCGCCGAAGCCACCTCCAGCAGCACCGCTCATACCAGCGTGTCCAAACTGATCGTAACGTTGTCGTTTTTGATCATTACTCAAAACCTCATAAGCCTCAGCAGCTTCCTTAAATTTTTCTTCAGCTTCTTTATTATCAGGGTTTTTATCTGGGTGGTATTGTATTGCTTTTTTACGGTAAGCTTTCTTTAACTCTGGACCTGTAGCATCTTTTGATACACCTAGTACTTCGTAGTAATCTCTTTTCGACATCTTAATTCAGATTTGTTTGTTTAAAATTATTCTCCAACGACTACTTTCGAAAAGCGTATCACCTTATCGTTAAGGAAATATCCTTTTTCAATACAATCAACAACCTTACCTTTTAAATCCTCACTAGGAGCAGGGATTTTAGTAATAGCCTCGTGCACATCTGTATCGAAATCAAGATTATTTGCTTCAATCTCTTTCACCCCTTGTTGGGTCATGAAATCTTTGAAGTTGGTGTATATTAGGTGAATTCCTTCTTTGATGCCATCAATATCGTTTGATTCATCTACCGATTTAAGGGCACGTTCGAAGTTATCCATTACAGGAAGAACATTTAATAAAATCTTTTCACCAGCTGATTTGGTAAGTTCCATTTTCTCCTTCAAAGTACGTTTACGGTAATTATCGAATTCTGCCGATAATCTCATGTATTTATCCGTAATTTCTTGAAGTTTTGTTCCAAGTTCCTCAATCTCGTCAGCTTTCGTCTCTTTTTTAGACTTCTTTTTATCAGTCTTTTCTTCTTTTTCAGCGACTTTCTCTTCAGTTTCAGGAGTAACTGTATCTTTTACTTCCAAATCTTCCTTGTCTAACTTGCTTTTATCTTTTGTCATTTCTGTGTTTTTCTAATGAATTACCAGTTGGCTCTGGATTTGTGATTCCTAATTTGCATTTAGTCTTTCATACGGATGACTCCGTTTTGGACTGTTGTTAAAATTACAGGCAACAGTTTACAAATAGTTTGCCAATGCCCTCGTTTCCGACAAATTGGCACAAAGATAAAACTTGTCGGTTAAGTTTACAGATTTTTGAAGAAATTAATGGCAATTTTTCATGACAAGATCTGTTTAATCAGATTGATGTCAGGACATAGCGTTTTTGCAATACAAAAAAAAGGAGCTGTTCTTTTTAGAACAACTCCTTCTGTATTTTAAAGAATTTGCAATCTATTTTTTTAAGTAATGTTGCAAAACCAATTCTAGTTTTTCGCCTCTTAAATCTTTAGCCACGATAGTGCCATTTTCGTCGATTAAGAAGTTTGAAGGAATAGAGTTAATTTGAAATTTTTGTGCCGTTGGTGAATACCATCCTTTTAGTTCACTGGCGTGATTTTCCCAGATCAATTCATCTTTTTTAATGGCGTTTTTCCAGCTAGTGATCTTTTTATCTAAAGAAAAACTAAAAACGGTAAACCCGGTTCCATTTTTAAATTCCTGGTCTCTAAATTTGTTGTATACGGATACCACCCAAGGGTTTTCGTCACGACAAGGGCCACACCACGATGCCCAAAAATCAACAAGTACCAGTTTACCTTTAAGATCACTTAGATTGATGACTTTGCCATCCGGAGATTTAGCTGATATTTCAGGGATTTTATCCCCAATATTTAAACCTTCTTTAACGTCTTTCCCCTTTTCACCAGCAAGTGTTGAAAAAGAAATAACCAGTAATGTTATGAGTATACCTAGATTTAATTTTTTCATAATAATCTGTTTTTTGTTTATGAAGATTTTATCTGTTCAAGTTCTTCATAATTTGTGTATGAATTTAAAACTAGTTAATAAACTTTATTTAGACTGTTAATAAATAGTTAATTGTCAATTCGTTTAATTTTAGCCCCTATCGCATTTAGTCTAAGGTCAATGTTTTCGTAGCCTCTGTCTATCTGATCGATATTTTGAATGGTACTTGTTCCTTCAGCTGAAAGTGCAGCAATTAACAGGGAAACTCCCGCACGTATATCGGGGGAAACCATTTTGGTTGCTCTGAGTCTGTTTTCCTGATTCAAACCAATAACGGTTGCTCTGTGCGGATCGCAAAGAATAATTTGTGCTCCCATATCAATCAGTTTATCGGTAAAGAAAAGACGGGATTCAAACATTTTCTGATGAATAAGAACACTTCCTTTGGCTTGTGTTGCCACGACAAGAATAATGCTTAAAAGGTCAGGTGTCAATCCAGGCCAAGGAGCATCAGCAATGGTTAAAATAGAACCATCCATAAAATTTTCGATGGTATAACTTTCTTGTTTGGGAATGTAGATGTCATCGCCAATAATTTCGAGTTTGATACCCAGTTTCTTAAATGTATCGGGGATAACACCCAGTTCTTTATAGGCCACATTTTTGATGGTAATTTCTGATTTTGTCATCGCAGCCAGGCCGATGAAACTACCAATCTCAATCATATCAGGAAGGATACGATGCTCACAACCCGAAAGGGATTTAACGCCTTCGACATAAAGCAGGTTGGAGCCGATACCTGTGATTTTTGCTCCCATAGAATTCAGCATCTTACATAGTTGCTGAATGTAAGGTTCACAGGCAGCATTATAAATTGTTGTTGTTCCTTCGGCAAGCACAGCAGCCATGATGATGTTGGCTGTACCAGTTACTGATGCTTCATCAAGCAGCATGTATGTCCCTTTTAATTTGGGCGCTTCAAGACGATAGAATTTATCGCCTTGTTTGTATTTAAAATCGGCTCCTAGTTTTTGAAAGCCGATAAAGTGTGTATCTAATCGACGACGCCCGATTTTATCTCCTCCAGGCTTAGGAATATAGGCTTTGCCGAAACGAGCCAGTAGCGGGCCAATTATCATGATTGAACCTCGAAGAGAAGAGCCCTTTTTTGCAAACTCATCTGAATTCAAATATTCAAGATCGATATTCTTAGCTTCGAAACAATAGGTGTTTTTTGTCTCCTGAGTTACACTGACTCCCAGTGAAGCCAACAGCTCAATGAGTCGGTTAACATCAAGTATGTTTGGGATATTATGAATTCTGATTTTTTCAGATGTTAGGAGAGTGGCGCATAGAATTTGTAAAGCCTCATTTTTTGCTCCTTGTGGGTGTAATTCCCCCTTTAGTGTTGTGCCACCAGTTATTTCGAATGTGCTCATTTAATTGATCATTAGGTTTTATAACGGAATGATTGGGTCAGTATTCAGATTGTAAATTTGATATAGAACAATTCATTAACAGATCTATTGTATTCTAAATACTCGCTTAAAGATAATGAAAAGGACCTTTAATAGTGAAGTTAAAAAACTGTAAATTCAGAAAAGATGCGTTTCAAATTTTGACACAAAAAAACCGGAAATCATCCGGTTTTTAATATGCAGTCTATATCATTAAGAATTATTTCTTCTTAGTGAATTTTCGATTATCATTTTTGTGATAACTTTTCTTTTTATTCTTGGTTTGGAAATCTTTATCGTGAGTTTCTCTCAATTTAAGATTTTCAGGAATTGTAAGTTTTCCTTTTGACAAATCAACGATGTCTTTAAAGATTTTCTCATCATTGACACCTTCCTTATTCCAATTTGCATATGATTTTTTCATATGATTGGCAATCATCATAATTAAAGCATTTTGCTCTTTCTCATCTTCAATTTCGATCGCTTTTTTCACCATAGATTCAATGATCTTACCATAGTGGCGGAATCTGATTCTATGATTATTGTATGGAAGGACTTCAGGCTTTTCGGCCAATTTTTCTTTTGTAGGTAATTCGTAGGGCGAATCGATGTCGAATTTGAAATCAGTCATGATTGCGAGATGATCCCAAAGTTTGTGTCTGAAATCACTAACATCTCTAAGGTGAGGGTACATGTTACCCATGATAGAAATGATCGTTTTTGCAGCCTTATTTCTTTCGTCTCTATCCTCAATTTTCATGGCAAAGTCCACCATCATCTGAACGTTTCTGCCATATTCAGGGAGTAATAATTTTTCCCTATTCGAATTATAATCCATTTAATCTCTTGTTGTGTTTTAACTGTGATGTGTTGTATTCAGTTATCACTTATTTTGTGGGAAAACTTGTTGATGTTTTTTCAACAAGTCTAAACTTTAATAATCACCTTGAAATATTATCGATTTCCAGACGTGTTTTGAAGTACACAATATTACTAAAAAAAACGAAAAGATCAGTTAATATTTGAGTTCTGAGTCATTATTATCTTAAGTTGAAGTTATTGTCGATAATGAAATGGTAACCGCTATGGTGAGTTTATTCACGGAATTACTTAGAACTCAATGCAAATGTACAGCATTTCTTCTTTCAAAGCAAATGGAACGTGCGTTAGAACATCTATTTAGGTATTTCCGGACTTAAATTAAACGATTTTTAATTTGGCAAACTTTAATAGCAATTGTTTCTGCCCCACATTTTGGAAGAATACGGTTGCCTTAATATTGGGAGATTCACCTTCTAAATGGAGTACTTTCCCCTTGCCAAAGCGTTGATGCTCTATTTGCATACCAGCTTGAATTGTACTGGCATCTGATGCTTCAAACTTACCATTGGATTCAGTATGGTTGGCTGTTCTGATTCTTGGTGCCGTTTGTGATAGTTTAGGTCGCATTTCGGGCTTTTTCTTTTGTTGAAAGCGCGTTCTGTTCTCCATCCGCTCGTGACTGCTATCGCTTTCGGATATTCTTGTACCGAATCCTGAAAATTCAGGTTCTTGTTCGTAAGCAAAATCGACATACTGCGGATCAATCTCTTTTATAAAACGACTTGGACGAGGGTAACTCATATCTCCCCATTTGTAGCGAGCTTTGGCAAAAGACAAAGATACCCTGTCTTGAGCTCGGGTTAGAGCCACATAAAACAAACGTCTTTCTTCTTCCAATTCATGAGGTGAGGTTGTTGATAATTTTGAAGGGAATAATTCTTCTTCCATTCCTACCACGTACAGATAAGGAAACTCAAGACCCTTTGATGAGTGAATGGTCATCATAGTTACTTTATTTCGATCTTCATCTTTTTCATTGTCATGATCGGTCAGTAAGGCTACATCTTCTAAATAATTAGCCAGTTTATTTTCGCGATCTTCTTCCAAAGCAATTTGTGTGAAATCCTGAATTGCATTGAGTAGTTCCTGAATATTTTCATGACGGGAAACGCCTTCAGGTGATCTGTCGTTATAGAGTTCTTTAATAATTCCGGTTTCGGAAGAAACCCGGCTTGCCAATTCAAAAGCTGTCTCGTGTTCAATCTTCATAGCAAAGCCATTAATCAAGTTCGCGAATTTCATCAGCTTACTGATTGTTCCGGCATTTAAACCATAAGGGCGTTCATTTAAACCACAAATGATATTCCACATACTTTGTCCAGTGCTGGCCGCGGCTTCCTGAAGTTTTCCAATGGTTGTTGCTCCAATACCTCTTTTAGGATAATTAATCACACGTTTAATCGCCTCTTCGTCATTCGGATTCACCGCCATCCTGAAATACGAGAGTAAGTCTTTAATTTCTTTGCGTTGATAAAAAGACAGGCCACCATAAATTTTGTAAGGCATATTCATCTTTCTCAGCGACTCCTCAAAAATTCTGGATTGGGCATTGGTTCTGTACAGAATGGCAAAATCTTCAAACTTCAGGCGATTTCGCATCTTTGTTTCAAAAATATCATTGGCAATCATATAACCTTCCTCGTGGTCAGTCATCGCCTTGATAACTTTTATATTTTCACCGCCCTCTTTTTCAGAAAAGGATTCTTTCTGGATTTGTCCCTTATTTTTTTTGATGACAGAATTGGCCGCATTTACAATAACCTTTGTTGAACGATAGTTTTGTTCAAGCTTGAAGAGCTGATAACTGGGATAATCGTTTCTGAAATTAAGGATATTCTCGATTTTAGCACCCCGAAAAGAATAAATACTTTGGGCATCATCTCCAACCACACTGACGTTTTTATGTTGTTCAGCCAATCTTTTTACAATTAGATATTGTGAATAGTTGGTATCCTGATACTCATCAACTAAGATGTATTTAAATTTTGCCTGATATTTTGCCAACACATCTGGTGAATTTTTAAATAGGATGTTGGTTTGCAAAAGCAAGTCATCAAAATCCATGGCATTGGCCTGACGGCAACGGTGACTGTATCGCTTATATATTTCAGCCGTTAATGGTCTGCGATTTGCGGCATCGATTTCCTGTGCGGCAGAATTTTGTGCATAGGCCATTGCTGTAACCAGATTGTTTTTTGCCGACGAAATTCGGTTTAAAACATCATTGGCCTTGTAAACCTTATCATCCAGTTTCATTTCTTTAATGATACTACGAAGTAGGTTTTTGGAGTCTTGTGTATCGTAAATAGTGAAGTTCGAATCGAACCCCAAATACTCAGCTTCGTAACGAAGTATTTTCGCAAAGGTGGAGTGGAATGTCCCCATCCAAAGACTTTGTGCTTGTTCAGATCCAACAATATGTCCAATACGCTCTTTCATTTCCCGAGCGGCTTTGTTGGTAAAGGTCAGAGCCAATATGGTATACGGGCGCACGCCCTTATTCAAAAGGTGAGCAATTCGGTAGGTTAATACACGAGTTTTTCCTGAACCAGCACCCGCAATAACCAGCGATGGGCCTTCCGTTTTTTCAACCGCTTCACGTTGTACCGGGTTTAGGTCATTTAAATAATCCATATGCTCTTTTACTCTAATTTTCGATTCTAAAAATACTAGCCCAAAAGTACAAATTGCAAATTGAGTCACACAAATATTTGAGCAAATATCTCTTTTCAATTTATAAATCCGCTTATAAGTATTATAAATGCGACATTATTTTTTTAATATTGTAAATCAAGCTTTATCAAAAATAAATAAAAAGATATGCAAACTAAAGGTTTCTCGAATTCATTGAAATACCGATTGTTATTTGGACTATTATGCGGATTGATTTTATGTTCTACCGATTTATTGGCTCAGATTTCGTCACCAAGTGCGAGTTATAGTTCAACAACCGAATATACCAGTGGTACACAAGATGATATTTTTGTGTTTAGTGATGAATTTGCTTCAAGTGTGGGTGAGTTGAAGGCTGTTTCGCCAGATGGAATTTCTGGTTGGGATTTTACCTGGACTAAATGGAATAGTGCAAGTACATCTTTCGAGGCTCCATTTCATATTGAAAATGGTGTTTCTGAATCGCAGGTGAATGATTTGGAAGATGGTTTGTATCATGTGACGATTGAAAAAGATGCTGTTGTGAGAGAATATCAGGCTTGGGTCATTAATCATTTGAAAGGCACCAATCAACCCAATTTCACAAAAACGGATATGGATTGTGTTGGCGTTCATTTTTCATCATCCTATTCAGCAACAAAATATCAATATTCAGATTTTCCATCTTCGAATCCACTTGATCTTTCAACGAAATTGGTTTTTTCGTTTCAACGAAATGGAATCGAGATTCAACGTCCTACTTTTGCAATTTACGATGGAACGACTAAAAGTTTTATTGATGATAGTGCTTTTGAGGGTGAAGACGATTTTACAATGACCGTGATTGATGAATGTGGTTTTGAGTATACTTCATCGGCAATTAAGTCAAAAACCTATGCGGTTGATGCTAATTTTACATTTACACCAGCTTTGGGTGAAGCACCATTAAATGTGAATTTCGAGATCAAAAATTTAAATGATAGGGCAGAATATGAATGGTACTACTATCAGGATACAACCCGAATCGATGGTCCAGTACCTACTCAGGATAGTTTGTTGACAGATATCAAAACGGGAATAAGTGAAACTTACACCTATCTTCATCCGGGAGAATATTTTGTGAAATTGATTGCAAGGAATAATGATGATTCAATGAATTGTGTGGATGTGTTTACGTCAAGCAATATTGTTGTTGAGGGGTCTATTTTCGAGGTTCCTAATGTTTTTACTCCTAATGGTGATGGGGCCAATGAAGTATTTCGTTTGAGGTTGTATTCCGTGAAATCTTATTCAGCCAAGATATTTAACAGATGGGGGCGACTTGTTTATGAATTTCAAGAATCAGATGTTTCACCTGGTTTAACGAATAGATTAAGTAGTAAAGGATGGAATGGGAAGATTAATGGGAAGTTGGCTACACCAGGGACTTACTTTTATGTGATAGAAGCAGAAGGTCGTGAAGAGAACGGCAAGCATTATACCAAAAGAGGAGCTTTGACCCTATTACACGATAAATAGCAAACCGATTAACGTTTGAAGGCATAATTAAAGCCGATAGACTCATTTGAATCTATCGGCTTTCTTAGTTATTTGATTAGGCTTCGGCGACCTCTTCTTCGTAAGCAGCTAATAGTTCTTGTTGAACATCATTAGGTACTTTTTCGTACTCAGCAAATTTCATTGAGAATTGAGCTCGTCCACCAGTAAGAGAACTTAAGGATGTTGAATAACGGTCCATTTCTTTAAGTGGAACCTTAGCTATAATTTTCTGGAATCCTTTTTCAGCTTCCATTCCCATAATCATAGCTCGGCGAGTTTGTAGGTCACTCATGACATCACCCATTCTATCCTCTGGAACCAAAATCTCGATATTATAAATGGGTTCAAGAATTTTTGGCGCTGCATTTTTAAAGGCTTGACTAAAGGCATGGCGCCCTGCAAGTCGGAACGAAATTTCATTCGAATCCACCGCATGCATTTTACCATCGTAAACAGATACCCGAATATCACGGGCATAGGAACCTGTCAATGGGCCTTCATCCATCTTTTCCATAATTCCTTTCATGATAGCAGGAAGGAAACGCGTGTCGATGACACCACCAACGATACAGTTACAGAAAACCAACTTACCTCCCCATGGAAGGTCTACGATTTCTGTACCTCTTAAATTGACTTTAAATTCTTTTCCATCAACTTTAAACGAAGTTGGGTCAGGAATGCCTTCGTAGTAGGGTTCTATAATCATATGAACCTCTCCAAACTGACCGGAGCCTCCAGATTGTTTCTTATGACGATAATCTGCGGCAGCTTGTTTGGTTATGGTTTCGCGATAGGGGATTTTAGGCGATTTAAATTCGATTTCCATTTTATCGTTATGTTTCAATCTCCATTTTAATGTATTTAAATGGAATTCGCCCTGACCATGAAGTATGATTTGTTTTAGTTCTTTCGAGTATTCAATCAATATGGTTGGATCTTCTTCGTGCATGCGATGAAGCAATTCACCCAAACGCTCATCGTCAGATTCATCCAATGCGTTGACAGCTGTTCTGTATTTGGGTTCAGGAAATTCAATATCCTTATATACAAAGTCGCAATCCTTACAATTTAAGGTATGGTTGTTTTTGGTATTCTTTAACTTTACTGTAGCACCAATATCACCAGCAACCAATTCATTTACTTTTTCGCGATTTCGACCAGCTACAACATATAGTTGTGAAAGGCGTTCTTTAGTGCCGTTGTTAATATTTGTTAGGTCATCGCCCTCTTTAATCTTTCCGGAAATAACTTTAAAATAGTTGACCTCGCCAATATGAGGTTCAATGGATGTTTTAAACACAAATAAAGACGTTGGAGCATTGGAATCGCATTTTGCTTCACGTCCGCTTACGGTTGGTATAGCAGGCATCTCAGTCACATATGGCACAATATTGCCGATGAATTCCATTAGACGTCTAACGCCCATATCCTTTTTAGCAGAAACACAGAAAACAGGATAAAGATCGCAGGCAATCATTCCTTTTTTCATTCCTTCTCTCATCTCGTCCTCAGTCAAACTCCCTTTTTCGAAATAAAGCTCCATTAATGCCTCGTCGTTTTCAGCAGCTGCTTCAACCAATTCGTTATGTAGTTCGTTGGCTTTATCAATCTCCGAATCAGGAATGTCCAAAATTTCAGGTTTCCCACCATCAGGGCCCCATTGATACATTTTCATTTTCAATACATCAACCACTGCATCGAAACCAAGACCTGCATTTACGGGGTACTGAACAATAGCGACTTTGTTTCCAAAGCTAACTTTTGCCGATTCAATACATTGATCAAAATTAGCTTTCTCGTGATCAAGATGGTTTACGACAAAAATTAAAGGTGTATTTCGCTTTGTAGCTCTACGACCAAGGATTTCAGTTCCAACTTCAACACCATGTTGCGCATTGATAAGCATCAAACCCGTATCAACAACATTTAAGGCAGATATAACACCTCCTGAAAAATCGTCGGCACCCGGCGTGTCGATGAAATTGATTTTCTTTCCTAACCATTCTGTGTATAAGATGGTAGAAAAAACAGAACTTCCATGTTCATGCTCTACGGGATTATAATCAGAAACGGTGTTATTGTCATCCACGTTTCCGCGTCTACTAATAACACCGCCTTCGAATAACATTGCTTCGGCAAGGGTTGTCTTGCCCGAGCCGGCATTGCCAATGAGAGCGATGTTTTTAATTTCATTAGATTGATAAACTTTCATACTCGAAATTTTTATTGGGTTAAAAAATATTTCGATCAGCAAACTAGGGTTAATTTGCCTTTCTGAACTTATGGGTCTACCAATTTAGCGAACATTTCTTTTAATTCCAATAGCTGATGATGAGATGTTTAGTTTGTCTTTTGATTGTTGCTCGAAGAGATCTAAGCTTCGTCTTGTCACGAATGATTCCAATCAAAATAGGATTTGTAATTTGTTTTTATTCTAAGTTATTTTTTCAGAGCGGATCGTATTTCCTCGATTAGATCGTTTCTTTTTAGGTCGAAGGTTTTACTTTCGATTTCTGCTCGATTTAGAGTTTCTAATGCTTTTTGAAATAAGTTTCGTGCAACATCAGTATAGCCTAGTTCTAGATTTATTTCAGCTTCTTCTTTCAGTAGATTGCCATACAGATCAAGTTTTATGGCATTGGTTTCACTTTCAATATGTATTGAGTCAAAGTGTTCTGTGTAACATTCATTCAATGTCTCCAAAGCCTGTGAATATTCACCGTCTTCTTTAAAACCGATCATTTTAGCAACCGCTTTTCCTGCTGCTTCGATCAGTTGAAGAATGTAATCTTTGTTTTGTATCATATATTGATCTGAATTTTGTAAATCTTAAAAGTAGATTTATTTTAATGATTCTGAAAATATCATGTGGCTTCTTGTTTCAAATTAAAAAGGGCAAAAATCAAATTTATTGATTTTCACCCCTTTTTAGATCCGATGGTTTTAATTGTAATTAAAATTTATTTAATTGACAGCTTTGTAAGCATCGATATTACCGTAGCCATAGTTTGCATCTCTATTGGGATAAAGCTCGGCAGCCTGCTTAAGTTTTTCCAGGATTTGTGCTCTTGTATAGTTGGGGTATTTCTCCCATACCAAAGCTGCAATACCAGCTGTCATAGATGTTGCAATTGACGAACCTCCAATATATTGAATCTCGCCTTTGTTGAAACCTGTTGTTGGTGATGTTCTTGTTTTGTCATCATATCGTTCCATGATGACAGTAAAATCGACTTCTGCCCCATAATGGTTGAAAGCACCATGTTGATAGTTCGATGCATCGGTCACACCAGTAATAGCAACCGTTTCATTCATGTTTGCAGGGAAAATAACTCCTGCCCAGGTTGTATATTCCAAAGAGGTGCCTGCTGCTGCAAAAATCAATTTATCTTTTGAATAAGCATATTTAATTGCATCCTCAATTTTTCCAATTGTAAAATAGTGCCCAATAGACATTGAAATGATTTTAACATCGGGTCGGTTGGCTAGTGCTATGAGTGCTTCGGCGACGCCAGCTTGTTCGTGGTAATCATCGAGGAAAACATCAGAGGTTGCTCGGTAGACAATCAGGTTGCAATTATAGGCGACACCCACTGGCATACCCTGATCATTTCTGGGGCTGGCAATATTGGCTGACATGGATGTGCCATGGCTGCATTTATCGTTTACACCATCGTAATTGTTAGACCAGATATTCCAGGAATCAATATAGGTCCCGAATTTCTCAATGGTTCTGCCCGAAGAATAACCGTTATTGAAACTGTTGCCCAATAAGGGTTGATTCTCTGAAACGCCTGTGTCAATGACTGCAACTGTTACTCCTTTGCCGGTACTGGTTTCCCAAGCCGCTGGAATATTATTAATACTATAAGCCCATGATACATAACAGTTGGGCGCGATAAGTTGGTAGTCATCGGGGTTAATGGTTTCTCCGGTTTGTCCGCAACCACTAGAACTTTTCATTTTATTCTCAGGAAAGTAACTATAACCTGCTGGTTCAATATACCTCACATCAGGTTTATTTCTTAAGCTGCTTATCATCTCCAAACTTGATGTTTTTACATCTATTACATTGAGGGTTTTATTTTCGAGGATAAGGGTCTTTTGCCCTTTTTTTAATCTTCGGGTGTATTCTGCCGAGTTTGATATCTGTGTAATGATATCTGCTTTGGATAGATGCGTCTTGTCTTCAGGACTGATATCAAAAGCTTTATTGCCATAACCGATGCTAACAATGCTATCGCTGTTTAGTACCGCACTCCACAACATCAGATCACTTACTTCTGACCAATTAAAACTTCCTTTTTCTTTAAGGATACGACTGATCTCATTATCAATTTTAGATTTACTTAAAGGCGTTTGTTTCTTTTGATCTGTTTTAATATCGTTTATTTCCTCTTTTGTGCACGAGCATATCAATATGGCAAAGCCTAAGAGTAATAAGAAATTTAGTTTTTTCATAATTGTTTTTTTTGATAAAATAATGGGTATTTATAATTGCAAATGGTTGTATCAAGGGGGAATTGGTTTCTGTCTTATCTGCCTTTTAATTGCCATATTAGGCCAAAATAATAGATCCGTTTTTCGTAGTAATTAAATTCTGAAGATGAATAATCCGTATTGTATTGTTTGGTATTCTGGTTCTTCTTGTTGAGTAAATTTGTGATTGACGCAAAGGCTATGAGTGATACTTTCCCCAGTTGTAAAATGCGGCTCGTATTGACACTCAGATTATTGTAGCTTGCGTAACGTTTGTTATTAATATCTTCGCTGAGTACAGGTTGCCATGTATCAGTTGCTGGATTATGCAAGACTTCCTTTAATGGAGTGTAGCGCAGGCCGGGTCTGGCAATCCAGGTGGCACTTAGATTTAATAATCCGGGGTGGTTAAAACTCAGAGATATTTTTGTGAAATAATCAAGACTCTGACTGCCAGGATACCATTGGTTTGCATTCTGAATATCTTGTTTTAGCAGCGTGTTTGATAATGAGAAATTCAGGTAAGGCCCAAAGAAGTGATTCGTGCTAAATTCCAGACCAGCTATCCTGACATCTTTAAAATTGTGGTAGTTTTCATCTTTCCAATCCCCATGTTCTTTTTTACAGTAAAGAGCCAAATGGTAATTGCTGCGTTCAAGCTTATAGTCGTAATCGATAGCCACTTGATAGCTTCGGTTTAGGGCATAATCTCGCTGATAGTAATTTGGTGTATTGTAATTGTGGTATTGTCCGCCACTCAGTAAAAAAGATTGATCTTTATTCAAATTGTATCGCATGGAAATTTGTCCGCTCCAATAGAAATTTTGTTTGCTGGTGGGAAGGTTGATTCGTGCAGCTGTACTTAAACTGAAATTCGATGCTAGTTCGTAATTCCAATAGATATAGCCTTCAGTGTTGTGATTGTTCAGGTTTGTTTTTTGATAATAGTTGGGTGCTTCGGTTTTTACATTATAATAGTTAAGTGGGATACTGTCATGAAATCTATCGTATTTGTATTCTTCACTAAGACCAAACTGAAATTTATGTCTGTTTTTTGTTGACCATTTATAATTGGCAGAAATATAAATTGTTTTGTTTAGTCCCCTTGAAAATAGATTAGCAAAATGATATTTGTTTTTTGCTGCATCCAATCCTAAATTGAGGCTTAATAAGCCATTGTTTGTTGTGTAATGTAAATTCGTTATGGAGATTAATCTAAGATTATCAGCGATAGATTTACCCTGATAACCATACATATAATCCAAAACATTAAATTGCTCATCAATAAGGTAATTGAATGAATTCAGACATAAATTGTCATGTAGTTTCAGTCTCAAATTCAGACCTGCATCCTTACTTTTAAAATCTTTCAATAAATCTAAACTGTGCTTGTTAACATTCAGAAAAGCATCGTCGAATTGCCAATTACCATACAGTTGAATAAGAGATTCTTTTTTCAGTTTTTTTGATATGAAAAATCCCAGACTTGCAAGTGATGTGGATATTTGAGATGAATTTTGATCAAGTTTTTGTACCGTTTCTATCTCAACCAATCCGGCACTGGTATTGCCATAGTTTAGTGGCGGGTTACTGGCATATACGTATTGTTTGTGTATAATTTCAGTGTTAAACAAACTAAAATTACCCATCCCATTGATCTGACTGTTGCGTACAGGTTTTAAGATGGGTACACCATTTAAGATTACTCGACTCTTATCCGAACTGCTTCCTCTTAAGGCAGGGTTAGCCATTTCATCAGTGTTTGTTGATGAGGGCAAAAATGTGATGGCCTTTAGCGGGTCTCCACTGGCTACAGGACTAAGATACACATCTATTTTTTCCATCCTTATTACAGAGAATTTTTGAGAAATAGGATCTTTTGCAGTAACATTAATGGTTTTGAGTTGACGATTTTCTTCTTTTAATTGAATGACGATTTTTTCCTGTTGTTTGATTTCATTCCAGGTAATAACCTGGGTTTTAAAACCAATAAAAGAGACTAGAAGTTGTTTGGGATTTTGTTGTGTGGGCAAGAGGATGCTAAATTTACCGTCAAAATCGGTAACAACACCCAGTTGAGGGTGCTGTTTCCAATAGACATTGGCTGCGAAGACAGGTTTTTGGTTTTGATCTATCACTATTCCCGTAAGCTGTTTTTGTCCCCAAAGACTTGCGCTTGTAAATAAGAAAATAAGAAGCCAGGTTAGTCTCATTATCTATTCTTTTATTTTTGAAGCTAGCTCTTGAATAAGAAAACTGGTTGGGTATTTTTTTAGCCCTTCCTGATAGTATTTGTGTGCAAGATTCCATTTTTCCTTTCGTATATACCAGCGTATTAACAATTCATAGGCATCCATTTTTCCCCATGACGGCAGAAAGGGATTTGTTATTTTTTGTTCGGGCATATCTATGGCTTTGAGCAGCATTTTTTCGACAGATTTTCCACCACCAAACATCTCCGGGGTATAAAAGTCGTTGCTGCCTAAAACAAAGTAGGCTCTCATATTCAGCGAATCGATTTGTATTGCAGTTTCGCAATTTCTTTTTAGTTTTTTTGATATAAAGGGAATAATAATGCCTGGTTTAAATTGGCAGGAGAAGCTTTGTTCATAGGCTAAAAGGGAGTAGTCTTCAGAATTCTTATTTTCCAGATTTTCAATGAGCTCAATAGCCTTATTGATGGATTTTTCCGAGGCTTTTTTATTCTTTAGCTGCAGGTAACAAATCGATAAATAATAACTTGCATAGGATTGCCAATACGTGATGATTGGGTTTGAATTTTTGGCATCAAGTTTATTCAGTTTTTGTTCTAAAAGGAGTAAGTGCTCTGCTTGTTTTGTTTTTAAAGCAAGCAGAAAGGTTTGATCGATTTTGCCTTGAATCCCATTCAGAAAGTTCGTCGAATCAGGTTTATTTTTTTGTACAGTAATCAGTCGACTGTTTGTGTTAATAAGTGCTTTACAGGGGGTAGATAGGTTGAAGCACGCGAGAAATAAAATAAATATAAGGTGTTTCATAGTTTTGTTATTTAATTGTTTAGGACATTTTAAGGAGTAAAACAATAACAACCATCCACAGACTAAAGTGCAGATACCAAAGCGCACTGAAATGATAGGCATCTAATTCTGTTTTATATATGGATTCAAAGTCGTTAAAACCTGCTTTTTTGAAGCTTTTTCGGTTGGTTACAATGGCGATAATAATATCTGAATGGAATGGATTCATTTCTACAATTAGTTGAATGATCAAACCATAATAGAGACTTTTGATACCCCAGTAATCATTGATTTGTACAATTGAAAAAATGAGCCAGGTGAGCGCCATGCCTGCGAATAGATAGGAGTATTTTTGCACTATGGAACGAGGCCAAGTGACTGATACATAAAAGTGAGGGTAGGGTTTTAAACTGGCTCCTATTTTTTGTATCGGTATAGCCATTGTTTTGGCTGCAATAATATGTCCTCCTTCATGAATCAACATGAATAATAGAAAAAAGAGTAGACTGTGTAGTATAATCATCATCTAACGAATTTGATTCGACGAAATAATACTGAGAACAAAACAATGGGGATAATTAGCCATAATAGGATAATGAACCCACTTGATTCATCTCTAAGGACGTGTAGAATTGGGTTAAGTGGAAGCGCATCACCAATTGCTCCGACGATACTGTTGAATTGACCAACCGGGTAGAAGGAATTACTGGTGAATAAAATACCAAAAAAAACAAAGTTGATGAGTCCTTTCTCAGATCCGTATTTAATTCCAGAGAAGGATATGGTCAGCCCTAAAAAAGCAAATAGGAATAAGCCAATAACAATACCAGCTATGAGGTTTATAATTTGCTCGGGTGATGGGGTGAAATTAAACATCAGTTTTGAAACAAGTGTGAGTAATCCCAAGACTACGAGTAAGGAAATAATTCGGCTTATTATTAATCCGATGAAATAGGTTAAAATATTCATGGGTAATTTTCTCAGATATTTTATTAATCCCGAGGCATAATATTCTCTAACGACAGGCCCTATAGCGAACAAACCATCGCTGGCTATTGTCATTCCTAAAACACCGGTGAAAAGTGAGACGACATAGTCATGCTGATTGAGTCCCCAGATATTTCCAAATACGATAAAAAGGAAGATGGGGAAGGCCAGTGAGAAGAATACGGCTTGCTTAATGCGTAGATAATTAATCAAGTGAAAATAGATTGAATGACATAAAATTTTAAACATGTGATTCTGCTTTTAAATGAAACAAATAAACGTCGGTTAAATCTACATCCTGAATGGAGAAATTGCTTGTGTACTGGGCGATAACGCGGAATAGTGAAGAGCCAGGTTGTGAAAAACAAACGATATTTCCATCGTGTTTATAGTATGTCTCTTTAGTTAAAAGGCGCTCGACTTCCTGTGTTGAGGTAAAGATTAACTTTTTTTGTGCGGGTAAATTTTTGATAGCTTCTGCCGGTTTGAGAGGTTTTGCAATGAGTTTTCCATTTCCAAGAAATGCCACCTTGTCTGCACGCTTTTCGGCATCAGCCCAATTATGAGTTGTGAAAAAAATGGTTCGGCCGTCTCTCTTTAAAACGTTCCATATTCGGTTTGTTATAGTCGGATCCACATTGGCAAAGGGCTCGTCCAGAATAAGTAAGTCTGGATTGTGCATGACTGCCAATAATATTGAGACTCTTTTCTTCTCACCTAAAGAGAGGGTTCTGATGAATGATTTTTCTATGGGTTTGATCTCAAAATCTTCAAAAAAGTGTTGAGCTATTGTAGCATACTTTAGTTTGTGAACGGTACAGTAATATTTGATAATTTCTTCAACCCGGAGCAAAGTAATTAGAGGTAAGTGATCGTATAAAATGCCCACGTTTTTGTAGTTACATTTTTCTTTCCCAAACAGTTTTACTTCTCCACTGTCAGGTTTTAAATCCTGAAGGATGATATCTATCAAGCTTGATTTTCCACTTCCATTTTTGCCTATTAGAGCAAATACCTCATTCTGTTTTACTTCAAAACTTAAATCGTTGAGAATTTGTTTACCCTTTACGGAATAGGAAATGTTCGTTATAAGGATTTTGTTCATAGAATTGTAAGTTTATATTGGGATTAGCTTTTTTATAGACGATTAAAAATAATTGTAGAGTAGTCAGTATGATAGCCATTGTATTTAGTCTTTCTTACTACCAACAACAAGGAGGTTGTTTACGCTTTCAAAAACACCATCAATTCCCAGAAATTCATTTACCTTATCGTCGTTGTACCCCCCTAGCATACAACTGCCCAGGTTGAGAGATTCGGCTAAAAGACTCATCATCATGCTTACAAAACCAGATTCCTGTAGCATGAAACGATAAGCGCGATCGCCATATTTAATCATTTGTCTTTCGAGGATGCCCGTCGTGATAAATAAGGCCGAAGAACTTCTCATATTTACGTATGGCTCAGCCTGGATGATCTTGATTAATTCATCCATGAATTCCCCTTCTTTTATTTTTTCGAGACACATGGAGTCGGATCTAAAATGATACAAACCTGAGGGGATATGGGCTTTGAATATGACGATATAAAGCTCCAGAGGAAACAAGCCTCCTCCTGAAGGAACATTACGAAGACCAATATGCCCATCGACTCCAAAGCCTTCCATCTTCTGTCGGAGGTTTACCCCATATGAATATTGAAGTAAGACATAGAGTTCATTTAAGGAAATTGTTGAATCTGCCTTATAATCCCTTATGCTTCTGCGTTTTTTGATTGTTTCAAAAAGGTCGCCTTTGTGTGGTATTTGTTCATAAACTGACAGATCGATTTGTTCGGTGCCTGGATATGTTTTAAAGGGTTGACTGCTTCGTTCTGCCACGTAGGGGTTACTGAAAGCACTTATACGTTCACCTTGCTTTCGCATGGAATGTGTAGTAAATTTTGAATTCTCATGGAAGAGTAAGGCTAAGGATTCGTCTATGTTTTTTTTACCATAGAGGGTGCCATCCTTATCGTCATACTTATCTTTTATGTTGGTTAATTTCACGCTTGGTTTCTTTATTTATGGGGTATGAATTTTATTCTTAGGTTCTATTCTATTAAGGGAAAGGGTGAGGATATTTATTTAAATTATCGTAGTCATGTGCTGTAAAGCCCATTTTTTCAGGGACAGAATACAGTCGTTTCCCTCCATTGTAATACAACGGGTATGCTCCCGATAATGGAATCAGTTGAGGTACAAATACCTTGATGCTGTAAAAACCGATTTGTCTGATATCCGGAGTTGTGAGATCTTTAAACAGAACGTTGTAATTTTTTTCTTTGAGCAGACCAACAATATGTCTGATTGTTTCCTGATCAGATAGCACTTGTGGTTCATGAAGATCAATTACTTTACTTGGTTCTGTGTCTTTCCATTTGTCAAAAATATGCCACAAATCCTGTCGTTTTACATAGAAAATTGAATGCTCTTCGAAATCCATGAGTTTTGAATAGTCATCATCCGGGTTCCAATCTTTTCTTTCACCCAAAAGGAATCTGAAATAAGGTATGGTTTGTCCGATTTCCTGAATGACCTTTTTTAGAGATGCGCCGTAGCTGATACGAGTTGAAGAGCCAAATGCTATAAATTTGCCATACTCAGTTTCTCCAATACAAAAACCCAGTATGGTTGGCACTTTTATATCGTAGGTTACATCAAAAAAATGCCATTCGAAATGCGGAGGATAATATGCATCCAGGTAATTCTGAATTTCACGTGTGATTTTAATTTTTTTTGGGATTAGTTTCTGCATCCAGGTAATCACAAAACTATCGCGTTCGATGACCTCGTACAGACCATTTAGTATGGCTTTATAATAGTTGGAATGTGCTGCCAGACCGGTAGACGTATTTATAGATACCCAATTTTCGTCACGGGTGAATGGCATATAAATAAATTGCCCGGGAACGTAACATGTTTCTCCATTGGTTAAATCTTTCATGGGAAACCAGGTTAGTGGGATGTCCTCGGTAAATGGCTGTACGTTTAATCTTGGGTCTTCGTATTGTTTTTCATGGAATAGAGCAAATTCATCCGGATGAATTGCTTTTTTATCCAAATTACGGTAAGTTGATTTTATGCCTTCTTCAATATTATGAAAGGCAGGGGCATATCGTTCCACTGTTTCACCTATGGTTCCTAATATGGCATCGTCCCAAACATAGCCACAGCCACTGCTTCTTCCTCCAAATTTTTCTCCTCCAAGATATTTGGTGTCAGCAGGCCAAATACCATAGCTTATCATTTTTGGGTCACCATTTAGTCGGGGCATTTTAACGATATGGTATAAGAGGCCCAGTTCGTTTGATATGGTTTTCAAACCATTCACTAAAGTACTTTCAGACATAAGGTTTCTATTTTAAAGTGATGGCTTCAAGCCATGGAGAAGGATTGTATTCCAGTTCAGGCTTACAAATTTCACAGAAAGGTTTTTTTAAAAGGCTGTGTTGAGTCATCTGATAATTCATAATATCAAATGATAACACGGTACGCCAAGTCAGGGGTAAGCTCCACGATTCATAAAATTTTGCAACTTCCAGAAAAACGAGATTACTAATCAGACCATATATAATTTCGAGACTTGGAAACAAATCTGGCTTAGATGCAATTTTGCGTTCATGTAGGTAACCTTCATAGGCTGTTAGCATTTCAGGATATTCGTGATTGCTTTTCAAACGACTAATGAGACAATTGTAACAACCTGTCTCTTTCCCATAAAAAAGAGGACCTATTTTTAAAGATATTTCTTCTAATCCACCGACGTATAACCAGGGCTTCTCATTTTTAAGAGCGATTTTATTTATCAGTTCTAAATGAAAGGGACTCCATTGATTGGCGTCAACAATTATAAAATCAACACTGTGAATCAGCTTCTCAATATCTTCAGTATTTTTTAATTCGCTGTAATTTTTCTTTTCTATTTTGCTAAAGTGAATTGAGTTGGCGCGCTTTGACAGTATTTCAAACAATGGTCCCTCGCCGATTATTCCAATATCAATTTTTTCAAGGGCATTATAGCTGCTATTGGTCGTTTGTTCATTATTGTTTTTTCCAACCAGTTCCATTGAAGTTGGTATAGGTAAAAAACCATAATCATTTAAGGTGTTTAGAACTTCTGTAACTTTGGGATCTGTATTTTTTTCAAATAATCCCCTTATTTGTTTTAAGCTGATAGAGGGGTTTCCCTGAATAGACTTAACTATTTTTAAGAAGATTGCCTCTTTCTCTATATCATCAAATTCCAAGGCATAAGCATTGGATTTTGTTCTTAACTGAAAGCAATTGTTTGCTTCATCTTTAAAAACATCAAACTTATCTATCATGAATTTTATATTGGGTCAAGGCTGGTTTGTTATAAATAGTTGTGATGGTAAAAATCACTTATACAAAAGCCTTAGGTCTTTTTAAAGAAATGGGTTAATTGGTAGAGTGGAATTTCTCAGGAACAATTTTGTTCCTGAGAAATAAAATTGGTGAGTATTACTATGATGTAGTAACACTAACGCAACAGCTACAACAACAACTACAGCAGCATCCTGCAGCAGCAAGCATATTCGTACCCATTGATTTCTTTGATAGTTTTGTAATTTTCATAACAAAAGGTTTTGAAGTTAATAATAATTGATTTTGAGAATAGATTAACTTGCAAGTAAAGCATCTCCGTGGCAAATATATGTTAGTACAAGGTCAAAAAATGACCTTTCGTCAAAATCAATCTTCAGAGATAATTTTATACGATCGTCTGTAATTACAAAACTTAATATTAACACCTAGTATTCTAAGACATCGAATCATTCTTTTAACAGTACTTTCTGAAACATTCAGTTTTTCAGCTAATTCTTTACAGGATCCTGTGGCTCCTCTCTTTGCAAGACTCTTGATGTATTGAAGCTTCTCTGAATAGGTAACATAGTCCATATAAATTAAAATTTTATTGTTGAGTTTGATTATTAAAACATGTTGTGTTTTAGTTTCTTTTATGCCTTATTGTATTGATGCTTGACTGGCAGGTTAGGATTTTTTTATTGTAGACTTTCTGTGGGAGAATCATTTTTGTGCGTAGATTCTTTATGCCCGAATCAGGTAACTAAATAATTTTAAGTTATAAGTGATTGTATGAAAGTTTCTGACATCAATGCATAACATAGATGTACGCGAGTACATGCAATCACGATTGATGATTCAGCTGATTTACTTAATGGCTAGATTGTCTCAGAAGAAATGGAAAGCTGTCTTGTTTTAATAAGGTGTTATCAAATAAAAACAATTTAGTTTGTTGCCGATTCTGAGCGTTTTCTTTTGTTTTCAATTGTGGAAACACTTATGGGGTAGTTGTTTCCTGTATTGATTCGTTCTGTTTCTTAAAAAGAAACACGTCGTACTCGCTTAACCCTTAATTCTCTTTTTTGTTAAAAAGTAACCCGGGTTTATTGATTTTTTTTTCTTGTTGAAAATTAAAATGTTGATTGTTAGTGTTTTATCTTGAGTCGATATGTCAGTTTTTTATGAGGGGCTTCTGGTCGTGATATATAGGAGCATGTTGACTCTTTGAATGATTCAAAAATATTGACTTCGGAAATATCTGATGCAATTGATGTTGTCTGAGAGTTGACACTGGTGATATTACGAGAGAGATATTTTGTGGGCACTTAATTTAAGAATGTGTTCTTCAAAGGATCGTATTCACTTTTATATGCTGAATGTTATTTTTAAAGAGGTGTAAATGTTTTTTATTATGGGGTATTAGGAATTAAAATTTGTATATATGATTGGGTTGATTGAATTTATCGAGTGGTTGACAGATTTATGGAGAGCCCTAAGTTGGGTTTCTATTTTAAAATTTTGTTAAAATTGGGAAAAAGGGGCGTTTTGTTAAGAATTGACCTAAGTTTCATTTCAGTTGATAAAGATGAAAAATCTATAAAAACAATTAGCTAACTTTGTACGCTGATTTAAAGGGTTTTTTGTGAAAATAACTAGGGTCGCCTATTGTTATTTGAAAATAATTAATACCTTTGCAACCAATTTGTTAAAATATATTTAATCACAAAGTAATTGTTAATATGCCTACAATTCAACAGTTAGTTAGAAAAGGACGCACCAAACTTGTAGAGAAAAGTAAGGCTCCAGCCTTGGATTCTTGTCCTCAGAGAAGAGGAGTTTGTGTTCGTGTTTACACTACTACACCTAAGAAGCCTAACTCAGCTATGCGTAAGGTAGCTCGTGTTAGATTGACAAACGGAAAAGAAGTGAATGCTTACATTCCAGGAGAAGGACATAATTTGCAAGAGCACTCGATCGTATTGATTCGTGGTGGTCGTGTAAAAGACCTTCCAGGGGTAAGATATCACCTTGTTCGTGGTGCACTAGATGCTTCAGGAGTAGAAGGTCGTATGCAGCGTCGTTCTAAGTATGGTACTAAGAGACCAAAAGCTAAAAAGTAATTAATTCTAGTTTTCAAAACTGTGGGTTAATGTTTATGTGTTGTTCTCTATTAAGTTGAGTAAATGATCGTGAGATTTTTGAAGACTGAAAAAGGCAGCTACAACGGATAACTCGTAAACTAAGAAAAGAATGAGAAAATCAAGACCAAAAAAGAGAATCTTGTTACCAGATCCAAAATTTAATGATGTGTTGGTAACACGATTTGTAAATGACTTAATGGTTGACGGGAAGAAAAATCTATCATTTAAGATTTTTTATGCGGCGTTAGAAATCGTTAAGGAAAAAACTGAAAAAACTGGAAAGTCTCCAATTGAGGTTTGGAAAAAATCTTTGGAGAATATTACACCTGCAGTAGAGGTTAAGTCTCGTCGTGTTGGTGGTGCTACTTTCCAAGTACCTATGGAAATTCGTCCAGAAAGAAAAGTTGCTATCTCTATTAAGAACATGATTCTTTTTGCTCGTAAGAGATCAGGTAAGTCTATGGCCGATAAGTTGGCAGCTGAAATTATTGCTGGATTCAACGAAGAGGGTGGAGCTTATAAGAAGAAGGAAGATACGCATAGAATGGCTGAAGCTAACCGTGCTTTTGCGCATTTTAGATTTTAATCATCGCAAGTTATAAGATCATGGCAAAAAGAGATTTAAAATATACCAGAAATGTTGGTATCATGGCTCACATCGATGCTGGTAAAACTACAACTACAGAACGTATTTTGTATTATACTGGTGTTTCTCACAAAATTGGTGAGGTGCATGATGGAGCTGCTACCATGGACTGGATGGAGCAAGAGCAAGAGCGTGGTATTACCATTACTTCTGCGGCTACAACTTGTTATTGGAACTACAATAATGAGAAATTCCAGATCAACATTATTGATACCCCGGGTCACGTTGACTTTACCGTAGAGGTAGAGCGTTCATTACGTGTTCTTGATGGTGCTGTAGCATGTTTTTGTGCTGTAGGTGGTGTTGAGGCTCAGTCTGAGACAGTTTGGAGACAAGCTAATAAATATAAAGTTCCTCGTATGGGTTTTGTGAACAAGATGGACCGTTCTGGTGCTGACTTTTTCAAAGCTGTACGTGAGGTTAAGGAAAAGCTTGGTGCTAATCCTGTACCTATTCAGATTCCAATCGGAACAGAAGAAAAGTTTTGTGGTGTAGTTGATTTGATTACAATGCAAGCTTGTATCTGGTTCGAGGATGAGAATGGAACAAACTATAGAATGGAAGAAATTCCAGCTGATCTAGTAGAAGAGGCTAACGAGTGGAGAGCTAATCTTGTAGAGGCAGTAGCTGAGCAGGATGAAGAGTTGATGGAGCGTTTCTTCGAAGATCCAGATTCTATTACTGAAGATGAGATGTATGCGGTTATCCGTAAGGCTACTATTAGCATGGAGATTGTTCCAATGTTATGTGGTTCTGCATTTAAGAATAAAGGTGTTCAAAGACTATTGGATGCTATGATTGCTTACTTGCCACATCCATTAGATATTGATGCTATTGAAGGTACTATACCAGGAACAGATGAGGTTGAGTCAAGACAACCATCTGTTGATGAGCCTTTAGCAGCTCTTGCATTTAAAATTGCTACTGACCCATTCGTAGGTCGTTTGGCATTTACTCGTGTATATTCAGGTTCTATTGATGCCGGTTCATATGTTTATAACGTAAGAACAGGTAACAAAGAGCGTATTTCTCGTTTATACCAAATGCATTCAAACAAGCAAAATGCTATCGACCGTGTTGAGGCTGGTGATATTTGTGCTTGTGTAGGTTTTAAAGATATTCGTACTGGTGATACCCTTTGTCAAAAAGAAACACCAATCGAATTAGAATCTATGGATTTCCCAGATCCAGTAATTGGTATTGCTGTTGAGCCTTTGACTCAGAAAGATGTGGATAAAATGGGTATGGCTTTAGCTAAACTAGCTGAAGAGGATCCAACCTTCCAGGTTAAAACAGATGATGATTCAGGACAGACAGTAATCTCTGGTATGGGTGAACTTCATCTTGATATTATTATCGACCGTTTGAAGCGTGAATTCAAGGTTGAGTGTAATCAAGGTGCACCTCAGGTTGCATATAAGGAAGCTATTACTCGCGAAGTTGAGCACCGTCAGGTATTCAAGAAGCAGTCTGGTGGACGTGGTAAATTTGCTGATATCCAATTCCGTTTATCTCCAGTTGATGCAGATTTCGAAGGAGAAGGATTACAGTTTGTTGACCAAATCAAGGGTGGTAACATTCCTAAGGAATTTGTTCCATCTGTACAGAAAGGTTTCCAGGATGCAATGGCTAATGGTGTGTTAGCAGGTTATACTGTTGATACATTAAAAGTTGTATTGTTTGATGGATCTTTCCACCCAGTTGACTCGGATCAATTATCATTTGAATTGGCTGCTAAGCAAGGTTTCAAAGAAGCATGTGCTAAGGCAGGACCAATCCTTCTTGAGCCTATTATGAAAGTTGAAGTTGTTACTCCAGAAGAATATATGGGTGATATCATCGGTGACTTGAATAAGCGTCGTGGTCAGATTGAAGGTATGGAGTCTAAACATGGTGCGCGAGTTGTGAACGCTAAAGTACCTTTGGCAGAACAATTCGGTTATGTAACTGTATTGAGAACTCTTTCTTCTGGTCGTGCAAACTCTTCTATGGAATTCTCACATTTCGAAGATGTGCCTAAAGGAATTGCTAAAGAGGTTGTAGAAGCCGCTAAGGGTAAAGTAGAATTATTGTAATTAATATCGTAATAGATTTAATAATATGAGCCAGAAAATTAGAATTAAACTGAAATCTTACGATCACAATTTAGTTGACAAGTCAGCTGATAAGATTGTAAAAACAGTTAAGGCTACAGGTGCAGTTGTAAGTGGACCAGTTCCACTTCCTACTCACAAAAGAATATTTACTGTTCTTCGTTCAACTTTCGTGAACAAGAAATCAAGAGAACAATTTCAGCTTTCTTCATTTAAGCGTTTAATTGATATTTACAGTTCTTCTGCAAGTACAATTGATGCTTTGATGAAACTTGAGTTGCCTAGTGGAGTTGAAGTTGAGATCAAAGTTTGATAGACAGTAATTGTTAGTTTTATATTAAAACAAAAAGAGAAATGCCAGGATTAATTGGAAAAAAAATCGGAATGACTTCCGTTTACAGTGCCGAGGGAAAATGTATTCCATGCACTGTCATTGAGGCAGGTCCATGTGTTGTAACACAAGTTAAGACTATTGAGTCTGACGGTTACGAAGCACTTCAGTTGGCTTTTGATGAAAAGAAAGAAAAGCGAACAACTAAGGCGCTAGATGGGCACTTTAAAAAGGCAAACACTACACCAAAGAAAAAACTTGTTGAATTTTCAGATTTTGAGAATGAATATAAGTTAGGTGATGCTATTACTGTTGATATTTTTGCAGAAACTCCATTTGTGGATGTTGCAGGGGTATCAAAGGGTAAAGGTTTCCAAGGTGTTGTAAAACGTCATGGTTTTGGCGGAGTAGGTGGCGCGACACACGGTCAACATAACCGTTTACGTGCGCCAGGTTCTATTGGTGCTGCATCTTACCCAGCAAGAGTATTTAAGGGCATGAGAATGGCCGGACGTACTGGTGGGGACACTGTGAAGGTTCAAAACCTTCAGGTTCTTAAGGTAATTCCTGAGAACAACTTATTATTAGTTAAAGGATCTCTTCCAGGGTCTAAAGGTTCATACGTAATTATTGAAAAGTAATGGAATTAACTATTTTAAACACAGCTGGAGAAGATACAGGAAGAAAAATTGAGTTGCAAGATTCAGTTTTCGGCATCGAACCAAATGAGCACGCTATTTACTTAGATGTAAAACAATTTTTGGCTAACCAACGTCAGGGAACTCACAAATCGAAAGAGAGAGCTGAGATTTCTGGTAGTACAGCTAAAATTAAAAAGCAAAAAGGTACTGGTACAGCTCGTGCGGGTAGTATTAAGTCTCCTTTGTTTCGTGGTGGAGGACGTTGTTTCGGACCACGTCCAAGAAACTACAGCTTTAAATTGAACAAAAAACTTAAGCAATTGGCACGTAAATCTGCACTAGCAGTTAAGGCGCAAAACAATGCTTTAGTGGTTGTAGAAGATTTCAATTTTGAAGCAGTAAAGACAAAATTGTTTGTTGATCTTCAAAATAATCTGAAAGTGGCTGATAAAAAAGTACTTTTGGTTTTAAACGAAGAGAATAAAAACATATATTTGTCGTCTCGTAATTTGAAGAATGTTGAAGTTGTGCGTGTTTCTGACTTAGCAACTTATGACATTATGAAAGCTTCAACTTTGTTATTCGTTGAGAGTTCGATTAAAGGGCTCGATGAAATGTTTAAACTAAACTAAGTTTAAAAAAATGGAAATTTTATTAAAGCCCCTCGTTACTGAGAAAATGACTGACCTAAGCGAAAAGCTAAATCGCGTAGGTTTTGTTGTTGATCGTAGAGCAACAAAGATCGATATTAAAAAAGCAGTTGAGAAAATGTACAACGTGAAAGTTGCGGCAGTGAATACCATGAATTATCAGGGTAAGAAAAAAAGCCGTTTTACTAAAGCTGGTGCAATTGAAGGAAGAACTGCTTCTTTTAAGAAAGCGATTATAACTTTAGTTGAAGGAGATAACATAGATTTTTATAGCAATATTTAATTAGAAAATGGCTGTACGTAAATTAAAACCTGTAACTCCTGGTCAAAGAAATAAGATCTTAAATACCTTTGAACAGGTAACTACAGACAAACCTGAGAAATCATTGTTAAGACCAATGAAAAAAACCGGTGGTAGAAATAACACCGGTAAAATGACAATGAGATATATAGGTGGTGGTCACAAAAGAAGATATCGAGTAATCGATTTCAAAAGAGACAAGGATACTATCCCTGCCAAAGTTGTTTCAATAGAGTACGATCCAAACCGTACTGCGCGCATTGCTTTGCTTGTGTATGCAGATGGTGAGAAACGTTACATTATTGCTCCTAACGGATTGGAAGTTGGACAAACTCTTGTTTCTGGTGGAAACGTTGCTCCAGAGATCGGAAATGCAATGCCATTATCAGATATCCCATTAGGTACAATAATTCATAATATTGAATTAAGACCCTCTCAAGGTGCTGTGATGGCTCGTAGTGCTGGTGCATATGCTCAACTCGTTTCACGAGATGGCAAATATGCAATGATCAAATTGCCTTCGGGAGAAGTTAGAATGATTCTTGTTACCTGTAAAGCTACAATCGGTACTGTTTCTAATAGCGATCACGCTCTAGAAAGAAGTGGTAAAGCTGGTCGTACTCGCTGGTTAGGTAGAAGACCTCGTGTTCGTGGTGTAGTGATGAATCCAGTTGATCACCCAATGGGTGGTGGTGAAGGTAAATCTTCAGGTGGACATCCACGCTCTAGAACAGGTGTCTTGGCAAAAGGTTTCAAAACCAGAGCTAAGAAGAATGCTTCTAATAAGTATATCGTTGAAAGAAGGAAAAAATAATTTGATTAACTAAGTTGTTATGAGTCGTTCATTAAAAAAAGGCCCTTTTATCGATTTCAAATTGGATAAAAGAGTAGTAGAGCAAAACGAGTCAGGTAAAAAATCTGTGATTAAAACCTGGTCACGTCGTTCTATGATCTCTCCAGATTTCGTAGGCCACACGATTGCCGTTCACAACGGAAATAAATTCATCCCAGTGTATGTTACCGAAAATATGGTAGGACACAAATTAGGGGAATTTGCACCAACTCGTACCTTTAGAGGTCACGCTGATAAGAAAAAACGTTAAGCGTGACGTTGGTTTTAATTAACATTTTGAATTCATAGAAATGGGAGCTAGAAAAAGAATAAAAGCAAACCAAATAAAGGAGCAGAATTTAAGCAAAGCATTTGCGAGCTTAAGGAATGTTCCTACTTCGCCCCGCAAAATGCGCCTTGTTGCCGATATGGTAAGAGGTATGGAGGTGAACCGAGCTTTAGATGTACTTCGTTTCAGTCCAAAAGAAGCATCAACTCGCGTAGAAAAACTATTGCTTTCAGCTATTGCTAACTGGCAAGCTAAAAATGAAGGGCAGAGACTTGAGGAAAGTGCACTTTACGTGAAAGAAATTTCAGTAGATTCAGCACGTATTCTTAAGCGTTTAAGACCTGCTCCTCAGGGGAGAGCACATAGAATTAAAAAGAGATCAAATCATGTAACTATATTACTTGGTAGCAAAACTGCCGAAAGTGATACAAAAGAATAGTTAGAATGGGACAAAAAGTAAATCCAATAGGGAATCGACTAGGAATCATCAGAGGATGGGATTCTAACTGGTTTGGTGGAAAAAACTACGGTGAGAAGCTTGTTGAGGATACAAAACTTCGTAAGTATCTAAATGCTCGTTTAGCAAAAGCAAGTATTTCTAAAATCATAATTGAAAGAACTCTAAAACTTATCACTATTACTATCAACACTGCACGTCCGGGTATTATTATCGGTAAAGGTGGACAGGAAGTAGATAAGCTAAAAGAGGAGTTAAAGAAGATTACTGACAAAGAAGTACAAATTAACATCTTTGAAATTAAGCGTCCTGAGTTGGATGCCGTAATCGTCGCTAATAACATTGCTCGTCAAATTGAAGGACGTATCGCCTACAGAAGAGCAACTAAGATGGCCATTGCTTCTACAATGAGAATGGGTGCTGAAGGAATTAAAATTCAAATCTCAGGCCGTTTAAATGGAGCAGAGATGGCACGTTCTGAAATGTATAAAGAAGGACGTACTCCTCTTCACACTTTAAGAGCCAATATTGATTACCATTTAGCTGAAGCTTTAACAACTTACGGTTTATTAGGTATCAAAGTTTGGATCTGTAAAGGTGAGATTTATGGAAAACCAGATTTAACTCCAAACGCAGGATTACGCGATGCTCGCGCTCCTAAAGGTGGAAAATCAGGTTTTAATAGAAGAAAAAAGAAGTAGTCTTTAAATTTTAATGTATTAGTACGATGTTACAACCAAAAAGGACTAAATTTAGGAGACAACAAAAGGGAAGAATGAAAGGTAACGCTCAACGCGGAACTGAATTAGCATTTGGATCTTTTGGAATCAAATCACTTGAGACAAAGTGGATTACTGGTCGCCAAATTGAAGCTGCTCGTGTTGCAGTAACCCGATATATGCAAAGACAAGGTCAACTGTGGATCAGAATTTTCCCAGATAAACCTATCACTAAGAAGCCTGCAGAGGTACGTATGGGTAAAGGTAAGGGTTCACCAGAAGGATTCGTTGCTCCTGTTTCACCAGGAAGAATGTTATTTGAGTGTGAAGGTGTACCTTTTGAAGTAGCTAAAGAGGCTTTACGTCTTGCTGCTCAAAAATTACCTGTTACTACAAAGTTTGTCGTAAGACGTGATTATGTTGAAAATTCAAATGATTAATCATGAAGAATTCAGAAATTAAAGAGTTAACAACACAGGAAATAGTAGAAAAGTTGGACGCTGAAAGAACAGCATTAACTCGATTCAACCTAAATCACGCTATTTCACCTTTGGAAAATCCTTTACAAATTAAGGAAACCAGACGTAATATTGCAAAATTAATGACGGAGTTACGTCAGAGGCAATTAACTGAAAAGTAAAAAAGTGATGGAAAGAAACCTTAGAAAAGAACGTATCGGGGTAGTGGTAAGCAACAAAATGGATAAAACCATCACAGTTGCTGTTCACACTAAAGAAAAACACCCTATTTACGGTAAGTTTGTGAACAAAACTAAAAAGTATACTGCTCACGACGAAGAGAACACCTGTAATGAAGGTGATACCGTAAAAATCATGGAAACCCGACCTTTAAGTAAAAATAAGACTTGGAGATTAGTTGAACTTATTGAAAGAGCTAAGTAATCATGATACAAACAGAAAGTAGACTATTAGTAGCTGATAACAGCGGAGCCAAAGAAGTTCTTTGTATCCGTGTGTTAGGCGGAACCAAAAAGCGCTATGCATCAATTGGCGATAAGATTGTGGTTACCGTTAAGAACTCAATCCCAGGTTCGGACATGAAAAAAGGAACAGTAACCAAAGCCGTTGTTGTTCGTGTAAAAAAAGAGATTAGAAGAAATGATGGGTCTTATATTCGCTTTGACGATAACGCTTGTGTGTTGTTGAATACAGCTGAAGAAATGAGAGGAACCCGTATTTTTGGACCTGTTGCAAGAGAACTACGTGAAACTAACATGAAGATCGTTTCTCTAGCACCAGAAGTATTATAATCTTGTAAACTTAGAACAATGCGAAAAAAGTTACATATTAAAAAGGGTGATACCGTAATTGTAAACGCAGGGGAATCTAGAGGCCAGGAAGGTAAAGTATTAGAAGTTCTTGTTGACAAACAACGCGCGATCGTTGAAGGTGTTAACATGATTTCTAAACACACTAAGCCTAACGCAGCTAACCCTCAAGGCGGTATTATTAAGCAAGAGGCTCCAATTCACATTTCAAATTTGAATGTGAAGGATCCTTCTACCGGGAAAGCTTCCCGTATTGGTAGAAAATTGAATGACAATAACAAATTAGTTAGATACGCTAAAAAGTCAGGGGAGGAGATTAAGTAATGAGTTATACACCATCTCTTAGAAAACAGTATACAGAGGAAGTTGTTCCAGCTTTAATGAAGGAATTCAACTACAAATCTGTAATGCAAGTTCCTAGATTAACGAAGATAGTACTTAATCAAGGTGTTGGACAAGCAATTGCTGACAAGAAAGTTCTTGAGTTCTCATTGAACGAATTAACTTCTATCACTGGACAGAAAGCAGTATCAACTCTATCGTCTAAAGATATTTCTAACTTTAAGTTACGTAAAGGTATGCCAATTGGTACTACTGTAACCTTACGTCGTGAGCGTATGTACGAATTTCTTGAGAAATTAATTCGTGTTGCTTTACCACGTATCCGTGACTTCAAAGGTATTAATAGTAAACTTGATGGACGTGGAAACTATACTTTAGGTATTGAAGAGCAAATCATTTTCCCTGAAATCATTCTTGATGAAGTGAATAAGATTATGGGTATGAATATTACCTTTGTTACTTCAGCAAATACCGACGAAGAAGCCTATGCTCTTTTGAAAGAATTTGGATTACCATTTAAAAACATTAAAAAGTAATACGATGGCTAAAGAATCAATGAAAGCTCGTGAAGTTAAGCGTCAGAAATTAGTAGAAAAATACGCTGCCAAAAGAGCTAAATTAAAAGAGGAAGGTGACTATATCGGTCTTAGTCGTTTACCTAAAAATTCTTCACCTGTTAGATTGCATAACAGATGTAAGTTAACTGGTCGTCCTAAGGGATACATGAGACAATTCGGTTTAAGTCGTATCACTTTCCGTGAAATGGCTTCAGCTGGTTTGATCCCAGGTGTTAGAAAGGCAAGTTGGTAACCAACAACGTTTGTAAAAGAACAATTGTTAAATATTGTCCCGAGCAATCGGGATCAATTTAATTTTTTATAAAAATGACAGATCCAATAGCAGATTTTCTTACACGTTTAAGAAATGCAATTATGGCTAACCACAAAGTGGTTGAAATTCCTGCATCAAACGTGAAAAAAGAAATGACAAAAATTCTTAAGGATAAAGGATATATCCTTAATTACAAATTTGAGGATGATGGTTTGCAAGGCAAGATTAAAATTGCTTTGAAATATCATCCAGAGTCTAAGATTCCAGCAATTAAGGATCTTAAGCGTGTGTCAAAGCCAGGTTTAAGAAAATATTGTGGAGCTACTGAACTACCTCGCGTACTTAACGGCTTAGGTATTGCTATCCTTTCTACTTCTCAGGGAGTAATGACAGACAAGGAAGCTCGCCAAAAGCATGTTGGTGGTGAAGTATTGTGTTTCGTTTACTAATAAAGGGAGGAAAAAAGATGTCAAGAATTGGAAAATCACCTATCGTTTTGCCTGCCGGAGTTGAAGTAAAGGTAAATAAAGATAATTCAGTAGTGGTTAAAGGGCCTAAAGGTGAATTAACCCAACAGGTTAATCCTGAAATCAAAGTAACTGTTGAAGATAACTCTATCGTTCTAGAGCGTCCAACTGATCAAAAACCTCATAAAGCAATGCATGGTCTTTATCGTTCATTAATCAACAACATGGTTGTTGGTGTTTCTGAAGGATATACAACTAAGCAAGAGCTTGTAGGTGTTGGTTATCGTGCGACTTCTAACGGACAGATCTTGGAGTTGGCTTTAGGTTACTCTCACTTGATTCATATGGAAATTGCACCAGAGGTAAAAGTGGAAGCTGTTACCGACAAACGTGCAAATCCAATTATTACTCTTGAGAGTTGCGATAAGCAATTGATTGGACAGGTTGCTGCAAAGATTCGTTCTTTCAGAAAACCTGAGCCGTATAAAGGAAAAGGTGTTAAATTTGTTGGAGAGCAGCTAAGAAGAAAAGCTGGTAAATCTGCGGGTAAATAATTTCTAAAACAGTAAATTATGGCTTTAACTAAGCGCGAAAGAAGACTTAGAATTAAAAGAAGAGTTCGTAAGTCAATTTCTGGAACTGCCGAAAGACCAAGAATGTCAGTTTTTCGTTCAAATAAGCAGATTTCAGTACAGATTATAGATGATATTACTGGAAAGACTTTAGTATCAACTTCATCTCTAGTAAAAGAAATTACTGAGAAGAATGGTTCTAAAACAGAGCAAGCAGAATTCGTAGGGCAAGCAATTGCTGAGAAAGCTGCAACTGCAGGTATTTCTGAAGTAGTATTTGATAGAAATGGTTACTTATACCATGGTAGAATTAAATCTTTAGCGGACGCTGCTCGTAAAGGTGGCCTTAAATTTTAAGAATTATGGCAGAGAAGAATATTAAGACTAGCGACGCAGAACTTAAGGATAAACTGGTTGCTATTAACCGTGTTACTAAAGTAACAAAAGGTGGACGTACTTTTAGCTTTTCAGCAATTGTTGTTGTTGGAAACGAGAATGGATTAGTAGGTTGGGGGCTTGGAAAAGCTAACGAGGTTACTACTGCAATTTCAAAAGGTATTGACGCTGCCAAGAAAAATCTTATTAAGGTACCAGTCCTTAAAGGAACTATTCCTCACGAGCAACTTGCACGTTTTGGTGGAGCAGAGGTTTTCATTAAGCCTGCTTCTCATGGTACCGGGGTAAAAGCTGGTGGTGCAATGCGTGCCGTACTTGAGAGTGTTGGTGTAACTGATGTACTTGCAAAGTCAAAAGGATCATCTAACCCTCACAACCTTGTGAAAGCTACTATTGCAGCTCTTGCTGAATTGAGAGATGCACATACTGTAGCTGATCATAGAGGTGTTTCATTAGATAAAGTGTTTAACGGTTAAACTAAAGGAAATGGCTAAGATTAAAATTACCCAAGTTAAGAGTAAAATTGGGAGTAGTGCTCGCCAAAAGAAAACCTTAGAAGCATTGGGATTGAAAAAGATCAATGGTACTGTTGAGCATGAGGCTACACCTCAAATTAAAGGAATGGTTGCAAAGGTAAGTCACCTAGTTACCGTTGAAGAATAATAATTGTTAATAGCATATATATATTATGGACTTAAGTAACTTAAAACCCGCAGCTGGTTCTGTTAAGACAACTAAAAGAATAGGTCGCGGACAAGGATCTGGTAGAGGTGGTACCTCAACCAGAGGACATAAAGGTGCAAAGTCAAGATCTGGATACTCTAAAAAAGTTGGTTTCGAAGGTGGTCAAATGCCTTTACAACGAAGAGTACCTAAGTTTGGATTTAAGAACATTAATAGAGTTGAGTACAAAGCTATTAATGTTGAAGTATTGCAAGTTTTAGCTGAGAAAAACAACCTTACTACTATTGATGTTGAAGTTTTAGTTAACGCAGGAATGTGTGGCAAAAATGACAAAATCAAAGTTTTAGGTAATGGTGTTTTATCTGCTAAGCTTGAAGTTAAAGCTCATGCGTTCTCGAAATCTGCTCAATCAGCGATTGAAGCAGTAGAAGGAACTGTTGTTAAATTGTAAGATTAGATAATGAAAGGTTTAATAGATACATTGAAGAACATCTGGAAGATTGAAGATTTAAGATCAAGAATCTTAACAACTTTAGCTCTTCTATTGGTTTACCGTTTAGGAACCATGATCGTGTTGCCGGGGATAGACCCAGCTCACTTAGGCGCGTTAAAATCTCAAACTAAAGACGGTGTTTTAGGTTTGTTGGATATGTTTTCAGGGGGTGCATTCTCGAATGCCTCAATTTTTGCCCTTGGTATCATGCCATACATTTCTGCATCCATCGTTATTCAGTTGATGGGAATAGCTGTTCCTTACTTTCAACGTTTACAAAAAGAAGGTGAGAGTGGTCAACGTAAAGTCAATCAGATTACACGTTATTTAACTGTTGTCATCCTTGTTCTTCAAGCACCAGGATATTTATTAAACCTACATTCGCAATTGCCTGAGACGGCTTTCATTTTGAAAGGCTGGTTCTTTACAGCATCTTCAGTAGCTATTCTTGCAGCCGGATCCATGTTTATCATGTGGTTGGGTGAAAAGATTACTGATAAGGGAATTGGTAACGGTATTTCTATCATCATCATGATTGGTATTATTGCGCGTTTGCCTTTTAACTTTTTCGCTGAACTTGGATCAAGATTAGAAGGACAAGGTGGTGGATTAATTCTACTTGTACTTGAAATTGTGATTTTGTTTGTTGTATTTGCACTGACAATTTTGTTAGTACAAGGAACAAGAAAGATTCCAGTACAATATGCTAAGCGTATTGTTGGTAACAAACAGTATGGTGGTGTTCGTCAGTACATTCCTTTAAAAGTGAATGCAGCTGGTGTAATGCCAATCATCTTTGCTCAGGCTATTATGTTCTTGCCAATGGCATTTGTGAACTACGCGAGTTCTGATTCATTATCAGGAGTAGCTGCTGCTTTGAGTAACTATACAGGATTTTATTACAATGCTTTGTTCTTTGTAATGATTGTGTTGTTTACTTATTTTTATACTGCAATTACAGTTAATCCAACGCAAATGGCTGAGGATATGAAAAAGAATGGTGGTTTTATTCCAGGTATTAAACCAGGAAAGAAAACCATTGATTTCTTAGATACTGTAATGTCTCGTATCACTTTACCGGGATCTCTATTCTTAGGTTGGGTTGCAATTATGCCTGCCTTTGCAATGTTGGGTGGTATAAATAGTGGTTTTGCTCAATTCTTCGGAGGGACTTCATTATTGATTTTAGTAGGTGTTGTTTTAGATACTCTGCAACAAATCGAGAGTCATTTATTGATGCGTCACTATGACGGTTTGATGAAGTCTGGAAGAATAAAAGGCAAATCTCCGGCGGGAGCTGCTGCTTATTAAAATATTTTTGCTTTCTTTGCAAAATGATTTTTTACAAGACTGAGGAGGAGATAGCGTTACTTAAAGAGAGTAACATGCTGGTGGCCAAGACTCTTGGGGAAATCTCAAAGAGAATATGCCCCGGCATATCGACTCTAAAGTTAGATCAAATTGCAGAAGAATATATAAGAGATAATGGCGGACAGCCAGGATTTCTTGGTTACGATGGATTTCCAAACACTCTTTGCATGTCAGTTGGCAAGCAAGTTGTGCATGGTATTCCGTCTTTCTATGAGTTGAAAGAAGGGGATATTTTATCTTGCGATTGTGGTGTGTTGTTAAATGGTTTTTATGGCGATTCAGCATACACTTTCAGCGTAGGGGAGGTAAAACCTGAAATTAAATCGTTACTAAAAGTAACTAAGGAAGCTCTTTATAAAGGCATAACTAATGCAGTCGAAGGAAACCATTTGGGAGACATCGGCTATGCCATTCAGAAACATGCAGAAAAACATGGTTTTTCTGTCGTAAGAGAAATGGTAGGACACGGAATTGGTAAGGATTTGCACGAAGATCCACAGGTTCCAAATTTTGGTAAACAACACCGGGGATTGAAATTGAGAAATGGCTTAGTAATAGCGATTGAACCAATGGTAAATCTCGGTAAAAAAGAAGTCTACCAGGATGAAGATGGTTGGGCAATTGTAACAGCAGACGGGCAACCCTCTGCACATTTCGAACATACTGTGGTGGTACGAAATGGACAAGCTCAAATCCTGTCCAGTTTTGAATTTATTGAGGAATAAAATAACATATAATACAATTATTACTTATGGCTAAACAGCCTTCAATAGAACAAGACGGTACCATTACCGAAGCATTATCAAATGCAATGTTTCGTGTAGAACTTGAGAACGGACATGTGATTACAGCTCATATCTCCGGGAAAATGAGAATGCACTATATTAAGATCTTGCCTGGGGATAAGGTTAAAGTGGAAATGTCGCCATACGATCTTACTAAAGGGCGCATTACTTTTAGATACAAAAATTAAATTTCGATAAAATGAAGGTAAGAGCATCTGTAAAGAAACGTTCTGAAGATTGTAAGATCGTTAGAAGAAAAGGACGTTTGTATGTGATTAATAAAAAGAATCCTAAGTTTAAACAACGTCAAGGATAATTAAGTTAACTTGTAAATAAATAAATAAATTTTATGGCTAGAATTGTTGGAGTCGATTTGCCTCAAAACAAAAGAGGAGTTATTAGTTTAACTTACATCTTTGGAATTGGTAGAAGCGCCGCTAAACAAATCCTTGATGAAGCTGGTGTTAGCTACGATACTAAAGTTAAGGACTGGACAGATGATGAAGCAGGAAGAATTCGTCAAGCTATTAATGCTAACTTCAAGGTAGAGGGTGAATTACGTTCTCTAAATCAATTGAACATTAAGCGTTTGATGGACATTGGTTGCTATCGTGGTATTCGTCATCGTGTTGGTTTACCTTTACGTGGACAGAGAACTAAAAACAACTCCCGTACTAGAAAGGGTAAGAGAAAAACAGTTGCAAACAAAAAGAAAGCGACTAAATAATTGTTAAGTTATGGCAAAGAAGTCTGTATCAGTTAGAAAGAAAGTTGTGAAGGTTGAAGCACTAGGACAAGTGCACATCCACTCATCATTCAACAACATTATTATCTCAATGACCAATAACAGTGGTCAGGTTATTTCTTGGTCATCGGCCGGTAAAATGGGATTTAGAGGTTCTAAGAAGAACACTCCATATGCTGCTCAACAAGCGGCAACCGATTGTGCTAAAGTAGCTCATGACCTAGGTTTGAGAAAAGTTAAAGTATACGTTAAAGGTCCAGGTAACGGACGTGAATCTGCTATCCGTGCAGTAAATGCTTGCGGAATTGATATCGCAGAAATCATCGATGTTACTCCACTACCACATAATGGTTGTAGACCTCCAAAAAGACGTAGAGTATAATTAAAATTCAACTTAAATTTTGTTCGGTTTTTTTTTCTTTTGATATCCTCTCAAGAACAGCGGCACTTTTTAAAACCGATAACTTTTTAAGTCACTTAACGTAAAAATTAAATTTAATAAGAGATGGCTAGATATATAGGACCAAAGAGTAAAATTGCTAGAAAATTTGGAGAGCCAATTTTTGGACCTGACAAGGCATTTGAAAATAAAAACTACCCTCCAGGACAGCACGGTAATAGCCGTAGAAGATCTAAGATGTCTGAATACGGGGTTCAGTTGAAAGAGAAGCAAAAAGTAAAATACACTTACGGTGTATTGGAAAAGCAATTCTCTAACTTATTTAAAAAGGCCGCAAGAAGTAAGGGTATTACTGGTGAGGTATTGTTACAACTCCTAGAGTGTCGTTTAGACAACGTTGTTTACAGATTAGGTGTTGCTCCAACAAGATCAGCTGCACGTCAGTTGGTTAGCCATAAACACATTACTGTGAACGGTCAGGTTTGTAATATCGCTTCATTTTCAGTAAAAGCCGGGGATATCGTAGGAGTTCGTGAAAAATCGAAGTCTTTAATTGCTATTACCGATTCTTTATCTACTGCAAGATACAACCAAGCATCTTGGTTGGAATGGGATCAAACTTCACTAAGCGGTAAGTTTTTAAACATTCCAGAAAGAACTGAAATTCCTGAGAACATCAAGGAGCAGTTAATCGTTGAATTGTATTCTAAATAAAAATAGTTAATCAATATTTTATGGCAATATTAGCTTTCCAAAAACCGGACAAAGTTATTATGCTCGACGCAGACGATAGATTCGGAAAATTCGAATTTCGTCCATTAGAGCCTGGATATGGTATTACAATTGGTAACGCCTTAAGAAGAATTTTACTTTCTTCTCTTGAGGGGTATGCAATTACTACTATCAAAATTCAGGGTGTTGATCATGAGTTCTCTACAGTACCAGGTATTATTGAGGATGTAACCGAAATGATCCTGAACTTAAAACAAGTTCGGTTTAAACAAAAAGTTGAAGAAGTTGACAGCGAGTTGGTAACTGTTACCATTTCGGATCAAGAAACTTTTACAGCAGGCGATATTAACAAGTTCCTAACCGGTTTCGAAGTGTTGAATCCAGAACTTGTGATTTGCAGAATGGATAGCTCTGCCAAATTACAATTGGATTTAACTATCAATAAAGGTCGTGGTTATATTCCTTCTGTAGAGAATAAACCCGTAGATGCTGAGTTTGGAGTCATTCCAATTGATGCTATTCACACACCAATTAAGAACGTTAAGTTTGATGTTGAGAATTACCGTGTAGAGCAAAAAACTGATTACGAAAAATTAGTTTTTGAAATTACAACTGATGGTTCTATTCATCCAAAAGAAGCGTTGAAAGAAGCGGCTAAAATTCTGATTTATCACTTCATGCTATTCTCAGATGAAAAGATTACTCTTGACACTGATGAGAAGTTTGCAAACGAAGAGTTTGATGAAGAAGTATTGCATATGCGCCAACTTCTTAAAACTAAATTGGTAGATATGGATCTTTCTGTTAGAGCATTGAATTGCTTGAAAGCTGCTGATGTAGATACATTAGGAGAACTTGTTCAATTCAACAGAAACGACCTATTGAAATTTAGAAACTTTGGTAAGAAATCCTTAACCGAGTTAGATGACCTATTAGAGTCATTGAATCTTACTTTCGGTATGGATATTTCTAAGTATAAATTAGATAAGGAATAAGGTAAAATGAGACATAGAAAAAGATTCAATCACCTAGGAAGAAAAGCTGCCCACAGAAAGGCTATGCTTTCAAATATGGCGTCTTCTTTAATCTTACACAAAAGAATCAGTACAACTACTGCTAAAGCTAAGGCTTTAAAAATGTATGTAGAGCCATTGATTACTAAGAGTAAGGAAGATACTACTCACTCAAGACGTGTTGTTTTTAGCTACTTAAAGCAAAAAGAAGCCGTTACTGAGTTATTCAGAGAAGTTTCAGTTAAGGTTGCGACTCGTAACGGAGGTTATACTCGTATTCTTAAAACTGGTAATCGTTTAGGCGATAACGCAGAAATGTGTATTATTGAGCTAGTAGATTACAACGAGACTTATGTATCTGAGAAAAAAGCTGAAGCTAAGAAAACAACTCGTAGAAGAAAAAGCACTAAGAAAGCTGATGCTCCTGCTGAAGTTGAAGCTCCAGAAGCTACAGAAGAAAAAGGCGAAGAGTAATCTAAGCTTTTCATATAACAAGAGGGATAAAGTTAAGCTTTATCCCTTTTTTAGTGCCCTAAAGATTTTGCTAACGTTTGCATAGATTCCACGATAATTTTTATCAATATTTTATGCATAAGTGGTTTAAATTGGTGAACTTTAGGATTGATAATAAATAAGATACTATCATTACTATTATAATTTTTAATACCGTAAGTTATGTCAGAAATTGTAAACATTCACGGTCGTGAAATTCTTGATTCACGTGGAAATCCTACTATCGAAGTTGAAGTAACTCTTGCTAGTGGTTTTATGGGTCGTGCCGGTGTTCCTTCAGGAGCTTCAACTGGTGAAAATGAAGCCTTAGAGCTTCGTGACGGCGATAAGTCTCGTTATTTAGGTAAAGGTGTGTTAAAAGCTGTTGATAACGTAAATAACGTTATTGCAAAGGCTTTGATTGGTATGGATGCAACAGATCAGGTTGCTATTGATAAAGCCATGATTGCACTTGACGGAACAAAGACTAAATCTAACTTGGGTGCAAATGCTATGTTAGGTGTTTCTTTGGCTACTGCTAAAGCTGCTGCTTTATATTCAGGTATGCCATTGTATCGTTACATTGGTGGTACTAATGCTAATGTACTTCCAGTTCCAATGATGAATATCATCAATGGTGGATCTCACTCTGATGCGACTATCGCATTCCAGGAGTTCATGATCCGTCCTATTGGTGCGCCTTCATTCCGTGAGGCTTTAAGAATGGGTGCTGAAGTATTTCACGCTCTTGCTAAAGTTCTTAAAGGTAAAGGTCTTTCTACTGCAGTTGGTGACGAAGGTGGTTTCGCTCCAATGTTAGCTGGTACTGAAGAGGCAATTGACTGTATTCTAACTGCTATTAAAAATGCAGGTTACAAGCCAGGTCGTAAAGAAGATGGTGGTGATGTTTCTATCGCTATGGACTGTGCTTCTTCTGAGTTTTACAAGGATGGTGTATATGATTACAGCATTTTCGAACCTAATGGTGTTAAAAGAAACTCTGAAGAGCAAGCTGCTTACCTAGCTGAATTGATCGCTAAGTATCCTATCGATTCAATCGAAGACGGTATGGACGAAGGTGACTGGGATGGTTGGGTTGCTCTTAATGCGTTTATCGGTGACAAGTGTCAGTTGGTAGGTGACGATTTATTCGTTACTAACACAGATTATTTGGCTAAAGGTATCGAGCTTAAAGCGGCTAATTCTATCTTGATTAAAGTAAACCAAATTGGTACTTTAACTGAGACCTTAAACGCTATTGAAATGGCTCACCGTGCAGGTTACACTTCAGTAACTTCTCACCGTTCAGGTGAAACTGAAGATGCGACTATCGCTGACATTTCTGTTGCAACTAACGCTGGACAGATTAAGACGGGTTCTTTGAGTCGTTCTGATCGTATGGCTAAGTACAACCAATTGCTTCGTATCGAAGAAGAATTGGGTGAGAATGCAATTTTCGGATGCTAATTTGTAGCACACTGAATATATAAAAAAAGGAGCCTTAAGGCTCCTTTTTTTTGCGTTATAGTGTAGAAATATCTTAGATATATTCTTCCATCAAATTAAAAAGTGTTTTCGATTGAAATGGCTTAGAAATATATGCATCCATACCTACTTCAATAGATGTTTCCTTGTCCGATGAAAAGTAGTTGGCACTAAATGCAATGATAGGCACACGGTAATCCCTGTCAGCTTCTATTTCTCTAATGTGTTGAGCTGCTTCAATACCTCCCATAATTGGCATTTGTATATCCATTAGGATCATATCGTATTTGTTCTCGGTAAACATCTCAACGGCTTCTTTGCCATTTTCTGCGACTTCGACTTTTCCGACTCTCGATCTTAAATAAATTTCAATCGTCTTTCTATTGCTAATCTTATCTTCTACTAACAAGATTTTAGCTTCCTTCATTGGAATATTTCTTTTTTCTAGCTCCGTTTTAACGACAGTACAAGAATCGATATTTTCTTCCCAACAAACACGTTCGATTTTTTCCATATATATTTTAAATAGCCGAGTTAGAAATTAGTTTTAGACTGATTACAGACTAAAATTAGGAATTTATATGATAATTTAAAATCTTATTCACTAAAATATTTTCATAATATTATTTCAAACGCTTTCGTTCCCTTTGACTAAATATTCTTCTAATTTACGATTTCTATCAGCCTTTGGGAATTGATCGCTTCATTTGTTTTTTTATTTTTGTGTGAGATTGATTAATGAATTGCCAACGATAGGGTTTGATTTTCATTATCAATTGATTTAAATCTTGAAATAGTGATAAATAATAAATAAATGGCAGACGATAAGAAGATTATCTTTTCGATGGATCGGGTGAGCAAAACCTTTTCATCTCAGAAAAAAGTATTGAATAATATCAACCTTTCTTTCTTTTACGGAGCAAAGATTGGTATCATCGGTTTAAATGGTTCAGGTAAATCTACTTTGCTAAAAATTATAGCGGGTATCGAACCTTCGTTTGATGGGCATGTGGTTTGGTCGAAAGATCACAACATTGGTTACCTGGCTCAGGAACCCGAATTGGACGATGCTAAAACCGTAAGAGAAATTGTTGAAGAAGGGGTTCAGGAAATTGTTGATTGCCTGGCAGCTTATGAAGCGGTTAATCTGAAGTTTGCTGATCCTGATGTATTGGAAGATCCGGACAAGATGCAAGCTGTCATGGATGAACAAGCTGATCTACAAGAGAAGATTGATCATTTCGATGCCTGGAATCTGGATACCAAGCTGGAGCGCGCCATGGATGCTTTGCGTTGCCCTGAAGGAGATGCTTTGGTTAAGCATTTGTCAGGAGGAGAGCGACGACGTGTTGCCCTTTGTCGTTTGTTGTTACAGGAGCCGGATATCCTATTGCTTGATGAGCCCACTAACCACCTGGATGCTGAATCCGTAGAATGGCTGGAGCAACACCTGGCGCAGTATAAAGGAACCGTTATCAGTATCACTCACGACCGTTACTTCCTGGATAATGTTGCGGGATGGATTCTTGAACTTGACCGTGGGGAAGGAATTCCATGGAAAGGGAATTACAGTTCGTGGTTGGATCAGAAGACCCAACGTATGGCCATGGAAGAGAAAACGGCTAGTAAGCGCCGTAAAACACTTGAACGCGAGTTGGAGTGGGTGCGTATGGCACCTAAAGCACGCCAGGCAAAAAACAAGGCGCGTTTGAATGCCTACGATAATATGATGAACGAAGATTTAAAGCAAAAGGAAGAAAAGCTGGAGATCTTCATTCCTAATGGTCCTCGTTTGGGGAACAAGGTGATTCAGGTGCAGGGTGTATCAAAAGGTTTCGATTCAAAACTTTTATACGAAGATTTGGAGTTCGAATTGCCACCAGCAGGTATTGTGGGTGTGATTGGTCCTAATGGGGCAGGTAAAACCACTCTGTTCAGAATGATTATGGGACTTGAGCAACCTGATAAGGGAACTTTCGAGGTGGGTGAAACCGTGAAAGTGGGTTACGTTGATCAGCAACATGCCGAGATCGATCCTGAGAAATCGGTTTACGAAGTGATTTCAGGTGGTGGCGATTTAATTAATGTTGGCGGACGAACCATCAACGCCCGTGCTTATGTGGGCCGCTTTAACTTTACCGGAGCCGATCAGGAAAAGAAATGTGGTGTGCTTTCCGGTGGTGAGCGTAATCGCTTGCACCTGGCTTTAACGCTAAAAGAAGAAGCCAACGTGCTGCTACTGGATGAGCCAACCAATGATATTGATGTAAACACGCTTCGTGCTCTTGAAGAAGGTTTGGAAAGCTTTGCAGGTTGTGCCGTGGTTATTTCTCACGACCGTTGGTTTCTCGATCGAATTGCAACCCATATTCTGGCTTTTGAAGGCGACTCGCATGTGCATTTCTTCGAAGGGGGGTACAGCGATTACGAGATTAATAAAAAGAAACGACTGGGCGATGAAGGGCCTAAGCGTATTCGATACAAAAAATTACTGGCTGATTAATTTTAGCTTGTTTTAAAGATTGAGGGAAGAAGCCAGATTGGTTTTCTTCCCTTTGTTTTTGTATTTTTGACATAAGTAATTTAAAACAGAAAAGCATGAACTATTTTAGAACGCCACACGAAGAGAGAAATTGGGCGATGTTTTGCCATTTAGGTGGTTTGGCTTATTTCATCCCGCTGGGACATATCATCGTTCCTCTTATTTTATGGAGCATGCGCAAGGACAGTTCGGCCCTGGTTGACCGCGAAGGTAAAAAGGCTTTGAATTTCCAGATTTCGTTCACACTCTACATGTTTGCAGCAGGTATTCTGATTTTTGTTATAATTGGCATTTTTGCTTTAATAATATTGGGCTTATTGCAACTGATTTTTGTTATTATGGCTGTTGTTAAAACCCTAAACGACGAAGAGTTTGAATACCCAATGACGATTAAGTTTATTCAATAGCGCTTCGATTCGACTTAGCAAATATGTTTAAACTTGGCTCATAACGAGTACATTATCAAATTAACACATCATCACATCATTTTTATGTCTTCTTTTTCAACTTTAAAACTGATCTATTTTATCGGATTGGCTTTAATCTTTATTGGTGGTTATCGTTTATACAATCACCTTTCGTATGGGAATATCATTATATCGGCAGGCTTACTAACCTATGCTTTTGTACAGCTTTTCTTATTAATAAAGCAAGGTTTCAGTAGCTGGGGAGTGTTTGAATATACCAAAACAACGGTTAATGTTTTATTCATCGGTTCGGTTGTTCTGCTTATGGGGTTCGAATCGAAAGTATGGTATTATCCCTTAATACTTGGAATGCTGCTCGATTTCTTTGCCAATATATTTCGGCGAGTAAATCGATCTTAATTCAGCTTTATACAAGTATCAGTTTGCTGATACTTTTTTTTTGCTTTAAAGTCTGGTAAGAGAGCTTTTATACAAAGGCTGGGAACTCTGAAAATAATTGATATTTTTGTAGCACAATATGAATACCTGATTAAGACTCATATTTAAAGCATCAGGCGGAGGTCTTCGTTTTTTTGCTTAAGCTAAAGAGGAGGATTGAGGTTTGAATTCATATTAAAAGAGAACATTAACCAAATAAAAGTAAAGAAATGGCTCAAAAACCGTCAATTCCTAAGGGAACGAGAGATTTCTCACCTGTTGAAATGGTGAAACGAAACTACATATTCGATACCATTAAAGAGGTGTTTCAACTGTATGGTTTTATGCCTATCGAAACGCCATCGATGGAAAATTTATCGACCCTTATGGGAAAATATGGCGAAGAAGGCGATAAGTTGTTGTTTAAGGTTCTAAACTCAGGTGATTATATATCAAAGGTAAGACCTGAAGTTCTGGAAGCTCGAAACTCAACTAAATTAACGACTAAGATTAGCGATAAAGGGCTGCGTTACGATTTAACCGTGCCATTTGCGCGTTACGTTGTGCAGCATCGCAACGATATTTCTTTCCCTTTTAAGCGTTACCAAATTCAGCCTGTTTGGAGAGCCGATCGTCCGCAAAAGGGACGTTATCGCGAATTCTATCAGTGCGACGTTGATGTGGTGGGTAGCAATTCTCTTTTGAATGAAGTGGAGTTAATTCAGATTGTTGATCAGGTTTACAAGAAATTGAATCTTAATGTGCTTGTGAAACTGAACAACCGCAAGGTTTTGGCAGGTATTGCCGAGATTATTGGCGAGGCTGAAAGAATTATTGACATTACGGTTGCCATTGACAAGCTGGATAAAATTGGACTGGACAATGTGAACAAGGAGATGTTTGAAAAGGGTATTCCTCAAGCAGCCATTGATACGCTTCAACCCATTATTCTTTTATCAGGAAGCAATGCCGACAAGTTGAACAAGCTTAAGGAAATTCTATCGGCATCAGAAGTGGGGATGAAAGGTATTGAAGAACTGGAAACGGTTTTCAATTATTTGAATGATTTGGATGTGACCACTGAGGTTGAGTTGGACTTGACACTTGCTCGTGGTTTGAATTATTATACCGGTGCCATTTTCGAAGTAAAATCGAAAGATATGGAATTCGGAAGTATTACAGGAGGTGGTCGTTACGACGACTTAACGGGTATTTTTGGATTGAAGGATGTTTCGGGTGTGGGTATTTCGTTTGGTGCCGATCGTATTTACGATGTGTTGGAACAAATGGATCGTTTCCCGGCTGAAACCGTTAATACAACCAAAGCTATGTTTGTTAATTTTGGCGAGAAGGAAGAAAAATATTGCTTGCCTATCTTAGCAAAATTGAGAGCCAATGGTGTAAAAGCTGAAATTTTCCCTGAGTCTGCAAAAATGAAAAAGCAAATGAACTATGCCAACGATAAGCATATTTCGTTTGTGATTATGGTTGGCGAAAGTGAGATGGAAGAAGGCCTGCTAAGTTTGAAAGATATGGAAACAGGTGAGCAAATAAAGCTAAGTGTTGACGACTTAGTTAAAAAATTGGCTTAGCTTGCGCGTCTAACGATGATTGATTAAAAAGACATGCCTTTGAGGTGTGAATAAAATATTTAGAATTGAATGATATTTAAAGTATTACAAGAGAGAGCAGCTGAAAGTATCGGAGGCGACATTCGTTGCCCCTGAGTTTTGCCTGTCTAAGTTTTAATGATGAGATATTCTCATTATTGATATGTTGATGGATGGATATCTTGTATCCGTTTATCGCTTTTGAAATACATTTAAAACAAAAAATACTAAATAAAAATACACAACATGTCTAACACACATTTTATTAGCCCGGAGAGACTAACGTTCTCTAAAATTGAAGAAATTCTTGAAAACGGATACAAGCTTGAATTATCCGAAGAATCAAAGAAGTTGATTCTTGACTGTAAAGCTTATCTTGATAACACCATTGCAAATGCTGAGAAGCCAATTTATGGTATTACAACGGGTTTTGGATCGCTTTGTAAGATCTCTATTCCTGAAGAGGATTTAAGTCAGCTTCAATCTAACCTGGTGATGTCTCACGCTTGTAGCTTGGGTAATGTTATTCCTGAGGATGTGATTCGTTTGATGCTTTTATTAAAGGCTCACGCACTTTCTATGGGTAAATCAGGTGTTCAGCTTGAAACCGTTCAGCGTATCATCGATATGTACAATAGCGATGTGCTTCCTGTGGTTCGTCATTTAGGATCATTGGGTGCATCAGGTGATTTGGCTCCTTTGGCTAACTTATTCTTGCCATTATTTGGTGAAGGTGAAGTGATTTATGAAGATGAAATCCGTCCTTCTGCTGAAATTCTTAAGATGTTTGGATGGGAGCCTATCAAATTGGGTGCTAAAGAAGGTTTGGCTTTATTGAATGGTACTCAGTTTATGAGTTCGCATGCTGTTTACGCTTTGCTTAAGGCTTTCAAATTGGTGAAGTATTCTGATATTATTGGTGCGATTTCATTGGAAGGTTACGATGGACGAATCGATCCTTTCTTAGCTCCAATTCACGAAGCGCGTCCTCACAACGGACAAATTGAAACCGCTCGTAACATCCGCACACTTCTTGAAGGCAGTGAGTTTATCGCTAAGGAGAAGAAGAATGTTCAGGACCCTTATTCATTCCGTTGTATGCCTCAGGTTCATGGTGCTTCTAAAGATGCCATTAACTATGTTGCCAGCGTTGTAGAAACTGAAATCAATTCAGTAACCGATAACCCAACAATCTTTATCGAAGAGGATATGATCTTGTCTGGTGGTAACTTCCACGGACAGCCATTGGCTTTGGTTCTTGACTTCCTTTGTATTGCTTTGGCGGAGCTTGGTAGTATTTCGGAGCGTAGAACTTACCGTTTGATTTCTGGTGACAGAGACCTTCCTGAGTTCTTGATTTCTGATTCAGGATTGAATTCCGGATTTATGATTCCTCAGTATGCAGCGGCTTCTATCGTTAGTCAGAATAAGCAATTGTGTACACCATGTTCAGTTGATTCAATTCCTTCTTCAAACGAGCAGGAAGATCACGTGAGTATGGGTAGTAACGCAGCAACTAAATCTTTATTGGTGGCTGATAATGTAGAGCGTATTTTTGCTATCGAGTTGATGAACGCAGCTCAGGCAGTTGATTTACGTCGTCCGGGCAAATCATCTCCATTTTTGGAATCATTCCTTGAAGAATTCAGATCTGCCGTTACTTTCAACGACAAGGATAGAGTGATGTATAAGGATATCGAAGCAGCAATTGAATTTCTTGCAGCAGGAAAATTCGAAGGTGCTGAAAACTAGATTTGATAAGAGTGAGAATAAAATCTCATTAAATCGATATAAAATTGAAGGCCGTCCTTATGGATGGCCTTTTTTATTGACTATCAGGTGACAAAAGGATCAAGACTTAAAGTTTTGAAAATAGAAGTGAAAACTCAGTAAGTTTTTCTTCTTTTCTAATACGTGTTCGTTATTTGTCAGATGTCATTACATTTAGAATATTAAAATGTTATCTATTATTGGTTTTATGAAGAAGACTATTGGTTTAATGCTGCTCCTTTTCCTTTTTTCAGGATTTGTTGGTAGTGAGATACGGGCGCAGGAAAAACAAACCCTGAGTGGTTATATCAAAGACGGCTCAAATGGAGAAGCTCTTATTGGTGCTACAATAAGTATTCAGGATCTTATGGTGGGGACAGCAACCAACGAGTATGGTTTTTTCTCTTTATCACTGGCTCCCGGTAAATATAAGGTTTTGTTTAGTTTTATTGGTTATTCACCTATTCTCAGGGAAATTGATTTGACTCGGAATACCACTGTAAATATTGAACTGAATGCCGATGGCATAGAACTGAAAGATGTGACGGTTACGGCTGCTAAAAAAGATCAAAATGTGTCTTCGGTGCAGATGAGTGTTGAGCGTCTACCAGTGAGTATCGTTAAAAAATTGCCTCATTTTCTGGGTGAGGTTGATATTATCAAGACCTTGCAACTGTTACCCGGTGTAACATCGGTTGGTGAAGGTAGTACCGGTTTTAACGTAAGGGGTGGAGGTACCGATCAGAACCTGATTCTTTTGGATGAAGCACCGGTTTTTAACTCGGCCCACCTGTTTGGTTTTTTCTCAGTATTTAATGGCGATGCCGTAAAGGATTTTCAATTGTACAAGGGTGGTATCCCTGCACAGTATGGCGGCCGCTTGTCTTCGGTATTGGATGTGCGCCAGAAAGAGGGCAACAGTAAACGTTTTTCAGGAAGTGGAGGAATTGGTATTGTCAGCAGTCGATTGACGCTTGAAGGCCCCATTAAAAAAGATAAAACCTCTTTTATGCTGGCGGGCAGACGATCTTATGCCGATGTTTTGCTTCGCATGAATCCTGATATGAAAGATAATACGGTTTATTTCTATGATCTGAATGCCAAGATCAATCATAAATTCAACGATAACAATCGTCTTTTTATCTCAGGTTATTTTGGAAACGATGTGTTTAAGTTTGGTAAGGAATTCGATTCTCATTGGGGAAATACAACAGGGACCATTCGTTGGAATCATCTTTTCAACAAAAAACTCTTTTCAAATTTTACGGCCATTTATAGTAATTTTGATTATTCGATTAGTGTGCCCGAGGGAAGTTTGGGCTTTGAGTGGATTTCCAGCATTAAGAATATGAATTTAAAGGCTGATTTTTCTTACTTCCCCAATCCTGACCTGAAATATAAATTTGGTTTTGGGAGTACCTATTACATCTTTAATCCCGGAGAGTTGAACCCGGTAAAGGGATCCATCATCGAGTTCAATAAACTTGAGAAAGGGTACGGTCTCGAATCGTCAGCCTATGCTGCGGTGGAACAAAATATAGGCAGCAGCCTGACTCTGCAATATGGTTTAAGGCTATCCAATTTTTCAAGTCTTGGAGACCAAACGGTTTTTACTTACAAAAGCGGTGTTCCAAAGGAGAAAGCTAGCGTAACGGGGGCGAAGATGTATGGTAAGAATGAGATCATTCAGAATTACTTCAATTTCGAACCTCGTTTGGCAATTAAGTATGCACTTAGCGATGTGAATTCGGTAAAAGCAAGTTATAACAGAACCTGCCAATATTTGCACCGAATCTCAAATACAACCGCACCGACACCGCTTGATATTTGGGTGCCTACAGGCAAGCATATCAAACCTGCTAAGGTTGATCAGATCGCATTGGGCTATTTCCACAATCTTGGAAATAATATGTTCGAAACGTCGATTGAAGCGTATTACAAGAAATTTTACGATTTGGTGGAATACAAATATGGGGCTCATTTGTTGCTGAACAATACTATCGAAACCGAATTGCTCGATGCACAGGGCAGAGCTTATGGGCTGGAATTTAGTGTCCGTAAAAAAGAGGGCCGTTTAACGGGATGGATTGCTTATACTTTGTCGAGAACTGAGAAAAAAGTAGCGGGTTTAATGAATAATGAGACTGGTGAGATTTTCCCAAGTACCCAGATAAATAACGGTGACTATTTTCCTGCTGATTACGACAAAACACACGATTTAAAAGTGGTTGCGAATTACGATTTGAACGATAGATGGTCGGTTGCAACTAATTTTATTCTGATGAGTGGTCGACCTGCGACTTATCCTTACGGAAAATACGAATTTCAGGGAAATACCTATGCGCATTACATCAATCGTAATGGCGCGCGTCTATCAGCCTATCACCGACTGGATGTATCTTTTACCTATATGTGTAAAAAGAAAAGACCGAATCAGAGCTGGCAAGGAAGTTGGAATTTTGGAATAACCAACCTTTACAGCAGGCAGAATGCCTATTCGGTTTATTTTAAAGAGAGTGAAGACAATTGGGTAGGAAATCAAAAAGGAAACAGTACCGAAGCCTGGCAGTTTTCTATTATTGGAAAACCTGTACCTACCATCACTTATAATTTTAGCTTCTAGTCACAAATAATGGAGATTGAAAAAATGCAAAATAAATTTACATATCTGGTCTTGCTTACTGTTATCATTCTAACGGGATGTGAGAAACAAATTGAGTTGGATTTGCCATCTGTAGGAACTAAATTGGTTGTTGACGGTTGGTTGATCGGTGAACCAGGAGAAGCGGGCGAGGAGCGTCTTCAAACGGTTCGCCTGACAAAATCTGTCCCTTATTTTGAAACACAGAATTATCCTGTCGTTAAAGATGCTCAGGTGATTTTGAAGGACAATAAAGGGAATGCGTTTCCATTGGCTTATACAGTACCATTGGTTTACGATCCCAATACTGGAAAAGAAGTCGCTGATGAAAAGAATGGACGCTATGAAATCCGGAAAAACCTGGAACAGAATACGTCTTATATCTTGTCTATTAAAACAGCCGATGGTGAGGAATATGAATCAACAGCTCAAGAAGTCACAGACTATGCGTATGCACCAAAAATTTTTGTTGAGTATAAGGATGCCAATAGTTCGATAGATGAGGATGAGGGGTATTACATCAATTTTGAACCCAAGTATGTTGAAGATGGATACTTTTATTTCTGTTGGGAGTTGTTCAAAGTGGAATCTTATACAGATTGGAGTGATTCTGAAAATCCTAGAGATGTGACTTATTCGTATTCCTATTCAGGTCTTCTTTTTGGAAGTAATGTGTATACCTCTGTTGGGGAATCAGAAACACAATTCGATCAGAATGTTATCCCCGGAGAGCGTTACTTTATAAAACAGCATGTAATATCCAGAGGATCTTATGACTTTTTACGCCTGGCAGAGGAACAAAGGGATAATGAAGGGACTCAGTTTTCACCACCACCTGCACCTTTGCGAAGCAATGTTAAGCGGATAGGGGGGCAAACACTCGATGATGATGCTTTGGGCTATTTTATTATTTCTTCCGTACAAAGAACTCAAACCATCACTATCAACCAATAGTCATTAAATACAAAAAGAGCTGTAATCATTGTCGATTGCAGCTCTTTTTGTATTTCAGTATCTAGAGATCTAAAGAATAAAGTCAATCATTAATTAATCTTTAAGTTTTTCGACCTTTCGCCTTTTTTGACTCTTTAATAACTTGTTTCATCAATTTTAACCTTGCCGCTAAAGGTTTTGTATACAAAAAAGGTATAACCTAAAACCAAAGGTGTACCAATTGCGACAATAATCATCATAATTTTTAATGATTTTAAGGATGAGGCCGCATTGTAAATATCAATATTATTTTCAGGGCTTATTGATGAAATCAGTAGGTTTGGATAGACTTCCAGAGCACAAAGCAAGAGCATAAAACTGATACAAAGTGATGAGAAAAGAAATGCCTGAAGGTATTTTTTCTTATGTGTCAATCGTGGAATATTAGCAATGCTTAATACAACCAGTACTGGTAAAATTAAACTCGCTGGCATTGTCATGAGTTTATCACTCAAGTGAGGTGCGTAAAGCAAGGTATATACCGAAGTGAGTGCAAAAACGGTGATGAAAGCAGCCATGGCATACTTTTGCAAAACCGCCAGGCGTTCGTACAATTTACCTTCTGTTTTCAATAGCAAATAAATGGCACCGTGTGACATAAACAGACTTAAACTTGTCAATCCCATGAGTATGGAATATGGGTTTAGAAAGCTAAGCAAAGCGTCGCCATTGTAGTTGTGGTTGGCATCTATAGAAATCCCCATCAAGACATTGCCCAATACCACGCCTAAAAGAAAACCCAGCATGATACTTGAAAAGCTGTAGACCACATCCCAAAGTTTTCGCCACCATTTCATTTCTTCCTTCCCTCGGAATTCGATGGATACTGCACGAAAGATGATGAAAAATAAAAAGAGCATAAATGGGGTGTACATGGCTGAGAGTAAACTGGCATATGCAATAGGGAATCCTGCAAATAAGGCACCCCCTCCAATAACCAACCAAACCTCGTTACCATCCCAAACGGGACCCACTGCATTCATAGCGATACGACGGCTTTTTTCTTTTCTTAGGAACAAGTGCCAGGCACCCGCTCCAAAATCAAAACCATCCAATATGGCATAGCCCGAAAAAACACCACCTACAACTAAAAACCACCAGGTTTGATAATCCAATCCGAATAGAGTTTCCATATGTTTATATTATATGTCCTGTTCCTTTCAAAAGGATTAGGACGTGAATTATAATTTGTGTTTGGAGTCGGTTGTTTGCTATCAGATATTCTTTGATCTTAGCTTAACCGTTCTCCTTTTCACTTTAGTTTTTAATAATTACTTCTTCAATGCCTTTTGTTAAAGGGCGATTTTCAGAATCATGTTCATCGTAAGGTCCGTGCTGTATCTTTTTGTTTAGGATATAGATAAATAAAACAAAAAGGAGTGCATAGATAAAGAAAAACATGATCAGTGAGAACCATATTTGATTAGCTGAGACCGCTTGTGAAAAGGCATCTGAAGTTCGGAGCAAGCCATAAACCACCCAGGGTTGTCTTCCCATTTCGGCAGCAAACCACCCTGTTTGATTGGCAATTTGAGGTAAAAAGACTGCGAAAACAAATGTGACAAGTAGCCATTTTTGTTCGAATAATCTGCCTCGCCACCAGTAAAAACAGGCTATGAGAGTAAGACCTATGAGCGCCATGCCAATAGCCACCATAATGTGATAGAATTGGAAAACGGCGTTGACTTGTGATGGTTGATCTTCTTTTGGAAATGCATTTAGTCCGGTTACAGGAGCCTCAAAATCGTAATCCAGTAGAAAGGATAGACCTCCCGGAATTTTTATACCGCTGACTTCTTGTTTGTCCTGGTCGACCCAACCCATAATATACATATCGGCAGGTGCACTTTTTTCGTAATGACCTTCCATTGCAGCAAGCTTGGCAGGCTGGTTTTTTGCAACCCCTTCAGCTGATTTATGTCCTGTTGCCAATTGGCTTAATGAGAGGATAGTAGCTGCCACTAAAGCAATTTTAAATGCTTTTTTCGAGATCTCGATATGTCTGCCTTTTACCAAATAGTAGGCGTGTACACTTAGAACCAGAAATGCTCCTGCAAGCAGAGCCCCCAACCAAACATGGGAAATTCGATCGACGCTGGATGGGTTGAACACCATTGCCCAGAAGTCTGTGACTTCAGCACGGGCATTCATACCTTCACCTACGATGTGATAACCAGCAGGCGTTTGTTGCCACGAGTTGGCTACTACGATCCAAACAGCTGAAAACATTGAGCCAAAGAAAACTCCAATAGTTGAAATTAGATGCACTTTTGAACTGACGCGATTCCATCCGAAAAGAAGAATTCCCAGAAAACCACTCTCCAGAGCAAAGGCAAAAATCCCTTCGGCTGCCAGAGCTGATCCGAAAATATCACCTACATATTTTGAGTAGATGGCCCAATTGGTTCCAAACTCAAATTCCATGACGATGCCTGTAGCAACGCCAATTCCAAAAGTTAGCGCAAATATTTTGGTCCAAAAGCGGGCCAGTGTTTCGTACACTTTTTTTCCAGATCGAACATACATGCTTTCGAAAATCACCATCATCATTCCCAAACCAATACTAAGTGGCGGGTAGATATAATGAAAGGCAATGGTGAAAGCGAACTGGATACGAGCTAATATTTCTACGTCCATGATTTATGTTTTAATGCCCTATGTCGTGGGCTAGTTTTGAATATTGATTAAAACAAGCTTTAAAAAATAATGATTATTGAGACAAAGTTAATCTTTTGATTTTGTTGTAATCATTAAACTTCTATATTTTATGTAAGAGAAAATTGATTGCACTATTGATTTTACTGATGATTTAAATGGGAAAATGAGTCTATGGATGAAATTCACTGATTGATATCATTTTATCCATATTGCTTCACCAGTGTATTTGTAGGAGAATTCAGGTGTCGAAACAGGTGCAAAAAAAAAAGCACTTAATAAAAGTGCTTTAGAATTTTTTTATCCAAAAGAATGTTGGATTATTATTTGATACGGCGATTATCTTTATCGCTAAAACGATACATCATTAAATCGTAGGATGGAATTGCTTTTACTTTCAATTTAACCTTGTAGGTTGATTGCCATTGACGACGCAATGTTTTAAAGAAACCTTGATTGATATAAGAAGCAACAAAAGGATGTACTTTAAGAATTAATTGTTTTTCCTGAGAAGTCTCTACCAGGCTTGCCAACTGATCTTCAATTTGATCGGTAAGTAATACTGCTGGTGAAATTTCACCTGTACCCTGGCAGGTTGGGCATTTCTCCAGAACGGCCACATTCATTTCCGGACGGACACGCTGACGGGTAATTTGCATCAGACCAAACTTACTTAATGGTAAGATATTGTGTTTGGTACGATCCTTACTCATCATTTCTTTCATCTTCTCGAAAAGCTTATGACGGTTTTCGGCAGAATGCATATCGATAAAGTCGACAACAATAATACCTCCCATATCACGAAGTCTCAATTGACGAGCAACCTCCTCGGCAGCGGCCAAATTGACTTCAAGTGCATTGGTTTCCTGATCGTTTCCGGCTTTAGAACGATTCCCCGAGTTTACATCAATAACGTGAAATGCTTCGGTGTGCTCGATAATCAGGTAAGCTCCACTTTTAAATGAAACTGTTTTCCCAAAAGAAGATTTGATTTGTTTATCGATACCCAACTGGTCGAAAATTGGAAGTTCACCTTTAACGTGCTTCACAATTTTCTCCTTCTCAGGCGCAATGCTGGAGATATATTGTTTGATATCGGCTGCAGCTGCAGCATCATTCACATAAATATTCTCGAAAGAGGAGTTTAGAATATCTCGAAGAATAGCTGTGGTACGATTCATTTCACCCAATACCAGACTTGGAGGATTGATATCGCGAATATTCAAGAATGAATTTTCCCAACGTTCAATTAAGCCACGTAGTTCTTTGTCGAGTTCAGCAACTCGTTTACCTTCTGCAACAGTACGTACAATCACACCATAGTTTTTAGGCTTAATGCTTTGTAACAATTGCTTCAGGCGGCTTTTTTCTTCGGTAGATTTTAATTTTTGGGAAATTGAGACCTTATTGGCAAAGGGCATCAATACAATATTACGTCCTGCCAGTGAGATTTCTGAACACAAACGTGGACCTTTAGTCGAAATAGGTTCTTTGGCTACCTGAACAAGAATGTATTGTCCGGATTTTAAAACATCGGTAATTTTCCCATTTTTATCGATATCTTCTTCCAATTTCATTTTAGAAATGGAAATGCCTCGGCCTTTTCGGGCTATAGCCTGTTGTAAAAATTTGTTTAAAGTGAGAAACTGATGTCCCAAGTCCAGATAATGAAGGAATGCATCCTTTTCATATCCAACATCCACAAAAGCGGCATTTAAACCAGGCATGATTTTTTTCACTTTTCCCAGATAAATATCGCCTACTGCAAATTGTATATTACTTTTTTCTTTGGAAACTTCTACCAATTGCTTGTTGTCAAGCAAAGCAATTACAATTTCGTTTGGTTGTACATCAATTACAAGTTCGTTACTCACTTGAAAACTCCTATATTAAATTCAAAAAATAGTTAATTCTTACAAATAGATAAACCTAAAGTACTAAAAAGTTCTTTAGGTTTATACATTATACTCTTACTAATAAGCGTGATAAGAATTATTTCTTCTTATGACGATTTTTTCTTAATCTCTTTTTACGCTTGTGCGTAGCCATCTTATGTCTTTTTCTCTTTTTTCCGCTTGGCATAACTTAATATATTAAAATTTGTTTTTAAAGTCTGAGACTACTTTACGTTTGTTTTTACTTTACTTACGAAAGTCTTCGCCGGTTTAAATGACGGAATAAAGTGCTCAGGAATAATAATAGTTGTGTTTTTAGAAATGTTTCTTGCAGTTTTCTCTGCTCTTTTCTTAACGATAAAACTTCCAAAACCTCTTAAATACACGTTTTTACCTTTAACAAGTGAACCTTTGATAGTGTCCATGAAGGCCTCAACAGTTTTCTGTACTGTAATCTTCTCAATTCCCGTGTTCTTAGAAATTTCGTTAACAATATCTGCTTTAGTCATCTCTTAAAAATTCTTTAATTATCAATTATATACAACAGTTTTTTCTCAAAATCAGACTGCAAATATATATGATTTCTCTTTATTAAAGAAATCGAAAGCACTATTTTTGTGTGAAATATCAAAAAAAAAAAAAAGCGTAACAATCTATGTCTATGCTCAATAGAGAAATTATAAACTGGTACGAGTTCAATAAGCGTGATTTGCCTTGGCGAAATACCACAGATCCATACAAAATTTGGATTTCAGAAATCATGTTACAACAAACTCAAGTTGTTACAGTTGTTGACTACTATTACCGTTTTATTAATCGATTTCCGACGATTAAGGATTTGGCTTTTGCCGATGAAAATGAGGTGCTCAATCTGTGGCAGGGGTTGGGGTATTACTCTCGGGCACGTAATTTGCATCAGGCAGCAAAGTCGGTTGTTGCGGATTATAATGGTGTTTTTCCTGATTCTTTCGAAGAGATATTGAAGTTGAAAGGCATTGGTGTTTATACGGCATCGGCTATAGCTGCTTTTGCATTTCATTTACCTCATGCGGCTGTTGATGGGAATGTCAACCGGGTTTTGTCTCGTATATATGGTGTTTCTGAGTCGACAAATTCTCCGAACGGAAAAAGAGTGTTTCAATCTTTGGCTGAAGAGCTGATGTCAGATGCGCCTCCGCATATCTATAATCAGGCTATTATTGAGTTTGGTGCTTTGCAGTGTACTCCTAAAAATCCATCCTGTGATTCCTGTCCTTTGCAAGTTCAATGTTTTGCTTATATAAATAAGCAACAGGATGCGTTTCCTGTGAAAAAGAAAAAAGTGAAAATAACGGATCGATATTTTTATTACCTCTTTATATATAGTGACGATCAATTTTTGTTGCAACAACGAGGTGATCGAGATATCTGGAGAAAATTGTTTGAATTTCCCTTAATCGAGGCTAATAATAAACTAGAATTAGTAGATTTGATAAAAACTAAAGAATGGCTTTCAGTTTTTAAGGATTCAAAACTTGAGATAACAAATCATATAAGCAGGAAAGTACATAAACTGAGCCATCAGAATTTGCATATTGAGTTCGTTCACATTAAAGTTGAGACTAGTGATTTGAATAAGTTTGAGTCTATTCTTTTGGTTGATAAAGAGTCTGTTGCTGGTTATCCGATGCCTAGGCCAATTGAAATGCATTTGGCTAGTTTGTAAATGTTATGTGAATAAAAATATTTTTATCTCGATAAAAAAGTTTATAACTTTAGTGTTGTTAACTAAAAAATAGATGATATGTCAGTAAATAAAGTAATTTTGGTTGGGAATGTAGGTGCAGACCCAGAAGTTAAATACCTTGATAACGGTGTGGCTGTTTGTAATATTCGTTTAGCTACAAGTGAATCTTATACTCGTAATGATGAGAAAGTAACACAAACCGAATGGCATAGTATTGTAATGTGGCGTAAATTGGCTGAAATAGCTGAGAAATATGTCAAAAAAGGATCTCAATTGTATGTTGAAGGTCGTTTAAGAACCCGCACATGGGAAGATCAGGATGGTAAAAAACGTTATACGACTGAGATTTTTGCCGATAACTTCCAGATGTTGGGCCGTCGTTCCGAAAATGACACTGTTGAATCTGAGGCCAAACCTCAAGCTGCAGTTACCAATACTGCTGAAGAGGAAACGGATGATTTACCATTCTAAAATATTGTTGAACTAGATTATTGAATGTTGGAAACCAACGATTTGTTACTGATATTGAACAATTTTGATATTGTTTTTAAACCTCTTAGCTTAAGTATCATTGCTGAACTCTGCGCAATGGTACTTTTGTTGTTTTTTTCTGCAATGATTTCGGGTTCCGAAGTTGCAGTGTTTTCTCTTTCGCCTAAAAATATTAGAGAGATTGAAGATGCACAAACAAACAAAAGTAAAAAGCTACTCAAGCTTTTGAGAATGCCTGAGAAATTGTTGGCAACAATACTTATTGCAAACAATTTTGTGAATATTGCAATTGTCATTCTGTCAACTTATATTACCTCTTCGTTGTTGGATTTTAGTCAGGCCCCAACAGTTGGTTTTGTTGTTCAGGTTGTTGTGGTCACCTTCATGCTTCTTTTATTTGGTGAAATTATACCCAAAGTGTATGCTGCCCAGTATGCTCTCCGTTTTTCTAAATATATGGCTCTGCCTTTGATTTTTTTAGAAAGAGCTTTAAGTCCTTTAGGAAGTGTTTTGGTAAATTCAACTTCATTTGTCAATAAGCGAATTTCGAAGAAACAGAATATCTCAATGGATGATCTTTCACAAGCATTGGAGCTTACTGCTGATGAAATGAGCGAGGAGATTGAGATCCTTGAGGGGATAGTGAAATTTGGGAATATCAATGTAGATGAAATCATGAGGGCCCGTGTGGATGTGGTTGCTGTTGATATTCGGACCAGTTTTAGCAAACTTAAGTCTATAATTATTGAGTCGGGATATTCTCGAATTCCTGTATACGATGGGGCTTTTGATAATGTTCGGGGTATACTCTATGTGAAAGATTTGTTGCCACACCATCATAAACCCAATACTTTTAGATGGCAATCTTTAATTCGACCTCCCTATTTTGTTCCTGAGACAAAAAAGATTAGTGATCTTTTGGAAGAGTTTCAGACCAAGAAGAATCATATGGCTATAGTGGTGGATGAGTATGGTGGAACCTCAGGCATAATTAGTTTGGAGGATATACTTGAGGAAATTGTTGGTGATATTACAGATGAACTGGATGATCAGCAGGATTTCTATACCATTGAAGAGGATGGATCCTATCTTTTTGAAGGCAAAACTTTGTTGAATGACTTCTTTAAGTTGATTGATATTGAAGATGATTTTTTTGATAAGATAAAAGGTGATGCCGATACTTTGGCGGGGCTGATCCTTGAGATAAAGGGGGAAATTCCGCAAAAGAAAGAGGTTTTTACCTATCATGGTTATGAGTTTATAATCGAAGCTGTAGATAATCGTAGAATCAAGAAGATACGTTTCAAACTTCCTGAAAAGAAGAAAAAAAAGCCTTGATTCTGACATCTCTTTTTTAATTCGAAGCAATAGACGTGTGAGTTTTACTGAAATTTATGCAAATTGCAGCACTATTTATTTAAATCGTATTTTATATGCTTAGGCATTCCCGAATTATAATTTTATCCCTTTTGGTTGTTTTTGCTTGTTTGCCTATGTCTTGTAGAGAGAAGGCTATGCCGAAACCTCGAGGTTATTTCCGTATTGATTTTCCTGAAAAGAAATATGAAATATGGAATCAGAATTACCCCTTCAGTTTTGAATATTTAAAAGGGGCTCGGGTTGTGGAAGACAAGAGCAGACTTGCCGAGAAATATTGGTTGAATGTACAGTACCCCGAGTATAATGCGATTTTGCATTTGAGTTATAAAGAGGTTAATGAGAATCTTGAGAAATATCTCGAGGATTCGCACCTGTTGGTTTACAAACATGCGATAAAGGCTGATGCAATTGATGAAAAGAATTACATCGATAAGCAGAATAATGTTTTTGGTTTGGTCTACCGCATACAAGGGAATGCTGCCTCTTCAGTTCAGTTTATTGCAACGGATAGTGTGAAGCACTTTCTTAGGGGGGCACTTTATTTTAATACGCATCCCAATCCCGATTCACTAGCTCCGGTTATTCAATATATCGATAAGGATATCGTTCACTTAATGGAAAGTCTAAAGTGGGAGTAATTTTTTGTGATTCATATTTCTTGAGATAAATTCAGATGCCATTAGTTAAGCACATACATATTAATGAAACATGTCAGTTGGCGATTTGGAAAATTACCGAAGACTTGTCTGTACTGCAGAATGCCGTTTGTTTAAATGAATCGGATAAAGATAGATGCGATAGTTTTGGCAGCATAGCTCGGAAAAAGGAATATCTTGCTACGCGTATTTTAGTGAGGACGCTTCTTGGCGAAGGGATTGTTATAAAGAACAATGCTGATGGAAAACCCTATTTGATCAATTCTGATTTGGATATTAGTATTTCTCACAGTAAAGATTATGTTGGGATAATGGTGGGAAAAGGTCACGATTTGGCTCTTGATATCGAATATCTATCCGAACGTGTCTTTAAGATTACCAAAAGATTTATGAGTGAGGATGAAATGTCTCATTTGTCAGAAATCAACAAGCAAGTTCATATTTATCAACATTGGTGTGCTAAAGAATGCTTGATAAAATTATATGGAAAAAAGGATGTTCTTTTAATTGATGAACTAAAAATACATCCTTTCTTACCTGATCAAGTCAAATTCTCAGGGGAGGTGATTCGTCCTGATTTTTCAAAGAAATTTAACTTTCAATACGAAACTTTCGACTCCTATTTAATGGTTTGGTGTTGCCAAAAAAGAGACTAATCGATTAATCCTTCTATGGGTTTGCCCTGACAGCCCGATGGTGGCGTAATTCTTAAGAATGAAGATAGGGTTGGTACAATATCTTCAATATCCAACTGTTGGTTAAGCGCCTGATTTTTTATTTTCCATCCATACCAAAACAAAGGAACTCTGTTTGATTGACTGTATTGAGCCACGAGGTCTCTTTCATCTTTTATTTGATTGATCCAGCCTGGTTGTAGGGTGATGATTACATCTCCCGATCTCTTGTGGTTGAAAGAACGCTGAATTTTATTCATAATACCATGGCTGTAATTCGATTGTACAAAGTGATGCGCTGGAATAGCCTTGGCTACACCTGAGAATTGGACTAAAAATTTTGCTGCTTTTATCTGAACATCTTCAATAGAAAGATTCGAATCTTCGATGAGTTTATGGTTTAGAAAGATTTGTTGTGAATCGTATCCTAAGATCCATTGTCCGGCGCCATAGCTTATATTGAAATATGATTTTAACAAAGCGATTGCGTTATATGAACTGAAATATCCATGGGGAATGTGAAGCTTTTCAAGATCAGATTGAAGGAAACTGGCTGGTTGATCTGCAGTTACAAAGAGTAAAACGTTATCCATACCAACTTGTTCATCAAGAAATGTAATTAAGTCCTCAATGTTTTTATCCAATCTGGTTACGCAGTCAAGCATTTCAGGTGAGTATGGTGAAAATACACGGTGGTTATTCCCCAAACATGAAAAATTGATTGTGATTAAATCGCAATCGTCATCCTTACCTAGGTTTTCGTTAATAATGGTTGCGGCAGCAAAATCTTTGACCAAAAGATTTCCCGCTGGATAATTCTGTAGGGCATAATACCCAAGTTTCTTTTTTTCTTTTTTTAGGTCATAGTAAAACTGATCAATCAGTTTTAGTTTTGCTTTTATAATGTCTGTGGAACTTCCATTATCTTCTAAATCTTTAGGAACCCAGGCTTTTTCAAGGTATATATTGGGTAAATCTGTTGCGTTAAAATCGTTTACCCAATTGAATAAGGTGTTCTGGTAATAGGATGAACTGATAAATTTCCCTTGAATACCATCGAGCCAATATGCGGCATCGGCAGCATGTCCAGCAGAAAAAATTGCAGATTCATTATTCAATGAAACCCCAATAACTCTGGATTTTGGGTTGTTTAATTTCATGATGTCACCAAGGGTAGGGGCCATGAGTTTGTGAGGCGATTTTGAGACAATTGTATCTGCTATCCCCAACTTTCGATATCTTTTGTCATAGGTTGAAGCCTCAGCAGTTTCTGAAATTCTATTGAACCAGGCATGAGAGATGATCCCGTGATATGCTGGCGGGGTTCCCGTATATATTGTTGCGTGATCGACACCTGATTGTGAATAGGCGTAATTGTATTTTGTATTAGCACTAAATGCGCCGTTTTTAATCAATTTATTGAAGCCTCCATCGGAGAAGAGATGTGAATATTTATCGAAGTAATCGCTACGCAAGTGGTCAATAACAATTCCAACTATAAGCTTGGGCTGCTTAGGTGTTGGTTGATATTTTGATTCAGATTGACTGACTTGAGCACTTACTTTCAGAAAGCTAAAAGTAATAATGAGAAAACTTAAACAGGTCTTTTTAATAGTCATAGTTGTCGGAAGCTGTATCGAATAAAATTATAAACAGTTTAGAATATGATGACCGAGATAAACGGTTGTATACTCTATTGAAACGCGAATTTAATAATTAGTCGTGTTTGAAGTATAATTTGTAATTGTTTAGATGTTTGGACAAAGATAAAAATATTAAGAAGCTATATTGAAATAAATTAGAATTTCAGGGGCGTTTCTGATGTCAAAAAAAAAGCTGTCTCAAGAGACAGCCTTTAAAATATATTTTCAAAGAAAGGTTTTATACGTTGAAACGGAAGTGCATGATATCACCATCCTGAACCACATATTCTTTACCTTCTACATTCATCTTTCCTGCTTCTTTACAAGCCGCTTCGGATCCTAGTCGCGAGAAATCTTCGAATTTGATAACCTCGGCACGGATAAATCCCTTTTCAAAATCAGTATGAATAACTCCGGCAGCTTGTGGCGCCTTAGCACCTTTAGGATAAGTCCATGATCTCACTTCCTTTACCCCTGCTGTAAAATAGGTTTCAAGATTAAGAAGGTTAAATGCTGCTTTGATTAGTTTGTTTACGCCTGGTTCTTTAAGACCTAGATCTTCGAGGAACATCTGTTTTTCTTCGTAAGTTTCCAGTTCAGCAATGTCAGCTTCGATACCTGCACCAACAACAAGAACTTCAGCGTTCTCATCTTTTACAGCTTCTTTTACAGCTTCAACGTGAGCGTTTCCTGTTGTTACAGAAGCTTCATCAACATTACAAACGTACAAAACGGGTTTAGTCGTTAAGAGATGTAAATCTTTTGTTACGAGTTCTTCAGCCTCACTTAATTCTACTACACGAGCAGATTTTCCTTGCATCAAAACGTCTTTGTAACGTTCTAAAACATCAGCCAAACGTTTTGCCTCAGGGTTTTTACCAACTTTTGCAAGTTTAGCCGCTTTTTGAAGTCTGGCTTCTACAGTTTCCAAATCTTTCAACTGCAATTCCATATCGATGGTTTCTTTGTCGCGAATTGGATCGATACAACCATCAACATGTACAATATTGCCATCTTCGAAACAACGCAATACGTGAATAATCGCATTTGTTTCACGAATATTTGATAAGAATTTATTTCCTAAACCTTCACCTTTACTTGCACCTTTAACCAGACCCGCAATATCCACAATTTCCATTACTGAAGGTTGTACCCTTTCTGGCTTAACCAATTCAGTCAATCTAATCAAACGGTCATCAGGTATAGTAATTACACCAACATTTGGCTCGATGGTACAAAAAGGGAAATTAGCCGATTGTGCTTTAGCGTTCGACAAACAATTAAACAAAGTGGATTTACCAACATTAGGTAATCCTACGATTCCACACTGTAATGCCATGTTATATTTTATTTATTAATTAGCTGTGTTTCAAAAAATCTGTGCAAAAGTACATTTAAAATTTCGATGTGCCAATTTTCAGGATTTATCTCATTAATATTTGTTAAATGCTTGCTAAGAATAGTAATGTGATTCAGTTGGTATTTATAATTTCATTAGTTTTACAGTATGGGTTTCAATATGTATATAAAGTTTAGTCTTTCCTTCATTTTTATTCTTGCATCTTTTAATATGGTTATTGCTCAAGAGCCTAACTTTAGTAAATATGTAGCGATTGATCGGCAGGTTAAGCAAACACCTGATAGCTTAACTAATAATATTTTATATCTGCATCATTATCTAGATTCTATTGGTAGTAATGATCAAGAGAAAATAAGAGCTTTTTATATGTGGATCATAACAAATATCGAGTATGAAGATCAGGTAGAGCTCTTGTTTGACAAAAATATACTATTTTATATGGGCTCTAATAATTGTTCTTCACCCGTTTGTGTTTTAAAAAAGAAGAAAGCTGTTTGTGAAGGCTTTTCTAAACTGTTTCAATTCTTCTGTCAGCAATCGGGAATTGAAGCCTATTCCATTGGGGGATATATTTCGAAAAGAGGTGCTTTTCAGGACAGGGCAACACATTCGTGGAATGTGGTTAAAATGAATGATGAATGGCGCTTTTTTGATTTGACCTGGGCTTATGCAATATTGGAACATACCGGCATTAAGCGCACAACCAATGAGTTTTATATGGTTTCGCCTGATGAATTTATTTTGAGTCATTTGCCATTGATACCTATGTGGCAATTTCTTGAATCTCCAGTACCTATGAGTGTTTTTAATATGGGGGATGAGAGAATAAAGGAGTATTTAACTCAGAAAAAGCCTTACTACAATTATCAGGATAGTCTGAAAAACTACAATCAACTTTATCCTGCTGAGCGTAGTCTAAAAAACGCACACGAGATTTATCTGACAAATCCTTCTAATAAATTCAACCGGGCTCTCGAATATTTTCGATACGCACGAATTGTTTTGAATTCTCAAAGTTCACTTGAGATGAAAGATATCAAAGAACTGATTAAAGCAAGATATCGGATTAAAATTGCGATGATTTTATTTCGTGAAACACAGGATGTCTCGTCTCAACTTATGTTTTTACAGGCACAGGATGTGCTTCTTCTCCTTGAAAACTGGATTCAGGTTACACGGTCTAAAAACAAAATATAGTGGTAAACCAGGAGGCTTATCTTAGGCTCTTTTTTAGAAATTGATTTTCAAAAGCGAATCGATTGGTTTTGATTTGAAATTTTCAGGGATTGAAAACGATTCTTCGCTGAGCTTCTTTTTGGAAGCGTGATCCATTGTTATAGTCCATTTTTCGTTGTCGTGAAAGATGATAACTTTCATTGGGAGTCCATTTTTTCGAACTTTCATGTAGCTATCCAAATTAAAATAGGGCGCAATGCCTGAGTGAAAAAAGAAGGCTTCCAGAAAATCTTTGAAGTCGTTCATATTCCATCCCATATGGAGGAGTATGTTTTCTGCGATCCAGATTTCTTCCACGACCTTTCCGGAGTTCAGAACCTCGTATTTCCGAACGGCGTAATCGCCAACTGAAGTGAAATTTGGAGTGCTTCGAATATTAAAATGATTGAAAATACTATAGTCTGGAATCAATGGATTTTTACCCGTCCGACGATTAATCATTTCCTCAATATGTTTTCTGTCTAAAGAATTCATATTTCTTAAAAATGAGACATCGTTGATAATAAAATCATTTTCAGTTTGCATCTTGATTTTTATTGTCGCGTGTGAAAAATCCTTTATTTCTCCTGACCAGTATATGTTTTCGCTGGGGTTGACACAATAGATTTTTTTTGTTTCTGAATTATAGAGGTAAGTCCTATCCTTGGTCACGATTTTCATATTGTGACCCATTATATAGATTAAAGTTCGACTTTGTTTTTCTCCACTATCAACATAGAATTTAACCACCCAGGATGGCGTATTCGTAAAAGATCTAATTGCTAAAAACAACAAGATTAAGGCAGCAGATATGTATATGATTTTTTTTGTCATTCGTCAGAAACATAAATCTAAAAGCTAGATCAAATTTACGATTTGATTTTACATATGAGCGCTTATGATGGGATATTTTTCTTGAAATGAGATGTTTTGAGGTATTTATTTAATTTTTGCTATATTGATCGGGTTAACCACTCTTGCGTTTGAGGAATTAAGTCTAATATTTAATTTTTCAGAAAGCTTATTTATAGAAACTTTGCCAATCCCCTAACATTTTGAACAGATTATTAAAATATAGCCTCTTTTTATTTATAAGCCTGATGACACTTCAGGCCTTTTCTCAGAAGATAAAGACCGTTAAAGAGAAAACTCGCATACTTTTTATATTTGATGCTTCTCAAAGTATGAACGGACGATGGGAGAAATCAAAGAAGATTAATGTCGCCAGAGATTTTTTGATTGAGATGATTGATAGTCTTGAGTTTGAGCACAATGTTGAGATGGCTCTTCGTGTGTATGGGCATCAGAGTTCATTCCCTCCTCAAGATTGTGAAGACACAAAATTGGAAGTCCCTTTTTCTCCTGATAATGCCGTAATTATTCGTCAAACACTTCGTTATATATCTCCCAAAGGAACAACTCCAATTGCATATTCACTTGCTCAGGCAGCTTATGATTTCCCGAAATCGAAAGAGTTGGTGCGTAATATTATCGTTTTAATTACTGATGGTGTGGATGCTTGTGATGGGGATCCTTGTGCTGTTTCGGACGAGTTGCAGAAAAATGGCATTATTCTAAAACCCTTCATTATTGGAATTGGTCTGGATAGAAGATTCCAAAAAAGTTTTGAATGTGTTGGAGAATTTCTTGAAGTTAGTAGGGAAAAGAATTTTGGAGGAACTTTGCATTATGTAATTTCTCAGGTTTTGGATAAAACCTCAATGCAAGTGAATTTATTAAATGAAAAGGATGAACCCCAAGAGAGTGATGTTCCGATGAGTTTTTATAATCACACCACAGGAAAATTGCGTTATCAATATATGCATACAATGAACTCAATGGGGTTGCCTGATACGCTATTTATTGATCCGCTTATTTCGTATGATATCACTGTTCATACGCTTCCTAAATTAGAGATGGATAGTGTTAGAATTGAACCGGGTAAGCATTCCGTTATTAGTTTTCGAGCTGTTCAGGGAAAATTAAAAATCAACTCTTTAAGATCTGGTCTGCTGAAAAATCTGAGATGTTTGGTTAAAAAAGATGGGGATATTATCAATGTTCAGGCTGTTGATTATCCTCAAAAGTATTTGATAGGGACCTATGATTTGGAGCTATTAACCCTTCCGCGTATTAAAATAGATAATGTGAAGATAAAGGCTTCAGAAACAACTTCAATAGAAGTGCCTCTCCCAGGTTCGGTAACAGTTTTTAAACCCACATATGGGCCTTGTGATTTATTTACAAAAATAGATGGTAAAATGATATGGGTCTGTGCTCTTGATAGTCGGATATTGCGTAAAACCCTGACGCTTCAACCTGGGAATTATCATTTGGTATTCAGGAGTAAAACGGTGCATTTATCGCATTACACCAAGAAACGATCCTTTGTAATTCGCTCAGGTAGTTCTGTAACGGTTCGACTTTAAAATCTGAAGGAATTGGATGATATAAAAGGATTCATTTTCGTTAATTCCCCAATTTAATCGATCAGTAATCTAACGATCTATTGTTTACCTCATATAAAGTCCTCGTTCTCTCGGGCTAACAATCTAGCTGTCTATTAGGTTATACATTTTAAGAATGTTCATTCTTAATTTCAATGAGTCTGCAATAATTTTCACGGCCCTTGATAATTTTCGTATATTTGCGGGCATTAAATAAAATCTGAAGCAGATTTTTTAATCATCTAAAAAACTCTTGACTAGAATGGAGCCAAAAGAAATGGACAAACAAGTGGAATTATCGGTAACTGATATGGCATCGGATAATATTCGAATACTTTCAGCTGCTATGGTTGAACAAGCAAAATCCGGACACCCTGGTGGTGCGATGGGTGGAGCTGATTTTGTAAATGTACTCTTCTCGGAATTCTTAAATTTCGACCCAAGTGATATGAAGTGGGCGAATCGTGATCGTTTCTTCCTTGATCCAGGTCATATGTCACCAATGTTGTATTCTATTTTAAGTCTGACAGGCAATTACAGCATGGATGATTTGAAAAATTTCAGACAATGGGGCAGTGTTACACCAGGTCATCCTGAAGTTGATCAGGAAAGAGGTGTTGAGAATACATCAGGTCCATTAGGACAAGGACATACAATGGCAGTTGGTGCTGCTATTGCTGAGCGTTTTCTAGTTTCTCGTTTCGGCGAGTGGATGGCTCACAAGACTTATACATTTATCTCTGATGGTGGTATTCAGGAAGAGATTGCTCAAGGGGCAGGTCGTATTGCAGGAACTCTTGGATTGAGTAATTTGATCATGTTCTATGATTCAAATAATATTCAATTATCAACAAAGGTTGAGGAAGTTACTTGCGAAGATACGGCTAAGAAATACGAAGCCTGGGGATGGTATGTGATTACAATCAATGGTAACGATTCGAATGAAATTCGTGCGGCTCTTAAAGCTGCAAACGAAGAAACTGAGCGTCCAACATTGATTATTGGTCAGACTTTAATGGGTAAAGGTGCTGTTGATATTGATGGATGTAGCTTTGAAAATATGGTATCGACTCACGGTCAACCATTAGGGGCTGCTGGTGCATCTTTAGCGAAAACTATTGAGAATCTTGGTGGTGACGCCGAGAATCCTTTCCAAATTTTCCCGGAAGTTCAAGCTTATTACAAGGAAGTTTTGGCTAAAAAACAAGCTGCTGCTGCTGCTAAAAAAGCGGAGCAGGCTGAATGGGCTAAAGCAAATCCTGAATTAGCAGCTAAACTTGAAGGTTTCTTAAATATGGAAGCTCCTGAGATCGATTATGAAGCAATTGCTCAAAAGTCGGGTGTTGCAACTCGTGCTGCTTCTGCAACTGTATTAGCTGAATTGGCTAAGAAAGTTGACAATATGATCGTTTCATCTGCTGACTTAAGTAACTCAGATAAAACAGATGGTTTCCTAAAAAATACAAAAGCATTAGTTAAAGGCGATTTCTCCGGAGCATTCCTTCAGGCAGGTGTTGCTGAATTGACTATGGCTGCTATCTGTAATGGTATTGCCTTACATGGTGGGGTTTGGGCTGCATGTGCAACCTTCTTTGTATTCTCTGATTATATGAAGCCAGCAGTTCGTCTGTCTGCTTTAATGCAAGTTCCTGTAAAATATATCTGGTCACACGATGCTTTCCGTGTAGGAGAGGATGGACCAACTCATCAGCCAATTGAGCAAGAAGCTCAAATTCGTTTGATGGAACAAATCAAGAATCACTCTGGAGAGATGAGTCTTTTGGCTCTTCGTCCTGCTGATGCTTTGGAAGCTTCTGTAGCGTGGAAAATGGCTATGGAAAATACAAAGACTCCAACAGCTCTTATCCTATCTCGTCAGAATATTAAGGATCTTCCTTCAAAAGGAAACCGTTACCAGGAAGCTTTACAAGCTGAAAAAGGAGCATACATTGTTGAGCAACCAACTTCAACTCCTGATGTGGTTCTTTTGGCTAGTGGTTCTGAGGTTTCAACACTTGTAGCCGGAGCTGAACTGTTACGTGCTAAAGGAAACTTAAATATTCAGATTGTTTCTGTTATTTCTGAAGGTTTATTCCGTCAGCAATCTGCAGAATATCAAGCTGAGGTTCTTCCTGCAGGAATTCCAACTTTAGGTTTGACCGCAGGTTTACCAGTAACCCTTCAAGGATTAGTTGGTGCAAATGGTAAATCAGTAGGTTTAGATCATTTTGGTTATTCAGCACCAGCAAGCGTGTTGGATGAGAAATTTGGTTTTACTGCTGAAAATGTTGTGAAAGAAGTTGAAGCTCTTTTAGCATAGGGTTCTCAATAGCATAATAAATTAAAGATCCGAAGTCGAAAGGCTTCGGATTTTTTTGTGCTCTACTTTATTTAATTGATTAATTTTACAAAAATAAAATTGACATTAAACCAATTGGGAATTGTGATGTCAAAGGATTATTCCTCATATGAGGAGAGAGCCAAGATTTGTGGCATATTTTAAAGTTAAAATTAATGGTATCCAAGTCAGACGATGAAATATTAGAGTTGTTTCGTGATGAAACAAGTAAAGAGGAGGCTTTTGGACTTTTGCTTAAGAAATATCAGGAACGTTTGTATTGGCAAATTCGAAAAATTGTAATTTCCCACGATGACACCGACGATGTTTTGCAGAATACCTTTGTGAAGATATGGAAAGGGTTGGGGAATTTTCATTCTCATTCTCAGCTTTTCACATGGATGTATCGTATTGCAACCAATGAATCTTTAAGTTTTCTTAAAGAAAAACAGCGTAAGAATTTCGGATCGGCAAATGGTGATGTTGAGGAATTGCTATTGGCTAATTTGGAGAGTGACCCCTATTTTGATGGGGATAACGCTCAGATAGAATTACAAAAAGCCATTATTCAGTTGCCTGAAAAGCAACGATTGGTTTTTAATATGAAATATTTTGATGAGATGAAATACGATGAAATTTCAGCTATTCTTCAAACTTCAGTGGGCGCGCTTAAAGCCTCATACCATCATGCGGTTAAGAAAATTGAGGTTTTTTTGATTTCCAGAGAAGTTTGATTAAACCATTGTGTTAAAAACCAGTCCAATAGGTGTTGTATTTCGATTTACAGAATTGAAAATAAATTGAGCAATTATGAAAAAAGAGAATCCATATAAAGTTCCTGAGAATTATTTCGATAATTTAGGAGAACAGATCAAGGACAAAATTAAAAAGGAGGAAGGCTTATTTAAGGATGAACCAGAGAAGAGATCTTTAATGATTCAGCTTAAGCCCTATATGTGGATGGCTGCCAGCATTCTGACATTAGTGATTGCTGCTCGTCTTATTTTATCGGTATCAATCTCACCAGAATATAAAATTTCATCAACTAATGGTGGTATATCACAAACAACTGAATCTATTGATTCTACAAGTCCTGAAAAAGATGTCATTTTCTTTGATGATTTAACCGAGGTTAGTTCTGAAGATATCATAGATTATTTGTCAGAAAATGATATTGATACGGATGTTTTGTTAGCAAATTTATAGGTTTAAAGTAATACGATTAATCATGAGCAAATTCATAAGTTTTCTATCCATACTACTTTTATATACTTCTTTAGTTGTGGCACAAGGTCACAAAAGAAATATTTCACCCGAAATGAGAGCCAAGTTCGAGGCTCAAAAGATTTCCTATATCACGCAAAAGCTTGATCTCAGTCCTAAAGATGCTCAGCAGTTTTGGCCCTTATATAATGAGATGCAAAAAAAGAATCAGGCAATTCATGATGAGTTCAGACAGCTTTTTAAAAGTTTAAAAAAAGATTCGCTTAACCTTTCCGAAAGTGAGCTTAGTCGGATAAGTGACAGGATAGCAGATCTTAAAGTAGAAGAAGCTAAAATGGAACGGGAGTACCATTATAAGTTCAAAAAAGTGATCACTGCAAAGCAAATTCTTGATCTGCATTTGGCCGAGAGACAATTTCAAGGGATGTTGATTCGTAAATTAAAAGGTCATGGTCAGGGACATGGGAATGGAAACCGAAGATAGGTGGCAAAGAAATATTATAACTACGCCTCTTAAGTTTTAAACTTAAGAGGCGTTTTTATATCAAGTAATCCGTGTTTTTTGATATAATATCTTTGGCAAAATTGTGTTTATCCTTTCTATGGTGTGGATAAACTAATTTATCTTTTATAAATGCTTTTTCAGCATAACTTTCTTTAATTTTGGATTCTTAAATATAAATGACAAAATGTGTATTAGAGTTTAACGATACTCTTATTACTCAGACCTACTAACAAAAAAATAGTTTGAAATGAAGAAAATTTGGGGTTTAATGTTGTGCCTTCTGTCGGCTACAATATTGTTTGCCGAACCAAGTGAGCAGTGGATACGTCATGCTGCAATTTCTCCTAATGGAGATCAAATAGCCTTTACTTATAAAGGTGACATTTATCTGATTTCATCAGAAGGGGGACAAGCTAGAAATTTGACTTTTCATGAAGCTCATGATTATATGCCTGTCTGGAACCATGCGGGAACCAAAATAGCTTTTGCTTCGGAACGCTACGGCAATATGGATGTTTTTGTTATCGATGTAAAAGGTGGAGAACCAACTCGATTAACTTATCATTCAAGAGATGAATCTCCGTTTACGTTTACTGCTGATGATAAAAAAGTGATTTTTGGTGGACAACGTCTGGATACAAAAGAGCATCGCCAGTATAATACGGGTTCACAGCCTGAGCTTTACCAAGTGGCTGCTGAAGGTGGTCGTGTGGAGCAAGTCTTTACGATTCCAGCTGAAGAGGTTCAGGTTCGTAAGGATGGTAGAGAAATGGTATATATCGATAAAAAAGGTGGTGAGGATTATTTTCGTAAGCACCATAAATCAGCAATTACCCGAGATATTTGGAAATATGATGTGGTAACCGATACGCACTCACAAATTACAACATTCGAAGGAGAAGATCGTAATCCCATCTATTCAACAGACGAGAAAAGCCTTTATTATCTTAGTGAAGAAAGTGGCTGTTTCAACGTTCATAAATTGAATATTGAGGATCCATCAATCAAAGAACAAATTACGGCTTTCAAGATGCACCCTGTGCGTTATTTAAGCATGGCGAATAATGGAACGCTTTGTTATACGCACAATGGGGATTTGTATACAAAGGCTGAAAATCAAGAGGCTAAATTGGTTAAGGTTGAGGTTCGTTCAGAGTCTCGTCACAACAATATGAAAGTATTACCCATTTCAGGTAATATTAAGGAGATGGTAATTTCGCCTAATGGAAAAGAAGTCGCTTATATTGTGAGAGGTGAGGTTTTTGTTTCTTCTGTTGAGTCAAAAATGACAAAACGAATTACCAATACGCCTGCTCAAGAGCGATTTGTGAGTTTTTCACCTGACGGGAAAGCTATTATGTACTCAAGTGAGCGCGATGCGAAGTGGGGTATTTATCAAACCAAACGAGTGAACGAAAAAGAGCCTTATTTCTTTGCTTCAACCCTATTGAAAGAGGAAAAAGTTGTTGTTAATGATCATGAAAACTATCAGGGAAAATATTCTCCTGATGGAAAAGAGATTGCATTTATTCAGGATAAGAAAACGCTTCGAATCTATAATTTGGAAAAGAAAAAGAGCCGAACTTTGATGACCCCTAATGAATTATATTATATGGACGATGGTGATCAGTATTTCCAATGGAGTCCGGATAGTAAATGGTTATTGGTTTCTTACTCGCCAACTATGGCGAATGATGAGGCCGTATTATTAGCTGTTGATGGTTCAAAGGAGATGATTAATCTGACACAAAGTGGTTATGGTGATTACGCTCCAATCTGGGTAAATGAAGGGAAACAAATTCTATGGTTTAGTAACAGAAATGGACTTCGTTCTCAGGCTAATTCCGGAGCGAAGCAAATGGATGTTTATACGCTTTTCTTAACGAATGATGCTTGGGATAAATTCCATATGAGCAAAGATGAGTACAAGCTTTGGAAGGAAATTAACGATAAAGAGAAGAAGGACAAAGAAGAGAAGGAGAAGAAAAACTCGGATAAAAAAGACAAGAAGAAAAAGGGCAAAAAAGAGGATAAGAAAGAAGAGCCTAAAGTCAAAGATCTAAAATTCGATTGGGAAGGTCTTCAGGACAGAAAAGAGAGATTGACAATTCATTCGTCTAAATTGGGTGATGCGGTTCTGTCTAAAGATGGAGAAGATTTGTATTACCTTGCTAAATTTGAAAAGGGCTATAACCTTTGGACAACAAAATTGCGTACAAAAGAGACTAAGATGTTAATGTCTCTGGGTGCACGTTCGGGTAGTTTGCAGTGGGATAAGGAGATGAAAAAACTTTTCTTATTGTCAGATGGTCATATTTCAACAATTGATGTTAAATCAAAAGAGAAAAAATCAATTCCCACTAGTAGCGAAATGCTTTTGGATTTAGCTGCCGAGCGTCAGAACATGTTTAATCATGTTTGGAAGAGGGTGAAATCAATGTTTTATATATCAGATTACCATGGTATCGATTGGGATGCTCTTAGAGTCAATTATCAAGCTAAATTGGGATCTGTTGGAAATGATTTTGAATTTACCGAGTTGTTATCTGAAATGCTTGGTGAACTGAATGTTTCTCACTGTGGTGCTCGTTATTATGGAAGTATGAGCGGTGGAGATAAAACAGCTTCTCTGGGAATTTTTATTGATTACGGCTATAAGGGGCAAGGACTAAAAATCACAGAGATTATTAAGAACGGACCTCTTGATAAGGAGCATATCAATATTAAACCCGGTATGATTATCCAGCATATCGATGGTGTGAGTATAGATGGCAATGTTGATTTTGCGAAATATTTGAATAGAAAAGCCGGACAATTAACCCTCCTACATGTTTACGATCCTGCAACTAAAAAATATCAGGACATAACAATGAAACCTATTTCTCTGAGAGCCGAAGGTAATTTGTTGTATGAGCGTTGGGTGAAACAAAACGAAGCTGATGTTGAAAAATTGAGTAATGGTCAATTAGGCTATGTCCACCTTCCTGGTATGAACGATGGCAAATATCGTGATACATACGATAAGGCTATGGGGAAATATTTCGATAAAAAAGGATTGATTGTTGATACGCGTTTTAATGGCGGAGGTGACCTTGTTGGGGATCTTTCGATGTTCTTAACCGGAGTGCGTTTTATCGATTACGCCGTTGAAGATAGAGTATTAGGTTTCGAACCTAGTTACCGTTGGACTAAGCCAAGTGTTGCATTGGTTGGTGAAGCACAGTATAGCGATGGTTCTTGTTTTGCCTGTGGTTATCAGGATTTGGGAATTGGAAAGATGATTGGTATGCCAGTTCCTGGTACTTGTAGTTTTGCAGGCTGGGAAATGTTGCAAAATGGAAATGTACTGTGGGGATCTGTTCCAGTAAGTGCTAAAAATAAGAAAGGCGAATGGATGGAGAACAATCAGACTATTCCTGAAATCATCATCAAAAATATGCCTGGTAAGATTGATAAAGGCATTGATCAGCAACTTGAAGGTGCTATTGAAGATTTATTGAAAACAGTAGAGTAGTTTAATTCTATTCTTCGATATATAAGGCTGTCCTCATTGAGGGCAGCCTTTTTTTTAACACGATATTAATCTTTATTTAGAGTCGGTTCAATTAAACTTTCAAAAGGTGATATTCCGATTTTGAGGTTAATAATTTTCTATCTTTAGGGGTTTGCTTATTAGCGAACCGCTTAAAAGAAGAGTCAAGCGATGCATTCATCCCAAATCTCATCTATGTTTAATTTTTTAATTAATAATGATGACAAAAAAGTACGATGTAATTATTGTTGGAGCTGGGCCAGCTGGTATTTTCTGTGCCTACGAACTGGTAAAATCAGGTAAGAAACTGAATATTCTAATGCTTGAGAAGGGTAGAGGAATTACCAATCGGAAATGTCCTAAGCATTTTAATGGGGGAACCTGTACGCACTGCAAGCCTTGTAGTATCACAACAGGTTGGGCTGGAGCCGGTGCCTTTTCGGATGGGAAACTTTCCTTGTCGCACGAAGTTGGAGGGACTTTGCCCAAATATCTGGGCGTAGAAAAATCGATAGAACTTATTAAATATACCGATGAGGTCTATTTGGAATTTGGAGCTGATAGTGATATTCATGGCGAGGAGTTTAGCCCTGAAATGCAAGCTATTAGACGAAAAGCAATTGAGGCCAATTTAAAGTTGGTTCATTGTCCGGTTCGACATTTGGGAACAGAAAAAGCCCAGGCCTTGTACAGTAAGCTTTACGATTATCTTACAGGTGAAGGCGTTGAAGTGCAATTTAATTCTGCGGTAAACGACCTGATTATCGAAGATGGGGTGATTAAAGGTGTTCGTAATGGGAGTGGTGACTATTTTGCCGATCAGGTTATGGTTTCTGTTGGACGAGAAGGTGCTGATTGGTTGATGCAGAAATGTGAACAAGAAAAAATTTCGACTGAAGTTGGGGTTGTTGATATAGGGGTTCGAGTTGAGTGTCGGAATGAAATTATGCAAGAAATAAATGATAATTTCTACGAAGCTAAGCTGATTCACTACACCAAGACATTTGATGATAAAGTTCGAACCTTTTGTTCCAATCCCGGAGGATTCGTATCATCAGAATATTACGAGAATAATTTAGCCGTTGTAAATGGTCATAGCTTTAAAGATCTGAAAAGTGATAATACCAATTTTGCTTTATTGGTTTCTCAAAAGTTTACAGAGCCTTTTAATGAGCCCATTGAATATGGTAAACACATTGCCCGTTTGGCAAACATGCTAACAAAGAATCAAATTTTGGTGCAACGTTTTGGCGACTTTATGCGTGGTAGAAGAACCACTAAGGAGCGCTTGTATCGGAATAATATAATTCCAACGCTTAAAGATGCTGTTCCTGGTGATTTAAGCTTGGTTTTACCTCACCGTATACTCAAGGATATTCGTGAGATGATAATGGCTCTGGATAAGGTGACACCCGGTTTGGCTTCTGACGAAACCCTACTTTATGGTGTTGAGGTGAAATTCTACTGTAATGTGGCTAAAGTTGGTAATGACTTTCAGTCTCTGTCTGTTAAGAATCTTTATTTAGGAGGCGATGGACCAGGGATTACTCGTGGTCTGATGCAAGCATCTGTCAATGGCGTTGTGATTGCCCGTGAGTTTCTGAAGAAATTTAACGACTAGTATAAACGAATTAAAAGCAAAGAGCCTGTGTAGATCAATACACAGGCTCTTTTATATTTCGAATAAGCATTTTTATTCCAATTTCAACTTACAGTTGTTTGCTCTGATATTAACCTTTGAGATAGCCTTTTTTGAACCAAATTTACCCTTCGATATCGCTTTTTTGCCATCCATTGTTTTGTTGGATTCCAAATCGAAAGCATTGGTCTTATCAAATTTTACCGCACGATGGTTGATCTCAAAGTCGAAGTTGGCCTTATCACTGAAGCTTAAGCCCAGGTTTCCGAATTTTGAATCGAGTTTCACAAAAGAGAATAGATAATCAACATTGAAAATATACAGATGACCAAAGCTAATATCATAATCAACTTCGCTGCCTAAATGGCTGATGTCAAATTTTGAAAGACTGGAAGAACCATAAAGGGCTTCAATGTCTTTGATATCGAATTTATCGCGAGCCGATTTAATATTCAAATTATCAATACGCCCCAGCTTGTATTCAGAGTCACGGCTTTCACCACTGATTTTATTAGCTTCTTCAATATTAATTTCAGAACCTGCAATATTAACTTCAGCTTGGTTGATTTTACCAATTTTAAGGAAGCTATTCGACTTTAAATCGAAGTTGTTTTTACCCGATAGGTTTTCAGCTGTGAATTCAGTGTAAGCTAAATCAAGTTTAATATTCCCGGAATGATTTGAAATGTAGGTGCGAGAGTCTTTCAAAACCAAATCGAGTTGCGTGCTAGCCGGAAGGTAGATGGTGTAATCTACTTTTATTTTACCCTTGTTGAAAATCGAATTGCTCAATTTTTTAAGACTGAAAAAATCACCGAATACTGTTTTAGCAATAATTAAGTCATCACCTTCAGTCATGTCAATAGTGATATTATCAAGCATGGTTTGAGCCTTTTCAGCCTTATTGCTTTCAGCAGAAATTTCAATATCGAACTTAATCTCATCTTTCTCCCAAGCCTTGAATTCAACACGGCTATAACGTGTGTCAATTTTTAAATTCGAGCTGGCAGTGTAGGTTTTTGTTATATTTTTTGTCTTTATATCTGCTTTGGCATGTAGACTTAATCCTATGCTGAGAATAGCTAATAGGGTCATTTTAATACGTGTCTTCATATCTGGAAAAATTAGTTTTAGAATTGAGTTTAGAAATAAGGCTTTAGTTGATCCTGAATCTCTGAATAAGATTCATCCTTTCAAAATTAAAAAGGCTGGAGAAATAACTAGTCTTTCGGTTGACTTATCCTTCTGATTTTAACAAAGATTAATAAAAGGACGCTAAAAAAAGCTGCAATTCGTCCCATATAATCACCATGTTCGGAAAAGAATGTTTTTCGGAAGTAGAGTTTCACTTCACCAGTTAAAATTGCTTTTTCCCACCATGCACTTTCTTGTTCAATTTCTCCTTTTGTATTGATTAGTGCTGAAATACCATTATTAGCAACTCGAACAATTTGTCTCCTGTTTTCGATAGCCCGTAAACGTGAAAAATCGAAATGAAATTTATAGCCCATAGAATTTTTCCACCAGCCATCATTGGTGATCATGCACATAAAACTTGCGGTTTCAGGTATTCTTTGTGCGCAATAATCTCCAAAGATAGATTCGAAGCAAACGATGGGGACAATTGAAATTGAATCCGATAATATGAAATTGTTTGTTGAATTTCTGTTGCTATAAGTCCCATTGTAGCCGCCAAGTTCCAATGAATATTTTCCTAGAAAACTCAAATATTGCACAAAGGGCATGCGTTCGAAAAGAGGAACCAGTTTCGTTTTGTGATAAAAGTCGGGTTTGTTATTTCGATCAAGTAATAATGCAGAATTAAATGCCTCATAATAATAATTGCCCTCTGAACTAAAACGACTGCCAGCTGGGATTTTATCGCCTAACTTCTGATAGCTATGTACGCCCAGAAAAAAATCAGTTTGCTTGTATTTTTGCTTGAGCTTCAATAATTTTTTGTAAGAATCGGATTCCAATGGCTCATCTTCGTTTATAGCTTGAAGAATCATCGTCTCGGGACCAAATAAAAAATCTGTTTCAGTTTTATTAAGCAGATAATCTGCCTGTTCTAAAAATACATCAAGATGTTTTTCTTCGTTTTCAGGATTAAATTTCTCGGTATAAGGATCGAGATTGGGCTGAATAAGGGAAAAACTTTTACTTGAAATAGGTTTCTCATCTTGATTGTACAAATACAGGGAGAGGCCAATTGGAAGCCCTATCAGTAATAGTGATCCAAGCAGGTTTTTGATATTTCTTTTTTTGTATAAGGAAAAGAGCGCAATATTGAAGAGGATGAGCCATAGGCTGCCACCACGAACTCCTGTATATTCATACCATTGAACGAGTTTGGGCTGAGCTGCAAAAGCGTTACCTAAATTGAGCCATGGCCATGCTAAATCCCATTGTGTGTGAAAATACTCAAAACCCAAACTGATGATTAGAAAAGGGAAAAGAATAGATATTTTAAGTTGTTTTCTTGTAATTGAAATTAACCAAAATACCGTAGCCTGAAGAGCTGAATTGATGAGGATAATAAGAATTGAGCCTAAAAGTTGAGCTTCTGCAACCCACCAATACGATAGTGAATTCCATATGAGGAACGCTAAAAATGTGTAGTTGAACAGCCAGTATGGATTGTCATGTTTGTGGCTTTCCTCTTCTAATATTAGTAGAGGTAAGTATGCAAAGAATATCGTGAAAAACAGGAGGGAATAAGACCAGGGCATGGATAATAAGAGTCCCGATAGTATTGCCAGTAGACTTGTTTTGTATTTCATGTTTTTCAAAATGTTTATCAGATACCTGACTTGAATTAAGTGTTAAAAGTATGGTTTTTATCCTTCTTGTCAAATATTATATTTAATCGTGTTATGCGGTTTTGTGAGTTAAATCCGAATATATTTATTTAGATTGAATATATATAAGTATGAATTTTTCATTATTTACCTAATAATATGTTATCTATACGGGAAGTTTGAGGACCGTGTTTTTGATGCGTCTTCTCTTTATCATTGTTTCGTGTATATCCCTTTATTAAAAGGGAGTGTGTAGTTTTATATCTGTGGTTTCCTATTGTAAATAATAAGTTTAAGTTGTTAGGTTTCTATTCTTAATAAAACTGATTGTAAATGACATTTTGTTTGGTCTACTAATTTTTGGGCTTTTTTTGTTGCTTGAAAGTTTTTTTTACATTCGCCGTTCTCAGAGGGTAATATGCCGGGAGAAAGACTGCTAATGACCATGAATGATCAGGAAAAAATATTGATACTTGGTTTGGCAAATAGGGATAAGAGGGCTTATGCAATTCTTTTTGAGAAGTACCATGCTCCTTTGTTTCGATTTGCAGAAACTTACGTGTGCTGTCCTGGTTTGGCTGAAGATATCGTTCAGGAGGTTTTTATCAAGTTATGGGAAAATCCACTTCGCCGGGTTTCCAAATCTCTTCGATCCTATTTGTTCCTAATGGTTCGTAACGCTTGTATTGATTATTTGCGTTCGGTTCAGGTTGAGGATAAAAAAAAGCAAAAACTTTTTGATGCCCAAATATTATCCGATTCTGCGGATTTAGATATTGATGATAATATCAGTCAGAAAATTAAGGAGGCTATTGAAGAACTTCCAGAACAGTGTCGTGAGGTTTATCAGATGTCAGTTTTTGATGGTCTAAAGTATTCTGAGATTTCTGAGGAACTGAATATTTCGGTAAGCTCCGTCAAGGTTCAGGTTTTTAGAGCTAAAAATAGTCTTCGTGAAAAATTGACTAATCTGCGTGAATTTCTTATCCTCTTCTCATTCACACATCTTCCAAAAAAAGTTTATTAAATCATTTGCCGGAATATGAGTTCCTAATTGATCTCTTCAGTATTTTATACAAATTTTAAGAATTCATCTATTCTTTCTGCTACCTTAAAATCTTACTTGGTTTTCATTTAAGTGTCTTTGTTATAGGTGATTTATGTGTGTTACTTTCTTTTGTATGTCCTCTTTTTGAAAAAAAACATTAAAACTTGTTAACCTTTTTTCACATTTCACGTCTTTAGGGAAAATCAAGTTTTAAGAACTCGAGATTTTATATTAAAAGCTTTAGGATATTATTGAGAATGGGAAATATTGATTGGAACATTATCCAGAAAAAAATTAAAGGTCAGATTAGTTCGACTGAAGAAGAGGTACTCGAAAAATGGTTGAATGCTTCTTTGAAACATCGTACTTATTTTAAGAAGGCAGAGGCATTTCTTAAGAAAGGTGCGGAAGATTTGGATTTGGATCTGGTTCCAAATACCACTAACGAGTTGATGCGAAAATTGGATAGTAAATCTAAAGTGATTCAGATCAGAAGATTTTTAAGTTATTCAGCTGTGATTGCATTGCCTATTCTACTTGCTACTGTGATGTTGTTTTTGGGTGAGAAAAGATTTAATGAGCAGATGGCACAACTCCATATGTCCACAGCTGTTGAATCTGACCAAAATCGAGCTTTACTGATTACTTCATCAGGGAAGACATATGATTTGGAATCGGGGATCGATCAGGCCATCGATGAGGAACAAGGCGTGAAGATTCGAAAATACCTGAAAGCGGGTTTAAAGTATGAAAATAAAACACCATCACAGAAAACGGAATTGGTTTATAATACTTTGAAAACAGCAAAGGGAGGTGAGTATCAATTGGAGTTGGCCGATGGAACAACGGTTTATTTGAATTGCGATTCGGAACTGAGATATCCGGTCAATTTCGGACAAGGTGAACGTCGGGTTGAATTAAAAGGGGAAGCCTTTTTTGAGGTAACCAAAAATGGTCAGGCTTTTATCGTTGATGTTCAGGATGTTTCTGTTGAGGTGTTGGGAACTAAATTTAATGTGATGGCATATGCTGATGAAGAAAGTATTCAAACAACACTCGTGAGTGGTAAAGTAAAAGTTGCTGTCAATTCTGAAGATAAACCGACGAGTCTCTATTTGGAGCCTGGGAAACAGGCAAGTTGGAATAAGTTGAGTGGGGATTTAGATTGTAAAGAGGTGGAAACGGAGCTATATACCAGTTGGGTAGAGGGCTATTTCCGATTCGAAGATCAACGTTTGGAAGATATCATGAGAACAATTTCTCGCTGGTATGATATAAAGGTTTTTTATCAAAATCCGGATTTGAAGAATAAGCGTTTAACAGGAAAACTTCATCGTTTTGAAGACTTTAGTGTTCTGGCAAATATGATTGAAAAAATTTCAGGTGCAGAAGTTGATGAGAATAATAATGCAGTAGTAATAAGAATGAAATAAATCTAATCCAAAAATCGGAAAATGCGCCAACATTTCCCGATCTAAATACAGATAATGAATACCGTGGAGGGTATTCAAATTTTAACTATCCATTTACAAATCTATGAAAAAAATCTTTTTTCAAAACACATTCACCTTTTTTATTCGGTGGATGAGAATGTTACGAACTATGAGAAATGTAATTGTCTTGATGTTAGTGTTTAGCTTACAGGCCAATGCAAGCATTTTTTCACAAAGTCGAATTAATGTTGAGTTGAATAACTCAAGCCTTGAAGAGTTGATCAAAGTTATCGAGGATCAGACTGATATGGGCTTTTTGTATGATGCTTCTCAGCTTAAAGATCTCAAGCCAATTTCAGTAAGTTTTCAGAACGAAACTGTTGAAGCTGTACTAACTAAAGCATTAGAAGATACGGGTTTGGGTTTTGAGGTTGAATACAAAACTATCCTGATAAAGCCTTTATTGCAAAAAAAGGCGACTCAACAGGATAAAAGAGAAATCAAAGGAACTGTTGTTGATGATACTAAATTGCCTTTGCCAGGTGTTTCTGTTGTGGTTAAAGGGACAACCAATGGTGTGTCAACTGATTTTGATGGGCATTACAGCCTTGAAATTCCGGCAACAGGGGATGTTGTTCTGGTTTTTACCTTTATTGGTATGGAACCTCAGGAGATTGCGGTTACCAATCAAACTACCATTGATTTGGTGTTAAAGGGATCTGCTGAGCAATTGGCTGAGGTTGTTGTAACAACAGGTTATCAGAAAATCGATAGAAAGTTGTTTACAGGTTCGGCTACAGTGCTTAAGGCAGAAGAGGCTAAAGTTGCCGGTGTGGCTGATGTAGGACGTATGCTTGAAGGTAAAGTAGCCGGTGTATCGGTACAGAATGTGTCAGGAACCTTTGGTGCTGCACCTAAGATTCGTGTTCGTGGTGCTTCGTCCATTTATGGAGATACCAAGCCGCTTTGGGTTGTTGATGGTGTCGTACTTGAGGATGTGGTGGATATTACACCTGACCAATTATCTTCAGGTGATGCAGCGACTTTAATCTCTTCATCAGTTGCAGGTTTGAATGCCGATGATATCGAAAATTTTCAAATTTTGAAGGATGCTTCAGCAACAGCACTTTATGGGGCCAGAGCAATGAATGGTGTGATTGTGATCACAACTAAAAAAGGTCATACGGGTAAGAACTCCATCAGAGTATCTTCGGAGTTTACCATGAAGATGAAGCCTAATTATGGTGATTACGATATCATGAACTCTCAGGAACAAATGGGAATGTTCATGGAAATGCAGGATAAAGAATGGTTGAATCACGCCGATATGATGCGATCGAAAGATGGAGGTATATTCTATAAGATGTACGAACAGATCAATTCATATGAGAATGGCGAGTATGGTCTTGAAAATACACCAGAGGCGAGAGCAGCTTTCTTGAAAAAATACGAAAGAACAAACACCGATTGGTTTGATATTTTGTTTAGAAATTCATTGCAACAGAATCATTCGGTCTCTTTTTCAGGAGGATCTGAAACCTCTAAATTTTATGTGTCTACATCCTGGTTGCACGACGATGGATGGACTGTTGCTGATAATGTGGATCGTTACACAGTGAATATGCGTGGAGATTTTGATGTGACTGATAAACTTAAAGTTGGTTTACAGACTAAGGGGTCTATCAGACAGCAAAAAACACCTGGTACGTTCAATAGAACCAACGATGCCGTAAATGGGAATTATTCACGTGAGTTTGATATCAACCCTTTCTCTTATGCGATGAATACGAGTCGTACCATTACGCCTTATGACGAGGATGGTAATTATGACTATGTTCGAATGAATTATGCCCCTTTTAATATTCTCGAAGAATATGAGAACAATTACATCAACCTTGATGTTTTGGACTTATCAATTCAGGGGAATGTAGATTATACATTTAATAAGTATTTGAACTATAATTTTACAGGATCTGTTCGTTATGTGAAATCTTCGAATGAGCATATTATTAAAGAAGGATCAAATGTTGTTGGTGCTTATAACGCTGGTGTTGATGATCCATCTATTTCAGAAAGTAACAAATACTTGTGGAAAGATGTTTCACTTCCTAATGCAAGACCTGTTTCAGTATTGCCTTATGGTGGTTTTTACAATAAGGAAAACAATTCCATGCAAAATTTCTACTTCAGAAATATGTTGAATTACAACAGAACTTTTGATGAAATTCATTCGGTGAATGTGATGTTGGGTCAGGAGTTGAAGTATGTGAATCGTCAATACGATTACTTTAATGGATATGGTTTTCAGTATAATAAAGGGGGGGTAGCTTTTACTGATCCTAACATTATTAAAGCCACTAACGAATCAGGATTTTCGTATTATGGTATGGAAGAATATAGAGATCGATTTGTTGCTGCCTTTGCAAATGTAGCCTACTCGTATATGGGTAAATATACCTTTAATGCGACAGCTCGTGTCGATGGTTCTAACCAGTAAGGACAAGCAAAAAGTTCAAGATACCTACCTACATGGAACCTTTCAGGTAAATGGAATGCGAAAGAAGAATCTTATCTTACAGATGTTGAGTGGTTATCTAATCTTTCTTTTAGAGGAACTTATGGTTTGACTGCATCTATGGGACCAGCTAACAATGCTTCTGTTGTTTATCGCAACAAAATTACAACAACACCTCATGATTCTGAGAAGCATAATGCGATGTATATTGAATCACTTGAGAATTCTGAGTTAACCTGGGAGAAGCAATACGAAACCAATATTGGTTTTGATATGGCTTTGTTTAACCGTATTTCAATAAGTGTCGATGCTTATCAAAGAAAAGGATTTGATTTGATTGCCTATGTGAGAACATCAGGAATTGGTGGAGAAGGTTGGAAATTTGCCAACTATGCTGATATGACTTCAAAGGGTATTGAGTTTAGCTTAGGAACCAAGAATATTGAGACTAACGATTTTTCTTGGTCATCTAACCTGACTTTCGCCTATAATAAAAATGAAATTACAACTTTGAAAAACCGCCCAATGATCTTCGACTTGGTGAAGGCTGAAGGTGGTGCGATTCAAGGTGGTCCGGTTCGAGGTTTATACTCAATTCCATTTGCAGGTTTAAGCGAGCTTGGAATGCCTCAATTCTACGATGAGAATGGTAAGGTGACAGAGCAAGTCTATTTTCAGGATGATGCAGTTGCTCATTTGAAGTACGAAGGTTCTATTGATCCAAAAGTAACAGGTGGTTTATCGAATGTATTTACCTATAAGAATTGGAAGCTGAATGCATTTTGTACTTACCAATTTGGAAATGTGATTCGTCTGTATCCATCATTCCATGCTTCATATAGCGATATGGATGCTGTAACAAAAGATATGAACAACAGATGGTTGATGCCAGGTGATGAAGCTCATACCAACATTCCTGTCATTGCAAACAAACGTACCTACGATAAGTATGGTTATGAGTTGGAATCGACCTATAATGCCTTCAATTTCTCAGATCAGAGAGTAGCAAAGGGTGATTTTATCAGATTAAAGGAAATTTCATTGGAATATAAGTTGCCTAGAAATTTCCTTGACAAAGTAGGTCTTACCAGTGCTTCATTACCCCATATTCGATGTTGAATGAGAATGAGGATTTTGTGGAGATTGTGGCAGCCATGCTCGATAAGGTGAAATACAGCAATGAGCCAAAACTTTATAATACACAGTTGAAAGATGAACAAGGCAATCTAACTACTGAAAAGGGTGATGTTTATTTGTCGGAATGGGAAGCCTATTTGTATTCCTGGGCCGTTACCACAGAGTATGATGAGAATTGGCAATCTATAATGGTGCTAACTCCTGAGGGGAAAGAAGGCTACGATAAGTTTACTGCCAAAGTGGATATTGTGACGACCTATTACAAAGAAAAATGGGGGATTGATTTATACAGCCTGCAAAAAAGAATTGAGACGGCTGTTAATAACTTAACCTTTTAAAATTTAAAGCTATGAAAAGATTATTAATATATGTTTTTGCAATGCTTGCCATCTTCTCATCATGCGATGACGATTTTGAGTATGCATTTGATAAAACACCCACAGAAAGGAAAGCAGAGGCGAATAGCGAATTAAATCGCCTTTTATGCGAATCAGAATTTGGTTGGAAAACTACTATGATTCTTAACGAAGACAATCTTGATAATGAAAAGCCTATTCTTGGGGATTTTTTCGTTTTCAAATTTACCAAAAATGAAGCTGCTGACGATGGTGTTGTGACTATTTCATCGCGAAGTGGCAGTGCCGATTCTGAATATGCTATTGGTCAGCAGATGGGTACAACTTTAAGTTTTGTCACACCCAATCCTATCTTTTTTTGGTTGGTTAATCCTACTAGCTTCCCTAACAACCCTAATGGTTATGGTGCCGAAATGGAATATATTTTCATGAAGGAAGATGATGGAAAACTATATTTTCAAGGGAAGGCTTTTGAAAATCAATTGGTATTGGAAAAAGCAAATGAAAAGGATGCTGATGTGTCTGTTATTGCCGAAGCCAGTGAAAATTTCTTGGAGTCGAATTCTAAAAACTTTTTCTTTTTAGAAATAACAGAGGGTGTTGCAAATGCCTCAGCAGAAGCACCTCTTTATGTTCAGATAACTACCCCTCCATATGCACAGTATTTCGAAGAAAGTTTAAAAGAAATGTTCTACGAATTTAGATATGTTGTAGATGGGGTAAGAACTAGAACTAATGCTGCAGGTTATATTTTCACAAACGAGGGTATTCTTTTTTCTGATCCTTTAGTTATTGGGCAGGATAGCATTAGCAAGCTTGTGTATAATGAGAGTAATGATGAATGGATGATTGCTGATGAGGGAATTACAGGTCGAATTTTACCTGCTGATCTGCCTCTCATTGCAACACCAGGCATTGTCGATTTGTTTATTGATGATTTCTTCAGTCGTGATTACTGCTTGATGCTTGACCCATGGGGGTGTCATGGTCCACTGGCTGACATTATGAATGATCATATGTATAGCTACGAAGCACCTCGATTGAATAGTGTTAAAATTAAGAATAAATATGTTTCTCCCGAAGGTCAGGATTTAGGTGCAGGAGTCGTATTCGAACAATATGATGAAAATTATAATAAAGTATCCGCTTTTCTTCCTATTAAGATGATCAAAGAGGGGGAAAACCATATCATATTTGAACGCAATGGTGATGTTGTGACCGAAATTGATGGAGCTGCTGATAAGATTGCTAATGATGCTCATCTTGCAAAACTGTTCGACTTAATTTTCGACGAGCAGGGATGGATGATTGGTTGTGATGTTATAACTCTGGATACGGGTTCTGTTCACTACGATTGTATATTCTACAATGTGGCTCATCCAGAGAATCAAATCGAATATATGGGAAGCTTCTGGTAGGCTTTTATTCTATCTATTGGGGATACAGTACACATATTATTTCAAAAGAGCTCTCCGATTTAACTCGGAGAGTATATATCACTATTGTTTATAACTTTTATAATTGAGTATACAGTTAATAATCATTGTTTTTATCTGATATAATGATTTTAAATAAATTTAGTTAGTTGGTCGGTTGGAGAGCTTTTCTGATGGGATTTATCCCAATCATGAGGGGCTCTCTTTTCCGGCTTTGTATTATTAGTTATGCACTCAGGTTCAATTGTTGAAATTTAATCCTATGAAAAAAATAATTATAGCATTTTTGTTTTTTGGAGTATTTCTAAGTGTTTCATATTTCGGTGTAGAATACTTATCGGATATGATTTTTAATGATACAAGAGGGGCTTTAAAATCAGAAATTATAAGATCCATAATTGTTGGTGGTGTCACGGCTCTTTTACTTGTAATAGCAAATAGAAAATCATTAAGAAAGGGGAAGCGTTAGAGCAAGGAGTTGCCTTATCTAATGTATTAGAAAGCCCATGTTTTGATTTAATACACAGCAATCATGAAACTCAAGACTTATTCAGAGATTTCTTTTTATTTATCGATGTTGGCTCTCCTTTGGTTTACTCCGGATTTGAATACTTAAAAACACCTATTCTAATTATCCTGGGTATTCTATTTGTGTACAGGGCAATAAAGTTTTTTTGTAGAAAAAGTTGAAGGGTTTATCGATGTGTCAGATTAACGCCCACAAGTATGAGGCAAATAGCTAGAATTTGACTGATGGTAATTTGATCACCTCCAATAGTAATGCCCCAAAATAAAGCGACAACAGGAATGAGATAGGCTATGGATGCAGCAAAAACATGTGACGATCGTTTTATCAATTGGTTATAGAAGATGACGCCAAAAAAGGTTAAAACAGCTAATAAAGCAAGCATCGCTGCACTTTGTGTGAAATTATCAGAATGAACAGCCGTTTGCAAATCGGTAGTTAAAAGGAAAATACCAGCCATTGGACCTACAAATAGAAAGGCCAGTGATGCAATTTCAATACCGTTTAGTTTAAGCAAAGCAAAACTGATTAAATTGATACTAACTGCAACCGAAAGAATCGCCATAAACACATAAAATACGCCCATTATCTGTGTGCTGCCAAAGGAATCTCCCGTAAGGGCTATGATGCAAGATCCTATTAAACCCAGACTGATTCCTAAAAGCATATTGCGATTCGACTTGCTCTTGAAAAGTAAAATTGCAAGAATAAGAGTGATACTTGGCAGCATGGCATTGAGCATGCCGGCTGTTGATGAATTGATGAGGGTTTGAGCCTTGGCAAAGAAGAATGAAGGGCCTATGTTTCCGGCTATGCCGGAAAGCAATAAGGGCCCTATATTTTCTTTATTGAGTTTATTGAAATTTTTAAATATGAGTGGCAGAAACAAAACGAAGGATAAGAAAACCTGAAATGCAGCAACCTGACTGTGCGTGAAACTTTTAAGTGCGATTTCTCTCAGAATATAGGGGCTGCCCCAAATAAAAGAAACCAATAGGAGTAAAAGCCAGTTTTTGTATTTGTCTTGTAGCATGTTTTGTCTCTATTCTCAGTTATTTAGTCTTTATCCTCTTCGAAAGCCTTGTATTTAGCTGTTAGTGTCGCTATCATTTCGCTAAAAGAACTCACCGCCGCAAGCGTATCTTTTGAAACTTCCTTTTTCTGAAGGCGCAGCAATAGAATACCATAAAGGGCTGTCAGGCACAGTTCGATATCATTATTCTCATCCGTTGCTTGCGATTTGCTTCTGAATTCGGCAATATGACCAGCCGACTTTTGAAACAAAGCAATATAGGTCGTATCCTTTTTGTTATTAAGTAAGTGCAAGTGGAAATCGAATAGCTCGTTTATATTGTTCTTGATGATTTGAAGGTGACCTTTTTCTTCGATCTTTTCAATTTTCATCATCTCGATTAGGTTTTCATACCAGTCCCTAATCTCAGTTTGTTTTTCTTCAGGTTGATTGAAATGTTTAAGAACGGCTTCTGAAATCAAGTTAATGTCAAATTTATAAGCTCTAATCAAGTCCTCAATTTGCCACATGTAAAGAATATATTCAGCTAAATTGGTCTTTCTTTTTTCTTGTGCTATAATCATCTTTGGAATTTCTTTTATTAAATCGTTTCGAATATTCGTTTATTCATTTCCTTTAAGCTTGTCAATCATTCGTCTGTCATGCTTGGTGGGTCTGCCAATACTTCGGTCCCTTTTTTCGAAGCCAAAGTTTTTAGTTGCATCCAGCAAATTGAGTTGATCCTGAGCTGTTACATCTTTCACAAAATCGACGGCTAGTTTTGCAGACATTCGCTTGCCCGAAATTGCAAGAACTTTATATGATCGGGTAATAGGAGGAACTCTTAAATTGATCACTTCGCCTTGTTTCACCTCACGGGATGGTTTAATGGTAACCCCCTCAATAGTAACTTTCCCTTTTTTACAAGCTTCGGCCGCCATGCTTCGCGTTTTGAAAATACGAACAGCCCATAGCCATTTGTCAATTCTTACCTTATCGTTCATAGTGTACTTTCAATTCTGAGATAATTAGGTCTAATTTTAAGCCTTATTGGGCAGACTCGTTGTTCGCTTTTTTAGGCTCTTTTTTTGTGTTGTAAGCCGTCATGGTGCGTTGCACACCTATCGTGCTTATTCCCTTAATCATGTTGATACAGATTTTATAAAGCTCGGGTAGTTTTTCAAGCTCTTCTTCTGACCATTTGCCAAGGACGTAATCAATTTGTTTGCCTTTGCTGAAATCAGATCCAATACCAAAACGTAATCGGGTATAGTTTTGATGGCCTAAGGTTTCGTTGATGTGTTTCAATCCATTATGTCCCGCATCACTTCCCTTGGGACGTAAGCGAAGAGTTCCGAATGGAAGCGCCAAATCGTCAACCAAAATCATCATGTTCTCAACAGGAATATTTTCTTTTTGTAGCCAATAGTTTACAGCCTTACCACTTAAATTCATGTAGGTGCTTGGTTTCACCAGAATATACTGACGCCCCTTGAATTTATATTCTGCAATGGCTCCATATCGGCCATCTTTAAACTCAATTTTGGCCATTTCAGCCAAAGCATCTAAAATTCTAAAACCAACATTGTGACGGGTGTGATAATATTCAGGTCCAATATTTCCGAGTCCGACAATTAAGTACTTCATATTAGCGTTTTTTTCAGAGTCATTGGCTTTATTTCCCAAGAATAAATTTTTAATACATTTAAACATGTTACTCGTAATTTGTAAGGAGAATAAAGGCCAATTTAATCAATAGTTTTTATCTATTATGCTAGAGTTATAAGTTCGTTCCATTTTATTGTGAACGTAAATATAAGTTGGTTCCAAAAATAAAACTCCCAAGCGCAATGGCTTGGGAGCTTGTATTTTCACCGATATTTCTATCAGTATGCTTTTGACAATGCTTATTTGCCTTGTGCAGCCATTGCAGCAGCACGAGCAGCTCTGGTAAGTTTTACCTGAACAACAACAGCATTTTTAGCGTTCAATAATTCTAAATTTTCATAGTTTAAAGCACCAACCTGGATACTTTTTCCTAATCCCAACTCAGTAACATTAATTGGAAGAGCTTCAGGAAGATCTTTCATCAATGCTTTTACCTTAAGTTTTCTAAGGTTTACTGCAAGCTTACCACCTGACTGTACACCAACTGCGAAACCTTCAACTTTGATAGGTACTTCAACTTCGAATGCTTTATCTTCAGTTACCTGGAAGAAATCAACGTGAAGTGGCTTATCAGTTACTGGGTGGTACTGAACTTCTCTCATTACTGAAGTAAATACTTTTCCTTCAACATCGAATTTTACAATATACACCTCAGGAGTGAAAAGCAATTTTTTAAGATCTTTTTCTTGTACAGAAAAGTGAATGTTTTCTTCACCACCGTAAAGTTCGCAAGGAACTAATTCTGCTCTACGCAAAGCTTTAGTTGCTTTTTTTCCTAGATCTGTTCTTAATGAACCTTTTAATTCTAAAGTTTTCATTTTACTTTTTTTGCTGTGTTACTCAATACAAATTTCATCGCCTTTGGTAAGTAGGCTCAAGTCATATCCCATCACACGATTATAAATAGTTTTACCAAAATTCGCCGCAAATATATCAATTAAATAATAAAGTTCGAGCTAATTGACTCGTTATTATAAACATTAAGGATTGTTTTTGCGAAAATATCAGCAATTGTTAGTGTTTTAATCTTAGAAGAAACACCATCCAATTGGATAGAATCGGTGAAAATAACCTCTACAAGCGAAGATGCATCGATTCTTTCGTTTGCCGGACCAGAAAGAACAGCGTGTGAAGCAATAGCTCTAACGCTTAGCGCTCCTTTTTCTTTTAGCATGTCGGCAGCTTTTGCAATGGTTCCTGCAGTATCAATCATGTCGTCCACAATAACAACATTTTTGCCATCTACATCACCAATAGCAGTCATTTCACCAACTACATTCGCTTTTTCTCTTCTTTTGTGACAAATGGCAAGGCCAGCATTTAAATACTTGGCATAGGCATTTGCTCGTTTACTACCTCCCATATCCGGAGAAGCAATGACAAGATTCTCAAGATTTAATTCCTTAATGTGAGGTAATAATACCGATGAACCATAAAGGTGATCAACCGGGATGTCAAAGAATCCTTGAATTTGATCAGCATGTAAGTCCATTGTCATAACACGGTCTACGCCTGCAGCCATTAATAGGTTGGCTACTAGTTTTGCCCCGATAGCTACTCTGGGACGATCTTTTCTGTCCTGACGAGCAAACCCGAAATATGGCATTACGGCACAAACTTTATAAGCAGATGCTCTTTTGGCAGCATCAATCATCATTAAAAGTTCCATTAAGTTGTCAGCAGGAGGAACAGTAGACTGAACGATAAATACATGTGATCCACGAACGGTCTCTTCGAAAGCAACTTCAAATTCACCATCACTAAAGTTGATGATACTTGAGTTACCGACTTCTAATCCGGCTGCTTTAGCAATTTCGGCTGCTAATTTTTCACTCTTTGAACCTGCAAAAATTTTAATTGGGGCATTCATAAGTTGGCTGTTTTACTGATGTTGTAAGTGACTCTAGTACACTGTTTATTGAATTGATTAAATTCTTTATAACTGCACTAAAATAATGATGGTGCAAATTTAAGAATATAAACTAGTTTTTAATAAAAAATGGAGTGCAAATGTTGTATTTGTACTCTTGTATTTGAACGAGTTAATTGATTGGGGCTTATAATGAAAAAAGAAGATTTCGGAGGGAAATCTTCTTTGCTTGTATTTTTTAGAAGCTGACAATCTTATTGGTTTCTTCGATAAAATTTAAAATCTCTTCTTGTCCCATTCCGGATGAAGAGGAACTGATAATATAAGGAGGCATTTCTTCCCATCTTACCAGCATTTGTTTTTTGTATGCTTCAATGTTATCAGCCAGTTTCTTTTTTGTAAGCTTATCGGCTTTCGTGAAAATGATGGAAAAAGCAATACCGTTTACATTCAACCATTCCATAAAGTTAAGGTCGATTTGTTGTGCATCGTGACGTGAATCAACCAAAACAAATAGGTTAACTAAATTTTCACGGCTTTCGATATAGCTATAGATGATTTTACTGAAACCACTGCGTAAGTTTTTTGAAACTTTGGCATAACCATATCCGGGAAGGTCGACCAAGTACCATTCTTTATTAATCAAGAAATGGTTGATCAGTTGGGTTTTTCCTGGTTTTCCTGAAATTTTAGCTAAACTCTTGTGATTCGTTAGCATGTTAATCAGGGATGATTTCCCAACATTCGAACGTCCAATAAAAGCATACTCCGGCATATTCGCTTTGGGGCATTTTTTTACTTCGCTATTCGAGATTATAAATTCGGCTGTATTGACCTTCATGTTTTATATTTTTTTTGCTGGGCAAAGTTAATCAGAAACTTGCTTAATCGAAATATTGAGTGTCATTATATTGATTGACCTTTATATTTTGATGAAGAGAGCCTGTTTTTTACTGTGTAAACTGAATTTAGATTACTGAATAAAGACTTCGATAAGTTTGGTGTCTTGTTTAGGTGCTAAAGTCAGATTTTTTAAACTGGCTGGAATCAAAACGGTTTCTCCTTTTGTCAATGAAACCGTTTCTTCATCATCATATTGAATCTCACACTCGCCATCTAAACAAATATAAATAACAAATGAATCAAGATGGAAGTAATCTTTCTCAATCGTTTTGTTGAATTCCAGGATGTTTGTTGAGAAAAAAGGACATTTCACAAGCTCGGATGTTGCATTCATCTTATGCTCAAAGTCTGTTTTGTGTTTTTTCTCATAATTGTAGTCCAGGGCTTCTTTGGCAAAATCGAGATGAAGTTCTCTGGTATTTCCGTCTGCATCACGTCTGTCCCAATCGTAAATTCGATAGTTAATATCCGATGTTTGTTGGATTTCTGCTAAAAGAACGCCTTTGCCAATGGCATGAATTCTGCCGGCAGGAATTAAATAGCAGGTATCTGATTCAACTTTTTCAGTATTGATCAACTCAGGCAAATTTCCATTTTGAATGGCATCAAGGAACAGGTTTTTATTCATGGTTTGATTGAAACCAATGAAAAGCTCTGCATTTTTTTCAGCTTCAATAATATACCACATCTCAGTTTTCCCATAAGCCTTATGCTTTTCAATTGCAAAGTCATTGTCAGGGTGAACTTGTACGGATAAATTCTCGCTGGCATCAATAAATTTAATCAAGAGTGGAAACTCGATACCGAATTGGTCATAAACTTTATCGCCTACCAATTCTCCCATATAAACTTCTATCAGTTCCTCCAAATCGTTTCCCTCAAGGAAGCCATTTTTCACAACAGAAATATCATCTTCCAAACCTGAAATTTCCCAACTTTCACCTGTTTGATTATCAGGGTTGAATTCTTTATTTAGAATTGAATTTAAGCGATTCCCACCCCAAATTTTTTCTTTTGGAATAGGTGTGAATTTTAAAGGATATAAGTTCATAAAGACTATTTTGGAATATTTGGCTTAGACTAAACGTGTCTGATCTAATACGATGATATATTTAACTTGCTGGTAATTTTAGTTACTTCAATCTGTCAAATGAATTTGATATCTGATGGAATTGTATCCATTAGCAACCAGGCTTGAATTAAAAACTCAGCATAAAATTTGTATCTTTGCACTGCAAAATTAGTGCAAATTTATAATATTTGATTTAAATACCATTTCGCATGTTAATAATTGGAATAGCTGGAGGCACAGGTTCGGGTAAAACGACCGTTGTGAGAAAGATAATTGATCGTTTACCTAAGGGCGAGGTTGCTGTGTTACCTCAAGATTCCTATTACCGTGACAGTAGTCACCTACCATTGGAAGAGCGTCAGAAAATTAATTTTGACCATCCAAACTCAATTGAATTTGAATTGTTGCAAGCACACTTAAAGCAATTGAAAGATGGTAAGGCAATCGATCAACCTATTTATTCCTATCTAACTTGCACACGTTCTGAAGAAACCGTTCGTGTTGAGCCAACCGAAGTGGTTATCATTGAGGGTATTTTGGCTTTAACTCAACCCGAGCTGCGCGACCTGATGGATATCAAAGTTTTTGTCGACTGCGATGCTGATGACAGATTGAATCGAGTGATTAAGCGTGATATTGTTGAGCGTGGTCGTTCAGTTGATGTGGTTTTAAACCGATATGAGGATACGCTTAAGCCGATGCATTTGCAATTTATTGAGCCAACCAAACGTTATGCAGATATCATTGTTCCTCAGGGTGGTAATAATCATGTGGCGATTGATATTTTGACTCAGTTTATCCAAAAGAATCTGAAAGTGAGTATTTAATAAGATCTCAAAAGATATCGTTTAGGGAGGAGATTTTGTAATGATCTCCTTTTTTTATAGATTTAATTTTCATTTATGATAAATTATTGCTTATGCTTGATGGTGTTAAATTAGAAGATTTACTTTTTATTGATATCGAAACGGTGTCAGGAGAGGCTAATTTTGATAAGATCAGCCCTAAGTTGCAAGACTTATGGGAGAAGAAATCGAATTATTTTAGAAACGAAGAGGAATCCGCTTCTGATGTTTATGACAGAGCCGGGATTTATTCTGAGTTTGGGAAAATCGTTTGTATTTCGACTGGCGTAATCGTAAGAAAAGGGACAGAGAAGTTTTTTAAGGTCAAATCCTATTACGGTCATGATGAAAAAGAGCTGCTAGCTGAATTTGGACAAATGCTCGATCGATTTTGTACCAAACCTTCTCGCAATTTGTGTGCGCACAATGGTAAAGAATTCGATTTTCCCTATATCGCACGTCGCATGTTGATAAATGGATTGAAACTACCTAAAGCCTTAAATATAGCGGGGAAAAAACCTTGGGAAATCAAATTTTTGGACACAATGGAGTTGTGGAAATTTGGTGATTATAAGCATTATACCTCATTGGCTCTATTGTGTGAAATTTTCAATATTCCCACTCCAAAGGATGATATTGATGGATCGATGGTAGGTAAGGTGTATTGGGAAGAGAACGACTTGGAACGGATTGCTATTTATTGTGAGAAAGATATTTTGGCAACGGCTCAGCTGATTCTTCGGTACAAAGGTGAAGATTTAATACCTCAAATAAATTTCGAAAGGGTTTTAATTTAGAATCATAATCTGTGCAATATTTTGCTTAGTTTCGTGTTTAAAATAATAGAATTGAAATCAGTCTTAGTTTAAAAGCTAAAATTTTAGAATAGAACGATGAAAAAAATAGGATTTAAAGGTATTGGCATTCTTGCCGTTTCTGCACTTTCAATAGTTATGACTTCCTGTGGGGGAAGTAGTGGAGGAGGAGATGTTGAGATTAATTTCGAAAAAAATGATTTGACAGATAAATATTGGTTCGCTAATGATTTTGTTTCAGATGATTACAGTCAGGATGATGATTTAATTGTTTATTGGTTCGAAAGAGATGGAGATCTGATTAAGCAAGAGTATGGTGGACGTGAGGAAGAGGAAGTGGGAACCTGGAGTCTTGACGAGAAAAAACTTGTTATAAAAGATAACACATTTGGTAATGGGGAAGCTATTGATTGGTTTTTACAAAAAGGAACCAATGCTCAAAATTTAGTTTTGAGTGCTGATAACAGACGTAAATTAACTTGCACGACTAACATTCCGGTTGTCAATGATATTACTGCTGATGCATTTGTTGTAAACTCAATAAATACGAGTGGTGATGTGAGCAGATATCTGCAATGTAGAGTTGCAGGGAAAAGCATTGAGAAAGCTAAATTGTTGTTGAAATCAGGCCAGAAGCTTGAATTGACAAAAGTTGTTGAAGGTACAGAGCCTGTGTTTGTGTTGGACAAAGTCGGTATTAATAGTTTAACATCGGAAACATTTCCTGAAAACGATGATGCCAAGTTTTATTTAAAGTTGGATAATGGTTTAGAGATTAAATTAACTGATGTGAACGATGATAAAACGATTGGTTCACTAAAAAATGAGCAAGACTATAATCAAGGGACTCATGTTGTAAAATGGACCGCTCTTGATGAAAGTAATATTTATTACTACGTTGAAATACTTGACCTAAACGGAAAAATCCTATTTAGAAGTCGTTCTCTTTCCGCTCAGGCTAACGATGTGATGGAAATTCAAATTGATAAGAATGTTGATTCAGAATTTGAATCTCTTGATGAGTTAGAAGCTGATAAGCAATACAAGGTAAGAATTAATGGTGTTAAATATGAAGATGGAATTAACCCATCTACATCGAAACATGAAGATTATAATATTCAAGCTAAGACTGTTTATTCTTATCCTATAATCTGGTCTTAATCAGGTTCCGGACCTAAAATCTAAAGAGCCGGGTAGAATTTAATTCTATCCGGCTCTTTTATGTTTTTCGATGAACTACTCCAAAATAAAATAGTTCACTGTTTTAATTAACAAATCGGGCTGCTCGGCATGTACCCAATGGCCAGCTTTAGGAATGCTGGTGATTTCAGCGTAGGGAAATATTGTGCGAATCTTTTTGTGATCATCATCGCATATATAATTCGATTCTTCTCCACGAATGAACAGAACCGGAAAGCCGGTAATTCCTTTTCCTTTCATAAACGAACTTTCATCAATCCCATCCATTATTTGCGGCAGGTATTGGCTAATTGTTTCGATATTCAATTTCCAACCAAAACTTTTATCGTCCTTTCGTTTGAGGTTTTTCAAAAGAAACTGTCTAACCTTTTCACTCTTGATGTGATTGGCAAGTTCATGATTGATTTCAGTTCTTGATTTAAATAAACTTAAATCAAGATTGAGAATGACAGAAACAATGTGTTCGTGGTTAATAGTTTGAGGCGTGTAATCCGATATTTTGCTGTAGTTTTTGGGCGCAATATCAACGACAACCAGGTTGCTAACCCTTTCGGGATGGTCGATGGCAAAAAACATCACAGTTTTACCCCCCATCGAATGACCAAGTAGCACAGCCTTTTCAATATTCTGATCATCCATAAATTCCAGAAGATCGTTTTTGAGATCGGTATAGCTGTGAGAGTCGGAGTGAGGCGAATTGCCATGATTTCGTTGATCAATTAAAAACACTTCGAAATGTTGAGACAATTCTTTGGCGATGCTTAGCCAATTATCCAGGCTGCCATACAAACCATGTACGATTATTAGGGCAGGACCTTCACCAAGTTTCTTATAATTGAGTTTCATGGGAATTAATAGATGAGATAAAATGTTTGATGCGGAATTATCACAATGCCGCATCAAACAAGTCTGTTTTATTTTAGTTGGCGCTTGTACATTTGAATGGTGTTCTCCATTCCAAAATATAAAGCGTCAGCAACCAATGCATGTCCGATTGAAACTTCAGCTAAATTCGGTACGTTTTCGTTGAAAAACTTTAAGTTTTCAAGACTTAAATCGTGCCCTGCGTTAATGCCTAATCCTAATTCGTGTGCTTTTTCTGCAGCAATTGCAAAAGCTCGAACAGATTCCTCGGGATTTTTAGGATAATCTGTTGCAAAAGGTTCGGTGTACAGTTCAATACGATCGGTTCCGGTAGCTTTGGCTCCTTCTACATTTTTAAGATCTGTATCAACAAAAATAGAGGTTCTGATGCCAGCAGCTTTGAATTTCGAAATTACTTCAATTAAAAAATCTTTATGGGTAACCGTATCCCAGCCAGCGTTTGAAGTCAATGCTTCCGGCGGATCAGGAACAAGAGTAACTTGTTCAGGAACCACACTTAGCACTAAATCAATAAATTCTTTGTTTGGGTAGCCTTCAATATTGAATTCAGTCGTAACAATCTTTTTAAGATCCAATACATCCTGATAGCGGATGTGACGTTCATCTGGTCGAGGGTGTACCGTGATGCCTTCAGCACCAAATCTTTCACAGTCTGTTGCCATTTTGCAAACATTCGGCGTATTGCCGCCTCTGGCGTTTCTTAATGTTGCAATTTTGTTTATATTTACACTAAGTCTAGTCATTTTATGTAAGAATGATTGAGTTGTCAGAAATGAAACTCAAAATTTATACTATTGTTTGTTTTGTTGAAAAGCAAAATTAGAAGTATTTCCTTGAAAAAAAACCTAATATGATTGCAAAAGATTTAATTTCTGATGTTGTTCCGGTTTTGCGCGAATCTGATACGGGTCTTCAGGCTCTTAATTGGATGGAAATATTTAAGGTTTCTCACCTGCCCATAGTGAGAGGCGATGAATTTATCGGCCTTTTATCTGATAATGATATCTACGATTTAAATCAGGTTGAAGCTCCTATAGGAAAACAAAAGTTATCCTTATTCAGTCCATTTGTTACTCAGAATCAGCATATTTATGATGTCATCGATAAGGTGTCGCATTTAAAACTGACGGTGATTCCTGTTCTTTTGGATGACGGCACCTATTTGGGTTTGATTACTTTAGGTGATTTGATGCAGTATGTCGATAAAATTTTTGCTGTTAGCGAACCCGGGGGTGTTATTGTTTTGGAATTAAATTCGATTGATTATTCTTTGAGCGAGATCGCTCAGATTGTAGAAGGGAATGATGCCAAAATTTTGAGTCTCTATGTGAAGTCATCTGATACTTCCCGAAAAATAGAGCTGACGCTGAAGATTAATAAAACAAACCTGACATCTATTATCCAGACCTTCCATCGTTACGATTATACCATCAAATCATCCTATTTAAGAGATGATGATATGCAAGAGTTGCTTTTCGATCGTTATAATGCCTTTATGAAATTTCTGAATACGTAATTTTGTGTCATTCAAAAGGCTCTTGCTCTTGTTTGGCTGCTCTATTCCCTTATATTTGTGAATAAATAGCAATATACGTTATTGTTTATTTGAAATTGGATGTTGAGCCTTAGTTATATCCACTTATATCAAACACTCACTTATTATAAAACAACATGAAGGTAGCCCTGTTTGGGAAGCAGTTTAGTGAAGATTTTCTAGATAGCTTTAAATTAATTTTAGACGAGTTCAATTCTCACAAGATCGAACTTTGTATCTACCGTCCTTTTTACGATTCAATTGTTGAGGAATTGAATTTTACTCCTGATGTGGATGAGTTTTTTACTCAGCATGTCGATTTGGACAAAAGAGTTGATTTTTTCTTTAGTATTGGAGGAGACGGGACATTTCTTAATGCCGTAAGTTTGGTACAAGATTCCGGGATTCCAATTGTGGGTGTAAATAGTGGACGTTTGGGGTTTATGGCTGATATTGCCCGTGATGAAATACCGGCTGCAATCGCCGACATTTTTGAAGGTAATTATACGATAGAGGAAAGAACACTGCTTAAGGTTCAGGTAGGGGATAATGGCTTATTCAAAGATTTTAATTATGCTTTGAATGAATTTACAGTTCACAAGAAGGATTCAGCATCCATGATCACGATTCATACTTATATTGATGATGAATATTTGAATTCATATTGGGCAGACGGATTGATAATTGCGACACCAACAGGTTCTACAGCTTATTCGCTTAGTGTAGGAGGTCCCATTGTGATCCCCAATACACAAAATTTTGTTATTTCTCCTATTTCTCCCCATAATCTAACTGTTCGCCCTATTGTTGTGCCAAACCATCAGGAAATAACGCTGAAAGTTGAAGGGAGAAGTGATAGTTATCTGGCTTCTTTAGATTCACGATCGGTTAGTTTTGAAGCCTTAAATGAATTAAAAATAAGTAAAGCAGATTTTAAAATTAAGGTCTTAAAATTAAAAACACATTCTTTTTATAGTACACTTCGAAACAAGTTAATGTGGGGAGTTGATAAGCGCAATTAGCTAGTATTTAGGGGGTGATGAAAATATTTGTAAGTCGCGGTTAATTTTTGTTAAGACCCGAGGTTTTTTCAGATTATATGCTACTTTTGTAGCTTATGATTGAATAATATTCAATACTTAGCGCATCTTATGTTCGAATAAGAAGAATTAAGTTATATAAACAGGTTTTCATGAACAGATTTATTTTAGGGATATTATTCTTTTTTGTTGGCCATTCAATCTACGCTCAGAATTCATCTGATGCAGGTATTATTGTAGGGGCCAACTATTATCTGGGAGATATTAACCCCAATAAGCAGCTTTATTCAAGTACACCATCGATTGGTTTTATGTACCGTTATAATATGGGACCAAGGTATGCTTTGAGAACGAGTTTAAGTTTTGGTAGTTTAAAAGGCAATGATTTGGATTTTGATAATAAGTATCAACAATCGAGAGCAGCCTCTTTTGAAACAGAGTTGGTTGATTTTTCTCTTCAAGTGGAGTTCAATTTTCAACCGTTCTTAGTGCCATTGTCAAGTCGGGCTAAACGTTTTTCGCCCTATATTACAAGTGGCCTGTCGTATATATCATCTAGTAGTACGACTTCATCATTCGCTATTCCTATGGGAGTAGGTTGTAAATATCTAATTGGGAAACGCTGGACTGCTGCTGTTGAGTGGGCGTTCAAGAAAAGTTTTACCGATGATTTGGATGGATTGAGTGATCCAAATAAATTGAATATTGCCAATAAGTTTCACAATGATGATTGGATATCATTTTTAGGTGTAACCTTAACATTGCAACTCTTTAATGATTTGGAATGTCATGCATACGATAGAATAGTAAAATAATATATGTTGATTACAGATAAGATTATAAAGGATAGATTACCCAAGCATATCGCCATTATTATGGATGGTAATGGAAGATGGGCAAAGGCGAGAGGCGAGCATCGAATTGTTGGTCATCAGAATGGCGTTGAAGCTGTTCGACAAACAGTAGAGGGGGCCGCTGAACTTGGTATATCTTATCTCACACTTTATGCTTTTTCTACCGAGAATTGGAATCGACCCCAAGATGAGGTTTTAAGTTTAATGTCGTTGCTTGTTGATGCCATTGAGCATGAGACCCCAACTCTCATGAAAAACAATGTAAGATTAAAAGCAATTGGCGATCTCGGAACTTTACCTGATGATGTCAGGTCAAAGTTAGAAGGAACAATTGAGAAGACTGGAGTTAATACAGGCTTAACTTTGGTTTTGGCATTAAGCTATAGTGCACGATGGGAAATTGTTGATGCAGTAAAGCAAATAGCTCTTAAGACGAAAAATGGTGAACTTTCAATTGAAGAGATCGACGCATCTTTATTTGAAAATTATCTGACAACAAAAGGAATCCCTGATCCTGAATTGGTAATTCGTACCAGTGGTGAGTATCGAATTAGTAATTTTTTGTTGTGGCAAATTGCCTACTCTGAATTCTATTTTGCAGAATTGTTTTGGCCCGACTTCAATAAAGAGGAGTTGTGTAAAGCCATTTTGGACTATCAAAATAGAGAAAGACGTTTTGGTAAAATTAGTGAGCAAGTAAATAATAAGTAAGAATTAACTATTCAATTAGATAATGATTAAGCGATTAACTTTCCTCTTTTCTCTTCTTATAAGTTTGAGTACTTTAGCACAAGAAGCCGATACTATTTATAACCCAACGGTGGATTATGCTTCCCCTAAAAAATATGAAATTGGTGGTGTCACTGTTTCCGGTATTAAGCATCTCGAAAGTGATGTTTTGATTCGAATAGCAGGATTGAAAGCTGGTGAACAAATTGATGTTCCGGGTGAACAAATCACAAAAGGGATTCAAAAGCTATACAAGCAAGGTTTATTCTCTGATATCAATATTACAGCGACCAAACTTATTGGAAAAAAGATATTTCTGAATATTCATCTTCAGGAGCGTCCTCGCTTGTATAGTGTAAATTATGGTGGGCTATCAAAAAGTGAAACAACAAAGCTTAAGGAAAAGTTGAAGTTGATGAAGGGAATTCAGGTAACTGATTTCTTGATTAATAATACAGAGATTGTTGTTAAGGATTATTTTAAGGAAAAAGGTTATTACAATACTAATGTAAATATTGTTCAGCGTGATGCCACTGATGAGGAAAATAGTGTAATTCTGGATATTATTGTTGATAGAAGTAATAAGATTAAAGTTAGAAATATTTTTGTTGAGGGTAATAATGCCTTCACGACGAATAAAATCAAAAAGTTCATTAAAAACACAAAGGAAAAGAGATTCAAAAATTTCTTGAAATCATCCAAATATATTGAGGAGAAGTGGGATGAAGATAAAATCACCTTGATTGAGAAATTTAATGAAAAAGGATTTCGTGATGCTTTAATTATCTCGGATAGTGTCGTAAAGGTTGCTGATGATCGTGTTGATATTTACTTAAAATATAAAGAAGGGAATCGTTATTATTTCAATGATGTAACTTGGGTAGGGAATACCGTTTATAATTCATTTATCCTTGATCAGGTTTTGAAATTGAAAAAGGGTGATACTTATAATAAAACCTTGCTTGATAAGCGTTTGACAACTGAGGATGATGCTGTAAGTAATCTTTATTTGGATAATGGATATTTGTTCTTCAATGTTAATCCTGTCGAAACAGTTGTTGGTACGGATTCAATCAATATTGAAATGCGAATTGTTGAGGGAAAACAAGCCTATATTGATAGAGTAAACATCAAAGGGAATACGAAAACTCACGAACACGTTGCACGTCGCGAATTGTATACCTATCCAGGAGAGTTATTCAGTAAGAAAGATATTATTCGTTCAGTTCGAGAGTTGGCTCAATTGGGGCATTTCGATCCTGAGGCAATAAATCCGGATATTAAGCCTAAACCTGAAAGTGGTAAGGTTGATATTACTTATGAGTTGGAAGAAAAAGCGAACGACCAAATTGAACTTTCCGGAGGTTGGGGAGCTGGTATGATTATCGGTACTGTTGGTTTGAAGTTTTCAAATTTCTCCATGCGTAATATGTTTAATAAGGAGGCCTGGAGCCCACTGCCAACGGGCGATGGTCAAACGTTAAGTATTCGTGCTCAAACTAATGGGTCGTATTATAGTTCTTATAGTATTTCATTTGTTGAGCCTTGGTTGGGAGGTAAGAAACCAACATCTTTAAGTACTTCATTCTACTATTCAAAGCAATCTGGCTATAGCCGTTCATATGGACAATACTATAATCAACCCAATAGCGATCAGCAACAAGAGGTTTTGGGTATGAGTGTTGGTTTGGCAAGACGATTGAAATGGCCTGATGATTATTTCTCCTTGTATAATGAAGTGAGTTATCAAAATTATCGATTGAAAAATTGGCAGTATTATTTAATTTCTAATGGAACTTCGAATAACTTCAGTTTTACAACTACACTATCGAGAAGTTCTATTGATAATCCATTATATACCCGAAGTGGGTCGACATTTTCTCTAAGTATGAAAATTACTCCGCCTTATTCTTTATTTGATGGGGTGAATTATTCTCGATTGACGAATAGCGATAGGGATATGCAGACGAAGCATAAATGGATTGAGTATCATAAATGGGTCTTTAAGGGTAAAATGTTCTCACCTATTTTGAATAAAACGGATAAACTTGTTTTATACACAGGTGCTGAGTTTGGTTATTTAGGGTATTTCAATAAAGATAAACGTTCACCATTCGAAGGATTTGAAGTTGGTGGTGATGGTATGTCAGGTTACTCGATGTATGGGAGTGATAATATTGGACTTAGGGGGTATGGTAATGGTACACTAACTCCAATTGCAGCAAACGGACAACGATTGGGAGGTAATATTTATTCTAAATTTACGGCAGAGGTTCGTTATCCTTTATCTTTAAGTCAATCGGCTACGATTTACGCTTTAGCTTTTGCTGAGGCCGGTAACGCCTGGTATGAATTTGAAGATTTTCAGCCTTTCAATGTTAAGCGTTCAGCAGGTATAGGTATGAGAATTTTCTTGCCAATGTTTGGCCTTTTGGGAATCGATTGGGCTTATGGATTTGATGAGGCTGCTCGACCTGGAGAGAATGGAAGTCAGTTTCACTTCGTAATTGGTCAGCAGTTTTAACATATTTTAAATAATAAGAATATTTTGATTTTCGTATTTCTTTTAAATTTATAATTAGTAAATTCGGTACTTTCAAAAAAACAGAAGTTTAATAGCTATACATAAGATCATTCAATTCAATAAGTTTATGATGAAGTATTTGATATGTGTTTTTAGTTTTTTCTTACTTGGGAGCTCAAGTTTAAAAGCGCAACAACAGAGATATGGATTTGTTGATACAGCATATATTCTGGATCACATGCCTGATTATAAGTCGGCACAAGATCAATTGAATGAAAGTTCGGCAAAGTGGCAATCTGAGATTGAGGCTGTTTATCTTGAAATAAAGAGCTTGCATGCAAAATTACGTAAAGATCAGGTGTTTTTATCTCCAGAGCTGAAGACAAAAAAGGAAAAAGAGATTCTTGAGCGGGAGGCTTTGGCGCAGAAATTGCAGAATAAGTATTTTGGGCAAGAAGGTTTGCTTTATAAAAAGAGACAAGATTTAGTTCGACCTATTCAGGATGATATTTACGATACGATAAAAGAAATTGCCAAGGCTGGAAATTATGGAATGATTATTGATAAAGCTAATGGACCAACAATCATTTATAGTAATAATAAATTTGATCTTAGTGATAAGGTTCTTTATAAATTAGGAATAAGAGTAAATAAACAATAAAACTATGAGTTTGAATTCAGTATCTATAAATCTGATTCATCGTCATATCTAAAAAAGAAACCAAATGAAAAGAATTTTAAAAGTTACTTTGTTAGCAGTAGTGCTTTTGACTAGCGCTAATACTTTTGCTCAGACTCTTAAGTTAGGTCATATCGATTCTTCTAAGCTTTTAGCTATTATGCCAGAGAAGGATGCCGCGCAAAAGCAAATTGAAACTAAGGCTAAGGAGTTCGATACACAGATTAAGGCTATGCAGGCCGAATATCAAAAATTAGTAGAGGCATATGTTGCTGAAAGAGAAACATTGTCTGATGCAATTCGTGCTGATAGAGAAAAAGCTATTCAGGATTTGCAGAACCGTATGCAAACTTTTGATCAATTTGCACAAAATAAAATTCAAACTACAAGACAAGAGTTGTTGAAACCAATTTTTGACAAGGCTTCTCAAGCTATTAAGGAAGTTGGTGAAGAAAACGGATTTACTTATGTGTTGGATCTTAGTACAGGTGTTGTATTATTCAATTCTGCAACAAGTATTGACATTATGCCATTAGTTAAAGCTAAGCTTGGTATTCAGTAGATCGATTAATTTGCTTAGGCAAATGATGAAATTTCAAAAGGTAGGCTTAGTGATAAGGTCTACCTTTTTGCGTATTATTAGGTAATATTTATTTGAGCTTCAATGAAAAATAGTTCGTGTCCAGCTTCCAATTCTAAATGTTCGATTGGTGTTTTTGATTCAGGTTATGGGGGATTAACAGTTCTTGATGAGTTGATAAATAATATGCCGGAATATGATTTTATTTATTTGGGAGATAATGCCAGAGCACCCTATGGAACGCGTTCGTTTGATGTAATCTACGAATATACGCTTCAGGCAGTTGAGAAGTTATTTTCGATGGGCTGTCAGTTGGTTATCTTGGCTTGTAATACTGCTTCTGCAAAAGCTTTGCGAACCATTCAGCAGAGAGACTTACCCCGATTAGCACCCAATAGAAGAGTATTAGGCGTTATTCGCCCCAGTGTTGAGGCCTTAGGTGCTTTAAGCCAATCAAAGCATGTAGGCGTATTAGGAACAGTCGGAACTGTGCGCTCTGAATCTTATCTGATGGAGATGGCTAAATTGTATCCTGATTTTATTGTCACGCAGGAAGCTTGTCCGACTTGGGTCCCTTTGGTTGAAAATAGGGAGTTTGAGAATGAGGGGGGGCGATATTTTATAAAAAAACATATCGATTCTCTTTTAGCTAAAGATAGACAGATTGATACGCTTATTTTGGCTTGTACACATTATCCTATCCTTAAGACTGAAATTAGAAACTTTCTCCCAGATAACATACAGCTTATATCACAAGGGCAAATCGTTGCAAATCGTTTGATTGATTACTTGGAGCGTCACCCAGAAATTGATAAAGTCTGCTCAAAGAAGGGAGAGTTGAAATTCTACACGACAGAGTCTATTTCAGATTTCGAAGAGAAAGCCAGTGTTTTTCTTAATCGTAAATTAAAAGCACAACACATTGCTATGAATTAGCAGTGGTGATTAGAGATTAATATTCACCACTACTAATTGATTTATTTATTCGTACCAACTTGCATACATTGCGTATGAGTTGGCAATACGATTGATTTCCCCTTCAAGTAAATCAGGGCTCATTTCTTTTATTTTCTTGGCAGGAGAACCTGCATAGACACTCCCTGATTCCACATGTGTTCCTTTGGTTACCACTGAACCGGCAGCAATGATTGAGTTTGATTCAATGACAGCATCATCTAAGACAACGGCGCCCATCCCAATTAGAACATTATCCTTGATTGTACAGCCATGAACAACAGCATTGTGTGCAATTGATACATTATTGCCAATATTGGTTGGTGACTTTTGGTATGTAGCATGAATGGTTGCATTGTCTTGAATATTTACATTGTTCCCAATCTTAATGTAATGCACATCACCACGGAGAACTGCTCCGAACCAGATGCTGCATCCATCCCCCATTTCAACATCTCCAATAATACTCGCATTAGGAGCAAGGAAACAATCTTTCCCCATTTTTGGAGACTTCCCTTTTAGATCTATTATATAAGCCATATTCGTTATTTTCTTATTTAGTTTGAATTTAAATACAAATTTAAATAAAAAAAAGAGATTACAATTATTCGAAACCCAAATGAAGAAATATGATCTAAGGATAGCATTTAAGCTAGTATAGCGAACATTTAGAGGTTGTAAGAATATTTATGATATTAATTCAAACTTAATTAAATGATTATGATCTTTCTTCTTGGATTTTAAATGTTAATATAATTTGTAGCATTGTTCTTTTAAATACTTTGAATATTTAAGAATTTTTCACAATTTTGGTGACGCTTAATCGAATTTAAAAGTTCTATAAGAAGATGTAATGCCCATTTTCTAAAGGCTTTTATCCGATTATTAGTGAATTATACATCGCTTTTATATTTTTCTTAGCAGTTATCCAAGATCAGTATAAGATGCGATGTGTCAATAAATGTTAATTAACCACTAACTTAAAATTTATGAAAAAAAGAATGTTTTCGATGTTAATCCTGTGTTTAATAGGATTACAGAGCGTATTCGCTCAAAATCGAGAAGTTTCAGGGGTCGTGACATCAGCCGATGATGGCTTGTCTGTTCCTGGAGTTTCAGTAATTGTAAAAGGTACGACTATAGGTACGGCTACTGATTTTGATGGTAAATACACAATTTCGGTTCCAACAGATGGTAAGATCCTAGTTTTTTCTTTTGTTGGAATGAAACAAAAGGAAGTGGTCATCAATTCTAATACTATTAATGTTGTAATGGAGTCTGAATCTATTGGTATGGACGAAGTTATTGTCACAGGTTATGGTATTACCAAGAAAGCTGCCTTTACTGGTGCTGCTTCTACTGTAGGCAGTGAATTGATTGCTGATAAGGTATCGTCCAATCCGATTAAGGCATTGGAAGGAAGTGTTGCAGGTCTACAACTTAATTCAGAATCTGGTCAACCAGGAGCACCTTCATCTATTTATATTCGTGGTCGTAATTCCTTGAATTCGGGAACTCAGCCTTTGTATGTAATTGATGGTGTTTCAATGGAAGCCGGTTCTTGGGGATCTCGTGAGAGTGAAGGGGCGGAGTTTTCTCCGTTAAGTAGTATTAACCCTAACGATATTGAGAATATTACAGTATTAAAAGATGCTACTGCGACTTCGATTTATGGTGCGCGTGCGGCGAATGGTGTTATTGTAATTACGACTAAAAAAGGTGTTGCTGGTGCTAAAACCAAAGTTTCATTTAGTGCTAAATATGGTATTGAAGAGATTGCACCTTTTACTGATGACTATAAGACAGTAAATGCAGATGAGTATAACGAATTGCAAATAGAGGGATGGCAGAATTATCTTGAAGTGTCTAATGAAGAAGCTGCCAAGGAGTATTATGAAGGATCAATTTATGGTTATTCGTTGCCTGACCAGGGGCTTTCCAAAGATAATTTGGCAGATGTTAATTGGTTGGATGAAATTACTCGCACAGGTATGGTTCAGGAGTATAACTTGAGCGTACAAGCAGCAGGTTCTGAAAAATCTGCTCCAAGAGTCTACCTGTCTTTAGGTTATTTAAAAAATGAAGCTTTTATCAAAGGCAAGGATTTTGAGCGTTACAGTTTTCGTTTCAATATTGATCAAAAACCTACAGATTGGCTTTCTTATGGTGTAAATTCATCATTATCATACACCAAGACCAATATGGGCGCTGGTGGAGGTTATTTTTCTGACCCTATAACACAGGCTTACATGCAGTCACCTTTAACTCCTGTAAAGGATGAGAATGGAGACTGGAACTTCAATACGGTAAATGGGTACAATCCAGTAGCTCAGAGAAGTGCATTGGGGGACAAGAGTGAAAATAAGACCTATCGCGCCATGGTTTCGCCATTTCTTACTATTAATCTTTTACCTGAATTGACATATACAACTCGTATGGGACTTGATTATATGTCTATGGGTGAGTTTGGATATTGGTCTTTCCTACAACCACAGGGCAAGGATATGCGAGGTATGGGTGAAAATACGAATTCTGATCAGACTCTCATTACATTTACCAACACAATAAATTATTTGAAAACGATTAATGAATCTCATAATTTGAATTTATTATTCGGTCAGGAAATGTCTTCAACAAATTTGAATAAAGCTTATCTATCTGGTTCTAATTATCCTGTTCCAGATAAAAATGTAGTTTCATTGGCTGCAACTCCAGGTAGTGCTTCAACTGATAAATATGAGTTAAGATTAGCTTCTTTTTTCTTTAATGGGCAGTATGACTATAAGAGTAAGTATTATTTGTCAGCCAGTTATCGTTATGATGGTTCTTCCCGTTTTGGTGAAAATAACAGATGGGCTGGATTTTGGTCTGTTGGAGGGAAATATCGTTTAAGTGCTGAGGATTTCATGGCATCCACTTCTGACTGGTTGGATAATTTAACTATTAGATCTAGTTATGGTACTTCAGGTAATCAGGCTGTGGGTATAACTTCTGGTGCAATTCAGAGTGGCTGGTACGCTTCAAGACCTTTATACGGATATGGTTATAATTATAACTCTAATGGAGGTAGTGCTGCTGAACAATATGGGAATGCAGACTTGCAATGGGAGCAAACGGCCAAATTCAATGTTGGAGTTGATGCAACTCTTTTTTCCATCTTTGATGTAACTGTTGATTATTACAAGCACCTTACCAAGGATATGGTGTTTAGAGTGCCAATGTCATTTACCAGTGGTTTTACTGATCTTCCAATGAATGTTGGTGAGTTGCAGAATGAAGGTTTTGAATTTTCTCTTAATGCAAGCATTATAAGAAAAGCAGATTTTAACTGGAATGCTTCGTTCGTGCTTTCTAAAAATACCAATGAACTTACCAAGTTAAGTACTGACATGCCAATTGAAAATACATACACTATTAGAGAAGTAGGTCATGATATTTTTCAGTTTAAGATGAAAGAATTTGCAGGTGTTGATGTTCAAACTGGTGAAGCTTTGTATTATTTGAATGAGAAAGGTGATGAAACAACAACTAATTATAATAAGGCCTCAAAGCGTTACTTAGGTGTTGCAACCCCTGACTTTCAAGGAAGTTTTTCTACAAATTTGAAATATAAGAATTTTGACTTGTCAGTTCAAATGAATTATTCTGTAGGAGGAAAGATATATGGTAGTAACCTTAGATATGATGAACAGCATGGTGGAAGTTTAAATCAATCAACTACCAAATATGTTTATAAAAACAGATGGCAAAATCCTGGAGATATTACTAATGTTCCTAGATTTGCGATGACTGAATCGAATAAGCATTCTTCTCAGTTTTTAATGGATGGTGATTATCTTAAAATTCAAAATGTTGTATTGGGATATACCTTGCCTTCTCAGTTGACAAACAGCATGAAAATCGAGAATGTGAGATTTTATGCAAGTGCAAGTAATCTATATACATTTACAAAGTCAAATTACAGAGGATTCGATCCAGCTGGAGTTGGAGCTAGTGGAATTCAATGGTGGAATTACCCTGCTCCACGTACATTTATTTTTGGTGTAAATGTTAATTTTTAATGATAATTTAATAAAGAATACTATGTTTAAAAATATATTATGTGCTTTGGGTATGTCATTACTGTTGCTTAGCAGTTGTGATTCGTATTTGGAGTCTGAAACCTACAATTCGATAGACTCTCAGGATGCATTTAAAACGGTTGACGATATAAAAGCTGCAAGAAATGGTCTTTATCGTAATCTTGGGCAAGATGAATTTTGTGGGACCAATATTCTTGCCTTGGGTGATTTTGCCTCTGATATTGCTGTTGCTGATGGTAGTTCAGGTCATTATGTGAGTATCAATACTTATTCTGTTGGGGATTACGATTCTGAATTCCAGGATACTTGGGAATATGGTTATATTGTTATCAACACCTCTACTCAGGCTCTATTGGCAATAGACAATTTATTGACAGATGCAAGCCTAACTGATGCTGTGAAAAATGAACTTAATTTGTATAAAGCAGAAATTCATGGTTTGAGAGCCTTGGCTTATTTTCATCTTGTAAATGTATTTGGATTACCTTATGGAACTGATTCCAATCCTCATGGCGGTTTAGTTTTGATGAGCGATAAGGCGATTTTACCTATGGAAAATGTTTCTAGAAGTTCTGTTGAGGAGACTTATGAGCAAATATTGACTGATATTAGTTCGTCTCTTAAAGCTTATGAGTTAACCAGTACTAAAACCAATGGATTCTACTTTAATGAAGCTGCTGTAAATGCCTTAAAAGCTCGTGTGCTTTTATTTATGGGAAATGATCAGTTGGCTATCGATGCTGCAACCCAGTCCTTGACTTTAAGAGGTGTTAAAGAAATGAATGAGGAAGGGTATCTTGGTATGTGGAAGAGTCTTACTCTTTCAGATGAAGAGATTTTCAGTATTGCAAAGAGTGAGGATGATAATCTATCAGCCAATTCATTGAATACGCTTTATGGTTCATATGGTGGAAAACTAACATCTAGTTTGGTTGCTGATTTTAATGAAAATGATTACCGTTTAAAATTAATTAATATGGATGATTTCCATCCTAAGAAATTTGATGGTATCGAAAGTTCTGCTTCTACTAGTAATATTCCTCAATTCAGGGTTTCTGAAATGAAGTTAATTATTGCTGAGGCTAGTGCCAGATTAGATCTTTTAGATGATGCTAGAGAAGCCTTGTTGTTTACGGCTAAAAGAAATTATGAAATAGTTTCTGTAACTGATTTGCCTACTACTAAAGATGCTTTGTTGGCTTTTATTGCCAAAGAGCGTAAAAGAGAGTTTTTCCAAGAGGGGCACCGTTTTTATGATGCTCGTAGAACTGGTGAGTTAATTACTGTTTCAAATGGGAAATATGAGAATTTTGACGTACAAAAGTTTGTATATCCTATCCCTGCAGATGAAATTAATTCTGGCTACAAATGTGAGCAGAATGAAAACTGGTTTGACAATTTGCCACAATAACAAGCAATTTTAATTTAGTTAATAGCTAAATAGAGTCTGTAATATTTAGGGGCTATCGATATTTTTCGATAGCCTTTTTTTTTTGTCATAGAGTGTATTGGTCACTTGAGGTGTGATTTCTATTTTTATTTAATGAGGGGGCTAGGGGCCTCATTGTTTATTTGACATCTTTGTATTATGGGTAATATTCGTGAGAGTGTTTGAGTGCACTTAAAAAAATAACAGCTTAAATTTTTTTTATCCTGAATTTATGACTTGTTTGTGTTTTTTTAAGAGTTCCATATTGGTTACGTTGTTTAATTATGGTGTTTTCTTATAAAATAATTTTAATTGGTTGTGATATTTACTTCTAATTTCAGTTGCTTATTTATAAAGACTATAAAGTTACAAGTTTATTTCCGTTATATTTTTCTATGAGTCTTAAGTCTCTATTTAATATTAACTTTTTTATATAGTTATTTTAACGTTTTGTCTGATAGTATTTAATGGGTTTAATGATCTGTTTTTTTTTTGAATAGATTTCTCTTGTAATTTATACATAAGTATTTTTTGTTTGTTTATAACTTGTTATTTTTTTAAGTAAAATTTATCATGATGTTATGTTAGTAGTGTTTTTGAAATTACAAATTTCATTTGCCATTTTAAGTTTTTTTCACACTTTTGGTTCCTCGTAATTTAATTAGGGGATGCTTCTAATGCCTGTATTTATTAATGATGTAGAGAGTTGGAGTCCTAAGTTATTATTATGAAAGAAAAACTTGAAAGATTTATTTTAACATTTGTTAGGTAAATCTGACGGCAATTAATTAACCACTAACTAAAAATTTATGAAGAAAAATTTATTTTCGATGTTAATCCTATGTCTAATAGGATTGCAGAGCGTGTTCGCTCAAAGTCGAGAAGTTTCAGGGGTTGTCACATCAGCTGATGATGGGCTATCAATTCCTGGAGTTTCAGTTGTAATTAAAGGAACCACAATCGGGACAACGACCGATTTTGATGGGAAATATGCTATTAGCATACCAGAAGAAGGGGAAATCCTGGTTTTCTCTTTTGTAGGTATGAAAACAGTAGAATTACCAATTAATTCTAATACCATTAATTTAGTAATGGAGTCTGAATCTATTGGTATGGATGAAGTTGTTGTAACAGCTATGGGGGTTACTCGTGAGAAAAAAGCTCTTGGATATGCAGCTACATCGGTAGGTGGTGAAGAGATCGGAAAATCTCAAGCGATTAACCCAATGAATGCATTACAAGGTAAAGTTGCTGGTGTGGACATTTCTTCTGCTCCAGGTCCTGGATCTACTCAGAATGTTATCATTCGTGGTGCTTCTTCTTTTGGTGATTCACAGCCTCTTTATATTGTTGATGGTGTGCCATTGACAAATGAGCAAAACCGTTCTGGTGATAACTTGAATTCTCAGGTTGACTTCGGTTCTGGTATTAACTCTTTGAATCCTGATGATATCGAAGATATGACTGTACTAAAAGGTGCTGCTGCGACTGCGTTGTATGGTTCCCGTGCTGCAAATGGTGTAATCATGATTACGACTAAATCAGGTAAGGATACAGAAGGTAAGATAAATGTGAACTATAACGGTTCTATGACCATTTCTCGCGTAGGTCGTTTGCCAGAAGTTCAGAAACAATTCGGTCAAGGTTGGTCTGGCGATAGAGCTCTTGATGAGAATGGTAACTGGGGACCTGCTTACGATGGTAAAGATCGTGTTTGGGGTAATAACGTTAATAATAGCTTACAGGTTAAGCCTTATTCTTTCCTAGAGGATAGAGTTCGTGATTTTTACGACTATGGGAAAAATATGAAGCATTCTGTTTCATTAAATGGAGGTAATGCTACCACTAACTTTTTCTTGTCTTTATCTCATAATGATGTAGATGGTGTAATGCCAACAGATAGTGATTCTTATAAGAGAAGTACTATCTCTACTAAAGGTTCTCATAAAGCTGGAAAATTAACTATTAGTGCTAATGTAAACTTTAGTACAGAGAAAACTAAAGCTGTTCCTTCAGGACAGGGTACATCTGTATTTAGATCTCTTTACGAATCTGCAAATGATATTTCTATTGTAGATATGAAAGATTACAAAAATAAGTTTTATAATCTTGATAATTATTTTACGCCTTATGGTGTAAATCCTTATTATGTGTTAAATGAGGATGGTGCTGTTCAGAATAAGAAGAAACTTTTTGGGAAATTCCAATTAGATTATGATTTTACAGATGATTTTAAATTGAGTTACCGCTTTGGTGGTGACTACGAAACTTCTCGTTCTGAAACACATACTGCTGTAATAAATTTCACTCCTGGTGCTCCCAATGATGGTAGTAGTTCTTCAAATCCGGGTTCTTATGAGGAATGGAGAAGAACTAGAATTCAAGTGAATCATGATGTGATGGCTGTTTATAATAAATCACTAAATGATGATTTTACATTGAATGCCATTGCTGGTTTCAATATGAATGAGCGTACCTATGATTGGTTAAGAGGTTCAATCAATTCTATTGATATTCCTAATTTTTATAATCTAAATAACAGTTTATCTCCTTCTACTTCATCTCAAAAAACAGAGGAGAGACGTTTGATGGGTCTATATGCTAATGTTGACTTAAGTTTCAGAAACTATGCATACTTAACAGTAACTGCTCGTAATGACTGGTCATCTACTCTACCTATTGATAATAACGATTTCTTTTATTCAGGTGTTACTGGTAGTTTCTTGATTACTGATTTCATGAAATATAACGATATCGACACTGGAATCTTGAGTTTTGCTAAAGTAAGAGCAGCTTATGGTTCTACGGGTAAAGATACTGATCCTTACTATGTGTACGACCGTTATGTGTCTGCTTTTTCAGGAAATCCTGGTTACCCTAAAATCGATGATCTTTCTTTCCCTCTTGGTGGTGTGAACTCATATATGGCTTCAAATCAATTAGGAAATCCTGATTTGAAAAATGAGTTAACTAAAGAATTTGAATTTGGTGTTGAGACTCGTTTGTTTAATAACCGTTTCGGAATTGATTTCTCATACTATAACCGTTTAACAGAAGGTCTTATTGCAAGTTTACCTAAAGACCCTTCAAGTGGTTATACTGCACAGCAGGCTAACTTAGGTGATGTCCGTAACACTGGTATTGAGCTTGTGCTTGATGCTACAGTGATTAAAAAAGGAGATTTCCAGTGGGATATGTCTGTGAACTTCGCTACAAATGACAATAAAGTTGAAAAACTAAATGGTGTTGATGAAGTTTTCTTAAGTGGTTTTGGTGGAGCTGGTATCTATGCTGTTGAAGGTAAGGCGATGGGTCAGTTCAAAATGGCTCGCGTTAAAAAAGTTGACGTTGGCGGTGTAATGAAAACTGTTGTTGATGGTTCAGGTATGCCTCAGCAAACAACTGATATGGAATTTTTAGATAAAGATGTAAATGAAGATTTCAGTTTAGGTTTTAATACTAATTTTACTTGGAAAGGTCTTTCTTTAGGTGCTACATTTGATTATCGTCATGGTGGTTATATGTACTCATACACTAAAGATTATTTGAATTGGACTGGAGCAAATCCAGAGTCGGTTTTTAATGATAGAAAAACTTTCTTAGTACCAAATTCTGTTGTTTCTGATGGTAGAGGAGGGTATGTTGAGAATACAACTGCTGTAGATCCTACTAAACTTCACACTTTCTATGGTGATGGTGGAGGATTCAATGGAGACGAAGATTCAATGTTGGATCGTTCTTACTTGAAACTTAGAAATGTAAGCTTGGCTTACCAATTACCTAAAAGTCTTTGCGAAAAAATTCATGTTAATAATATGAGATTTTCGATAACTGCAGCTAATATTCTACTTTGGACTCCTGATGAGAATGTCTATATCGATCCAGAAACGACTACTTTTGGTAACAGTATCGATGCGAAGTTTGGTGAGTATGGTGCAGGTCCAAGTAACGAAATGATTACTTTTGGATTAAGTTTTAGCTTGTAAAAAAAAGAAAATTATGAAGAAAAATATTATAGCAATCTCATTAGCTCTTTTATCTGTTGTAGGATGGAGCTGTGATGATTATTTAGATATAAATCAGGATCCAAACGTTCTTAACGAGATTCCTGATGCAAAGGTATTACTACCAGCCGTTGAGATTGGATTAGGAAATCAGTTGATGGGATGGGATTTTGGATTTGGTGGAGCTTATTGGACTCAATATTGGACTCAGTCATATGATGCTTCTCAATTTAAATCTCTTTGCGAGTATAATGAAACAAGTTTCTCTAATGCCTATAGTGAGCTTACCGCTGGTGTTCTTAATGATTTAGAGAGAATGAAAACTGTTTCAAAAGATGATGTAAATAAAGGCAACTACTATGTAGCTGAAGCTTTATCAATCTTTACCTGGCAAATAATGACTGATGTGTGGGGGGATATTCCTTATACAGAAGCTTTAACAGGGCATGAAGGTATTTATTCTCCAAAATTTGATGAGGGATCTGCTATTTATGCTAATCTTTTAGCTCGTATTGATGCGCTTTTAGCTCTTGATTTATCGACTTCTACTTTAGATGAAAACTATGATTTCATTTATAAAGGAGATTTAACTAGCTGGAAAGCTTTTGCAACATCATTAAAATTAAAATTGATGATGCGATTAAGTGAAACTTCTGGCTATGATAATGCAGCTGTTTTGTCTTTTATTGAGGCTAATGAATTTATCTCTAAATCGGCAATGATTCCTGGTACTACATGGGCTGATGGACAAGAAGGTAAGAGACATCCTATGCGTGAATTTGAAGCAGGTGGGGCTAATAATCTATCAACTAATGTTATTGGTTGTACATCATTTATTGATTATCTAAAAGCTGGTAATGATCCTCGTTTAGATGTATTGTTTGCAAAAGGTGGAGATACTCATGAAGGTGCTTTCTTTGGAGATTTTGATTCTAAAGAAGATACTGATGGTGACGGAACAGATGATGCTGATGAGAAATATAGTACTCCTGTTTTTAAAGGAGATATGGATTTGATGATCATGTCAACTTGGGAAGTGAATTTCTTTATTGCAGAGGTTTATGCTCGTGCAGGTAATAATGCCAAAGCTAAAGAGTATTATGAGCTTGGAGTTGAAGCATCTTTGGCTCAAAATGGTGTTGCTGATAACGATATTATTGTTAATGGTTATGCTAAATGGGTAGATGGTGATGCTGAAGCAGGTGTAAAACAAATTGCTATGCAAAAGTGGGTAGCTAACTGCAATTATCAGCATATTGAATCTTTCTTAGAAAGAAATAGAACTAAGTATCCTGCTGTTAATAACATTGACATTCGTAAAGATCGTCAAACTGCTTATGACGATTTTGTGCCTGGTTTTATTACTATTTCTGTTAATGGTAGAGCTAAGACAAATGCTCAATTACCCGTTTCTCCAATTTATCCTTTAAGTGTATTAACTCGTAACGAGAATGCACCAAGTCAGAAAGTTGATTTATTAGAGAAGGTATGGTGGAATCAAAAACCTGGATTGTAATTTTAAGTAAAAAATAAAGACATGAGAAAATATATAATGTTATGGGCTATAATTTCATCGCTATGCTTCTTTACAGCTTGTGATGAATATGATACTGAAGATATTTCGGTAGAGTATAGTCTTGATTTGACAGAGGGATCAAATTTAATAGTTCAGTTAGGTGATCCTTATAGTGAACCAGGATATAAGGCAATTTATGCTGGATCTGACGTAACTGATAAAGTTGTAGTTGAAGGAGCTGTTGATCCTAATACGGTAGGATTGTATATGGTTGAGTATTCTTACACGATTCCTAATGGAGAAACTATTTCGCTTGAGCGTGAAGTGATTGTTGCAGATATGTCTATTACTACTGATATCTCTGGAACATATGTAACTCAGGAAGGTACACATAGAATCCGTAAAGGTGTAAGAACAGACTATTCTGAAACTGAAGTTGTAATTAAACAAATCGCACCTGGATTTTTTAGTGTATCTAATTTAATTGGGGGATATTATTCTGACCATGTTGGTTATGGTGATAGATATGCTGCGTCTGGTTATATTCAATTGAAAGAGGATAATTCAATAGCTATACTTTCTAGTTTGGTTCCAGGATGGGGTGACTCCTTAAGTGCTTTAGATAACGCTGCATATACTCCTGCTGATAATACGATTTATTGGGAAGCTGGATATGCTGGTATGGTTTTTTATGTAAACATGAAAATGAAAGAGGAATAATATGAAGAAATTATTATATATACTTGTGGTAGGTCTTATTGGATTGACTGCTTGTAACGATGACATTGAAATTTGGGACAGTGCTGTTCTTGATTATTCAGGTACTTATGTTGTTGATCTTACTGATGTTGATGGCAATGTTCATCATGATATGATCGAAATTTATAATACAGCTGCTAATGTAGAGAATGAAGTTATCATTGACGATCATAATGGAACAATAGAGTTGAGATCTAAATTTTCATTAGATGGTGATTTCTCTAACTTTAAATCAAAATCGATTGATTTTGCTGATTTAGCTTTAAATGAAAATGCAATTGCTGATGCTAAGCCTGAAACGGCTCCAACAGGATTGGATCAAACAGCATCTCCTGAAACTTGGTATATTAAAGCTGCTATTACTGAAGGTAAGATTTTACCAAAAGGAATGACTACTGAAGCTGGTAATGTTGCGGATAGCATCTATATGAAGGTTGTATTGTACAGTGGTACCGTAAACTTCAAAAGTGCTTCTGTTCCTACAGAGTATAGAGCTAATCCAGATGTGGAAGAGTTTGAGTGGGTGTTTGTTGATGTAGCTCATGATGCAACAAAAGATGAAACTGTTGTTATTTCTGGAAATCGTTATACAGGTTTTCCTGAAGATGACTAATAATCAATTTGATATCGATTTTATTACAAAAGGGGCCTTGTGCCCCTTTTTTAATTTCCGAATTTATGGATCGTGAATTCATTTCTTAGAAATCGATGAGTATATAAGAATGTATAGTTTTACATTAGTATGATCCAGATTTGATAAATGGCGCTGTACTTATACAAGTTGTTATAAATTTTCGATTCCTTGTTATTACTAGTATTTCACTCCAGCTTTTAATATTACTTGTTATGCAAATTGATATTTTATAATAGTATTTATACTCGCCAGAAATTTTTATATTTACCTTTAATAATTGTTTTATGTGAAAATGTTAAAGATGAATGTAAATTATTTATTGTCAGTAAAACAGACTTTTTGCTTTTTAAAATCAAAAATTTGCATTATAAGTCTGTTTTTATTCTTGTTTTGTCACTCTAGTTTTGGTCAATCTTTTCGGAGTGATGCTGATATTCTTACGTTTCATAGTCTAAGAGGGAAAATTAAAAATAATTCAGAAATTGATGATGTTGCCTACTCTAAGCATGTTAAAGGTTCGTTTTTTCTTGATTCGGTATGGAACAAGACTGATATTTATTTTCAAAACGACAATATGGTGATGAAAGGTCTTGATACACGAATTGATCTTGGAAATAATATGCTTGAAGTAAAATGTAAAGATGGCATTAAGGTATTACCTACTTTTAGTATCAAATGTGTTGTTTATCCTAAATCTCATTCAGTTTTTGTAACTGAACAATTTATTAAGTCTGAAATAAAAGGGTTTTATAAAATTATAGTTGATTCTGATAATTCATTACTTTGTAGATATGAGACTAAGTTGAGAAGTTCAAATTATAATATTCAGATGGATGTTGGAAGTAAAAAACCACAAATAGTTAAAAAGAAATATTACTATTTGTATGCTGATAATAAAATAGCTCAATTGCAAAAAACAAGAAAAAAACTAAAGAGACAGTTTAAGCATAATACTTTTGTTTATAATTATATTAACGAAACCAAAATGAATCCAAGGAATGAAAATAGCTTGATTCAGTTTATTGATTATCTTAATAAAAAACATATTCATTTATAGATTCTATACCTATTTTTATAAAAAAAATGAGGAGATCTTAATGAAGATCTCCTCTTTGTCTGAAGACTCTCACTAGAATTATTTAATTCTTTTTATTTAAGGCTGCCTATTGGGACAGCCTTTTTTATTTTTTACTCAAAGCTTAAATTATTGCAGTAGATCCAATCATAATATTTTTCTGGTCAGTTATACTTGCGAATTCTGTTAGAGATAAAAAATAATATTTTTTGTTATTTAATGATATGTCATAAAACACGTGAGTAATATTATATAGCAATATTATCACTTGTTATATTACATAATATACAGCTGTGTCGTTTGATGAATATATTGTTAATAAATGTGAAAATAAGAATTTACAAAGCCTTTGTTTAATAAGTTAGGTGATGATTATGTTTGTATGCATTACACATGATGTGTTTCATAATTCATATTTTTATGAGCCTTGTTTATTTTTCTATTAAGTAATGTGATTTCTTTTGAGAAATATGTTACTGTTTTTAATAGAGTGATTTTAGTTTGTTGGTTTAAGTTTTTTTTACACTTTTGGCTTCGCTTAAAAATAAAACTTTGTTCACGAAAGTGCTGAATTGTCCGGAACTAGGGACTTTGGATGGTTTAGTAAATTGTTTTTTAGCGTATAAGGAATGATTTATGTTAGCATTTTTGTTAATGTAAATCGAATAATAGAATTAACCACTAACTAAAAATTCATGAAAAAAAATCTATTTTCGATGTTAGTCCTATGTCTTATAGGGCTACAGAGTCTTATGGCTCAAGGTCGAGAAGTTTCAGGTATTGTGACATCAGCTGATGATGGACTATCAATTCCTGGAGTTTCTGTAATTATCAAAGGTACAACTATTGGTACAACTACCGATTTTGATGGAAAGTACACCATTTCTGTTCCAGAAGAAGGACAAACTCTTGTTTTCTCATTCGTAGGAATGAAAACTACTGAATTGCTAGCCAATACAGATGTCATTAATTTGGTAATGGAGTCTGAGTCTATTGGTATGGACGAGGTTATGGTTGTTGCTTATGGAGTAACAAAGAAGTCAAGTTTTACCGGTTCTGCTGCATCAGTTGATGCTGAAAAAATGACTAGTACGCCTGTGACTTCTTTCGAGAAAGCTTTATCAGGAAATGTTCCAGGACTTCAGGTTTCAAGTGCCTCTGGTCAACCAGGTGCTTCTTCAGAGATTCGTATTCGTGGTATTGGTTCTTTTTCTGCTAACCAGAATCCTTTATACGTAATTGATGGTGTACCAGTAACGACATCTTCAACAGGTATGAAACAAACAGGTGAAGAGGGAGAGACAATGACTCCACTTTCGACAATCAACCCTGCAGATATTGCTTCTGTTACTGTTTTGAAAGATGCGGCTGCTTCTTCTCTTTATGGATCTCGTGCTGCAAATGGTGTAATTGTGATTACTACAAAGCAGGGTAAATCAGGGAAAACAAAAATTAATTTCAGTACTTCCCATGGTATCACTGACTTGGCAATGGATAATTACGAAACCGTAAGCGGTGAGGATTTTATTATGCTTCAGCGTGAGGCTATGACCAATACTGCCATTGATAAAAAGGGATTAAAGGGGACGGCTGTTACTGATTATGTTGATGCCAATATGGCTGAGTATTATCCAACACCTGCAGATGGTAAGTTTTCTGATTGGGATGATGCTTTGTTAAGAAAGGGTGAAATTCATAACTATGAATTATCTGCTTCGGGTGGTACTGAGAAAACAACTTTCTTTGCTTCAATTTCTGCTAACCAAACTGATGGAGTAGCTAAGAATTCTGACATGGAACGAATCACTGGTCGTGTTAATCTTACTCATAACCTTAATGATAAATTAACTTTCACTACTAACCTATCTTTTGGTTCTGTTAAGCAAAATATTGCCTTAGGTGGTTCTTATTATGCTAACCCATTTGCTTCTGCTCGTATTTTCTTGTTGCCAACAGATAAGATTTATAATGCTGATGGAAGTATGACTAAACAGTCAGAGTTTGGATTTTATAACATGGCTAGAGAGTTTAGTTTAAATGAGCGTTCTTCTGAGACTTGGAGAAACAGTATTAATTCATCAGTACAATATAAAATTGTTGAAGGTTTGACCTTTAAGTCTACTTTTGCTTACGATTGGATTAATACTGATAACTTGAGCTATTCTTCTCCCGAATCTCGTGCCGGTGAAGGAAATAAGGGTGAGGTTTGGCAAAACAACCGAAAGAGAAAGGTGATGACATCATCTAATATTTTAACTTTTGATAAAACAATAAATGAAGATCACCATTTTAATGTTTTAGCTGGTTACGAAATAGAAGAAGAGAACCGTTTTTCAATGACTGCTGAGGGGTATAATGTGCCAGTTGGTTTGAAAGTTAATAATGCAGCTGCAAAACCTAATGGAACTTCTGGATATGACGACACAGCCAAGCTACTTTCTTATTTGGCTAAAGTTGATTATGATTTCATGAACAGGTATTATGCATCGGCTAGTATTCGTCGTGATGGTTCTTCTAAATTGGGAACTGATGAGCGTTGGGCTAATTTCTGGTCTGTATCAGGATCATGGAGAGCTTCTGAAGAGGCGTTTTTATCTGATCTTGATTGGTTGGATGACCTGAAATTACGTGCCTCTTATGGTACAAATGGTACACTTCCTGACGATTGGTATGGTCATATGGGACTTTATGCAGTTGAAGCATACAACTTTCAGCCTGCTTTAGATTATTCTCAAGTTGCTAATCCTAATTTATCTTGGGAAGAAAGTAAAAATTTAAATCTTGGTATAGATTTCCGTTTTATGGATAGATATTCTGGTGGTTTCGAATATTTTGTTAAAACTACTGAATCTATGTTAATGGAAGTACCTCTTTCTAGAGTAACAGGTTTTGAAGATATGTGGCAAAACATTGGTGAAATGGAAAATAAGGGTTGGGAATTCACATTCAATGCTGATGTACTTCGTGATTCAGAATTGAAATGGGATGTTTCTTTTAACATGTCTCATTATTCCAATGAAATTACCAAAATGAATAATGGTGAAGCAATTTTTGATTTCCCATATATCAGAAAAGAAGGGGAAGCTTATAATTCTTTCTATTTGAGAGATTGGGCTGGAGTGAATTCTGCTAATGGTGCCGCTCAATGGTATATTATAGAAGATGGTCATCGAGTTAAGAATGATGATGGTACATATAAGGTTACTGAAAATCCTTCTGAGGCAGCTAAAACTATTGTAGGTAAAGCTGATCCAGACTTGACTGGAGGTATTAACAATAGCTTCTCTTATAAAGGCTTCAACTTGAGTTTCTTATTGAATTTCTCAATTGGAGGTGATATTTATAATTCAGCGACTGCGACAATGGAGTCTGATGGTAATACTGATTATTCAGGAATTATGAAAACCCAACTAGATAGATGGCAAAAACCAGGTGATAAATCACCTAATCCTAAACGTTACTGGGGAGCTGATACTAAGTCTAATTGGAATTCTTCTCGACGTCTTTTAGAAAATGATTACTTAAGATTAAAGTCATTAACTCTAGGGTATAACTTGCCTTCTGAAGTGGTTAATAAATTGTCTTTATCTAATGTTAAATTTTACTGTACTGGAACCAACTTGTTAACATTCAGTTCTCAGGATGTAGTTGATGTTGAACAGCCTGTTCATGGGTCTACTACTTATGAAATTCCTACAGTGAAAACTGTTACTTTCGGTGTTAACGTTAGTTTTTAACAAATAATTTTGATTAAAATGAAAAATAAATTTATATACGCATTAGTAGGTCTAGGTCTGTTTAATGCATCTTGCTCGGAGTCTTGGTTAGACGAGAATCCAAGTGATAAGTTATCTTCTGAGGGAAGTGTACAGAATGTTAGTCAGGCACAATATGCAGTTGATGGTATTTATAATCAGATGACTGATGACGAGTACTATAATGGTGATTATATCTGTAACTTTGATGTTATGGCTGATGATATGAGAGTGACTCAGTCAGGTCGTTTAGACACCTACTATGATTATTCTTTTTATACAGAAAGTTCTGATGCAACTATGTGGGAGCGTCCTTATGAGGCTCTAAAAAATACTGCAGCTTTAATGGCTGTTATTGATGATATTGCTGTTGAAGGTGATGATGAGATTGCTGCAAGAAATGATATTAAAGGACAAGCTTTAGCATTAAGAGGGCTTATTCACTTTGATTTAGTTAAGACTTTTGGTAAGGCTTACACTCATGCAGGAGGTCCTGCAGCACTTGGTGTACCAATTGTAACTGACGTAGTTCAGTTTGATGCTAAACCTGCTAGAAATACAGTTGAGGAGGTTTATACACAAGTTATTTCTGACTTAAAAGAAGGTATTTCTCTTTTGAAAAAAGATGTCAATCTAGGCCATATTAATAAGGCTGCTGCTCAAGCTATTTTGGCTAGAGTATACCTTTATAAAGGTGATATGGCTAATGCATTAACTTATGCTGAGGAAGTAATCAACAATTCAGGTATAAAATTAATGCCTCGCGATAAATACATTTCTGAGTGGGCTGCCAATGGTATGTCTGAGTCTTTATTCGAACTAGTAAACTCTTCTGAAGATACAGGTGGAGGCTATGAGACTGTAGGATATTTATCAGATCCTAACGGATATGGTCAGTTTGCAGCATCTGATGATTTTATTGCTAAACTACAGGCTGCCCCTTATGATGTTAGAAGTCAGTTACTAGCTAAAGATGAGCTGAGTTCTGATGAAAAAGGTGACAGAATGGGACGTATTCTTAAATTCCCTGGAAAACCAGATCAACCTGCTTACACTACGAATACTCGTGTTATCCGTCTGTCTGAGGTTTATTTAATTGCTGCTGAAGCTGCTTTAGGTACAGATAAAACTAAAGCTGCAAATTATTTGAATGCTGTAATTGAAAGAGCTTATCCAACAGAGGATGTTCTTGATACTGACGGAACTACAATCCTATTTAATCATTTAACTGATATTCCTACGGTAACAGCTGCAAATATTACTTTGAGTTCAGTTCTTGAAGAAAGACGTTTAGAGTTAGTTTCGGAAGGTCATAGATTTTTTGACTTAGTTCGTAATAATATGACTATTGTTAGAGGTAGCGATTATTGGGGAACACTAAATAAGACAATTGAAATGTCTTTTCATAAGATTGTTCAACCAATTCCTAGAATTGAATTGGATGCCAATCCTAATATGAAACAAAATCCAGGTTACGATAGTTAATTTCGAATCTTGATAATTTAGAAAGGCCGCCTTGTGCGGCCTTTTTTTGTTTCTCAAAAACTAGTTTTTAAAAGCCAACTCTTTCTCTTTTGCAAACCTTTGCACTTTTCCCGAAAATTTTTTTTCATTTTCTTGCCTAAGTTCCGGTAATCATTACCTTTACCCACTGTTATAGAACATGTTTATTAAGAACTGTTCTAAAACAGAAAACCAAACAAGTAGAGTTAATAGCTTGGTTGAAAGTTCATAAAGGTTTGTATTTGTAGTTAAGGTCTATTCTTTTTTGAGATATTTTCATCCAATTCCTCCTAAATCTTGTGTGGAATTTGATAGTGACAAGCTAAATGTCGAATTATCGTGAAAATTCAAAAAACGACTCATATATTACTTTTCAATTCGACTCTCTTCCTTCTCTGACTTTACGACTATAAAACCAAACAACTAAACAAACTACGAATTTAACTCATCGTTAAATCAAACAGTCATGAGTCAAAAGACAAAAATCATTAAAAAAGAAGAGGTTGTTATTCGATTTTCGGGCGACTCCGGAGATGGGATGCAATTAACGGGAACACAGTTTTCCGATACTTCAGCACTATTTGGAAATGATGTTGCAACTTTTCCTGATTATCCGGCAGAAATTCGCGCCCCTCAAGGTACAGTAGGTGGTGTTTCGGGTTTCCAACTGCATTTTGGTCATCAGGAAATTAATACGCCAGGCGATTTTGCAGACGTATTAGTTGCGATGAATCCCGCTGCTTTAAAAGCGAATTTAAAGTGGGTGAAAGCTAGTGGTACAATCATTGTAAATGAGGATAGTTTTACAGATAAAAACCTGGAAAAAGCGGGGTATGATTCTGATCCATTATTAGACGACAAACTTGCCGATTATAATTTGATAAAGGCTAAAGTGACGACTTTAACACGTGAGTGTTTAAAGGATTCGACACTTGACCAGAAGTCAATTCTACGATGTAAGAATATGTTTACATTGGGTATGGTGTATTGGATGTTTGATCGTCCCTTTAAGCATACAGAGGCCTTTATTGATAAGAAATTTAAGAAGTATCCTGAGGTTGTTGATGCCAATAAAAAGGTGTTGCGTGCGGGATATAACTTTGCCAGAACAATTGAAGCTTTGGCCTACAATTTTAGTGTAGCACCAGCCAAGATTCGTAAGGGAACTTACCGCAATATTACGGGTAATAAGGCAACAGCCTGGGGGTTGATGGCGGCTGCAGAAAGAGCTAAGCTTGAGATGTTTTGTGGTTCATACCCAATTACGCCGGCAACTGAAATTCTTCAGGAATTGGCAGCTCGTAAAGATTTAGGTGTTAAAACCTTCCAGGCAGAAGATGAGATTGCAGGTATTTGTACTGCAATTGGAGCCAGTTTTGCAGGTGATTTTGCTGTAACAACGACTTCAGGTCCTGGTTTGGCATTGAAAACCGAAGCTGCCGGTCTAGCTGTTATGACCGAATTACCTCTGGTAATCGTAAATGTTCAGCGTGGGGGACCATCTACAGGTCTTCCGACTAAAACGGAACAATCCGATTTACTTCAGGCCATTCATGGCCGTAGTGGTGAGTGTCCTATGCCTGTAATTGCTGCAAGTACACCTTCTGACTGTTTTCATTATGCGTTTGAGGCAGGTCGAATTGCACTCGAACATATGACTCCGGTAATTCTTTTAACTGATGGATTCATTGCAAATGGCGCTGAACCTTGGAGAATTCCAAGCATGTCTGAATTGCCAGAAATTATAGCCCCTATAGCAAAAGAGGGAGATGATTACCTTCCATATGCTCGTGAAGAGAAGCGATTGAGCCGTAAATGGGCTATTCCGGGAACAAAAGGTTTAGAGCATCGAATTGGTGGTCTTGAAAAGATGGATCGTGACGGTACGGTGTCTTACGTGCCGGAGAATCATCAGGTCATGAGTGATATTCGAAAGAAAAGAGTAGAGCTTGTTGCTAATAATATTCCTGAACTTAAGGTGAAAGGAAACGAAGAAGCCGATGTTCTTGTCGTAGGTTGGGGTGGTACTTTTGGTCATTTAATTACCGCTGTACGAGAGTTACAAAAGGAAGAAAAATCTATTAGTTTGGCTCATTTCAATTACATTTTCCCTCTTCCAAAAAATACGGCTGAAGTATTCAGTCGTTATAAGAAGATTATTGTGTGCGAATTGAATGATGGTCAGTTTGCTGAGTATCTAAGAAGTTCATTTCAGGATATCAAGTTTGAACAGCACAATAAGTTAATGGGATTACCATTTACTGTTCTGGAATTAAAAGAGAGATTTAATCAATTACTGGAGGAGAAATAAGTCATGGCTGATACATTATTAAATACACCTAATTTTAAGAAGCTAAGTGCTAAAGACTTTAGAAGTGATCAGGAGAATCGCTGGTGCCCTGGTTGTGGTGACCACGGAATCTTAAATTCTGTTCAGAAAGCAATGGCAGATATGGATTACAAGAAGGAAGACTATGCCGTTATTTCTGGTATTGGTTGTTCTTCACGTTTCCCATATTATATGAATACGTATGGTTTTCACACCATTCACGGTCGTGCAGCTGCAATTGCATCGGGCGTTAAATGTGCTAACCCAAATTTGGAAGTTATTCAGGTTTCAGGAGATGGCGATGCGCTTGCAATTGGAGGGAATCATTTTATTCATGCAGTACGCAGAAATATCGATATGACTATTCTTCTCTTTAATAATGAGATTTATGGTTTGACAAAAGGGCAATATTCACCAACTTCGAATCAGGGTATGGTGACCAAAACATCGCCCTTTGGAACAATTGAAGAGCCCTTTAAGCCTGCTCAGTTAGCGCTGGGAGCTCAATCTAAGTTTTATGCCCGTTCTATTGATACAAGCATTAAACTGACTTCAGAGGTTGTTAAAGCAGCTTCAGCGCATAAGGGAACATCTATTGTTGAGATTTTGCAAAATTGTGTTATCTATAACGATGGGACGCATTCATTGGTAACTGATAAGGCCACTAAGGGGGATTATCAATTGATCCTGGAACACGGCAAGCCGATGATTTTTGGTATTGAGAAAAACAAAGGTCTTATCTTAGGTGGTAATGGTAAACTTATTGTGGTTACCATCGGAGAAAATGGCATTACTGAGGATGATATTTTGGTTCACGATGCACATACTGAGAATCCACATATGCACTGGTTGCTATCCAGTATGATGGCACCGGAATATCCCGTAGCTCTTGGGGTCATTCGCGATGTTGATTCAACCTCTTATGATGAGAAGATGGTTCAGCAAATTAAAGATGTTCAGGCTGAGGCTTCATTTAAATGTATGGATGATCTGCTTAACAGTGGAGACACTTGGGTTGTTGACTAGTTCAATTTACTGAAATATATAATCCTGTTTGATTTCATATCAGACAGGATTTTTTTGTTTTAATAGGTTCATTTTTTGGAATTTGAAGTCTAAAATTAGAATCATTTTGCTTGTAAAGCCTTATTTATAGCACAATCCTTGTTATCAATTGTTAATTGTTTATTACTTTCATCCGTTAAACACAAACATAGAAGTAAGATGGAAGAAATTGCGATTTCGAAAATTTATAAACGGAAGAAGAACGACAGAGATATATTTCAGGAGTTGATGCCTTTTAAGGTTAAAGAGATTCTTCTTGTTGCAACGTATTACGATGCTTATACCATTGTTAGAGAAGGGCAGTTCTCTGATAAAATTGTTGGGGAATATCTACAGTTGAATTTATATACAGCACCACGATTTACAAGTGTGGCCACCAACGAAGAAGCGCTTCAGGCAATGGATGAGCGTAACTTTGATATTGTTATTCTGATGGCTGGACTCGATAAGGAATCTCCTTTGGAGTTAAGCCAGGAAATTAAAAAGAAGCAGCCTGATCTGCCTGTATTGGTTCTTGTGAATAACAACAGCGATTTGGCTTATTTTGATAAGGCCGCTGATAAAATTAAAAATAATATCGAAAGGGTATTTGTCTGGAATGGATCAACTAAGATCTTCATGGCCATGACAAAATACATTGAGGACAAAATGAACCTTGCCCCTGACTGTAAGATTGGTGATGTGCGTGTGATGCTTTTGGTTGAAGATTCAGTCAAATATTATTCACGATATCTACCTTTGTTGTACACCTCGGTTATGACTCAGACTCAGAAGGTTATTTCTGATGAAGATGATATTGACGAAATGCATAAGATTTTAAAAATGCGGGCTCGTCCTAAGGTCATTCTGGTAAGTAGTTATGAGGATGCTGTTGAGATTGTCGACAAATATCTCGAGAACTTACTTTGTGTGATTTCCGATGTTCGTTTTGCCAGAGACGGTAAGTTAAATGATGATGCTGGTGTGGATTTGATTTCCTACGTGCAGGATAAACATTTGAGAATTCCTTGTGTGATGCAATCGCACGATACCGATAATGCCATGCGAGCCTTTCAGGTAAATGCTGATTTTATCAATAAAAACAGCGATACTTTGGCACTGGATATATTTAACTTTATTCATCTAAAATTAGGCTTTGGCGATTTTGTTTTTAGAAATCAGAGTGGAACACAAGTCGCAATGGCTAAATCGCTTGAAGACTTTGAGGAAAAGTTGAAATACATTCCGGATGAGTCTTTACTTTTTCATTCAAAAAGAAATGGGATTTCAACCTGGTTGATGGCTCGTGGGGAAATTAATATTGCTAAAAAACTTCGCCGTTATCAAATTTCCGACTTTAAAACGGTTCGTGAATTGCGCCAGTTCTGTTTGGACGTGTTTGAAGCATCTCGATTGAAACAACTTCGGGGGCGAATTATCAAGTTCAGACCTAGTTTGGCTAATTCGAATCACTATGTTATTCGCCTTGGTAGAGGTTCGGTTGGAGGAAAAGGTCGTGGATTAGCTTTCTTGAGTAATTTTACTGAAAATATTAGTTTTCAGAAGCTGATCAAAGACATTAATATTACAATTCCACGAACAGCGATTATTGGTGTTGATGAATACGATAATTTTTTAGAGGCCAATAATCTTTTGGATAAAATATATAACGAGAAAAACTACGATGAAATAAAGAAACAGTTTTTGGATGCACAGTTGCCGGAAAAACTTCGAAAAAAATTGCGTCTTTATCTTGAAAAAATGGATATGCCCCTTGCGGTTCGTTCCTCAGGTTTATTCGAAGATTCACTGATGCAGCCATTTGCTGGTGTGTACGCAACTTATTTGTTGCCTAATAATCACGAGGATTTTGAGGTGAGATTTGAACACTTGGTAACGGCTATTAAGCTGGTTTACTCTTCAATTTTCACCCCCGAGGCTAAAGCATATTTTTCTGCAGTTGATTATAAAATCGAAGAAGAAAAGATGGCCGTTATTTTGCAAGAAGTGGTTGGTCAGGAATACAATGGTAAGTTTTATCCTAATATTAGTGGGGTAGCCCAATCCTACAATTATTATCCATTCTCGTATATGAAACCTGAGGATGGTTTTGCCGTGCTTGGATTAGGCTTGGGTAAATATGTGGTTGGAGGAGAGAAAACCCATCGTTTTTGTCCTGAGCACCCAAAATTACAATTGGCATCTATCGAAGATCAGGTGAAGGATTCACAGAATTATTTCTATGCCATAAATATGGAATCTGATCAGTTGAATTTGCTTGAAGATGGTGAGGACGCAGCTACTCATAAATATGATTTGGCAGTCGCTGAAAAGGATGGCAACTTACTGCATTGTGCTTCAGTTTACGACGGACGTAATGATAGGATCGAGCCTGATTTGAACTTGCGAGGTCCTCGCGTTGTCGATTTTGCAAATATCCTGAAATACAGCCAGATGCCATTGGCTCAAACCTTAAGTATTCTTCTGAATATCTTTAAACAAGCCATGGGGGCACCGGTTGAAATTGAATTTGCTGTTGATCTTTCAAAAGGAAAGAATGGCTTACCAACCTTCAATTTGTTACAGATTAAGCCTCTTATTCGTCAGGAGATGAGTGTTGAGATTGATATGTCAAAAGTTGATAAGGATAAGTTAGTTCTCTTGGCTGATAAAGGAATGGGGAATGGTAAAATTGATCATGTTCGTGATGTTATCTTTATGGATGTGAGTAAATTTGACAGAACCAAAACCGAAGAGATGGCTGAGGAAATGGCTTTATTGAATCAAAAAATGAAGGAGCAGGATAGAGAGTATGTCCTTATTGGTCCAGGAAGATGGGGAACCAAAGATCGATTTACAGGAATTCCAGTGCTTTGGTCACAGATTTCGAATGCCAAGGTGATTGTTGAGCAGGGGCTTGAAGATTTTCCTCTGGATGCTTCATTGGGATCGCATTTTTTCCATAACGTCACATCGATGAATGTTGGCTATTTCTCTGTAAAATCAAATTTAGCAACCAGCTTTGTAAATGAAGATATTTTGAATCAACAAGAGCTTGTTGAACATGTTCACTACTTTAAACATGTTCGTTTTGCAAAACCTTTAGAAATTTTGATGGATGGCAAAAAACAGATTTCTGTCATTAGCTTTAAATAGTTTTTACAACTACGTCTAATAAAAAAGAGATCTCGATTAATCGAGATCTCTTTTTGTTTTCTGATCATTAAGATCAGTATTTATTTGGGCTTATGCTTGGTATGAATCGACACCAGCTGTTTCCATTTTACGGTCTACTTTCTTAACTAAACCTTGGATAACCTTACCAGGACCAACTTCAGTGAATGAGCTAGCACCATCAGCAATCATGTTAACCATTGTTTGAGTAAAGCGAACAGGAGCTGTTAATTGTGCCACAAGATTCTTCTTGATCTCTTCAGGATCACTAACAGGCTTGGCGTTTACGTTTTGGTAAACTGGGCAAGTTGGAGTCGAGAAAGTTGTGTTTTTGATTGCTTCTTCAAGCTCAACACGTGCAGGCTCCATCAGTGGAGAATGGAATGCACCACCAACCTTTAGAGGCAAAGCACGCTTAGCACCCGCTTCTTTTAATTTCTCACATGCAATTTCGATACCTTTCATGCTACCAGAAATTACCAATTGACCAGGGCAATTGAAGTTTGCAGGAACAACAATTTCTTCGATTTCAGCACAGATTCTTTCTACAGTATCGTCGTCAAGACCGATGATAGCAGCCATTGTTGAAGGCTCAACTTCGCAAGCTTTTTGCATAGCCATAGCACGTTGAGAAACCAATCTTAATCCATCTTCGAAAGAAAGAGCACCATTGGCGACCAATGCTGAGAATTCACCTAAAGAGTGACCTGCAACCATTTCAGGTTTGAAATCGTCACCTAAAGTTTTAGCTAAAATAACTGAGTGAAGAAAGATAGCAGGCTGTGTAACCTTAGTTTGTCTTAAATCTTCATCGGTACCATTGAACATCAGCTCAGTAATATTGAAACCAAGAATTTCGTTGGCTTTATCAAATAATTCTTTACCTAGCTCAGAGTTTTCGTACAGGTCCTTACCCATACCAACAAATTGGGCTCCTTGCCCAGGGAATACATATGCTTTCATAGCTTTCAATTAGTGATTGATAGTTATCAACCGTTAATTAGTAATTTATATAGTTTTTGCAGAGATCAGTCGAATGAATTCTTCGCGTGTAGCGACTTTTTCGAAAGCTCCGGTAAAATCAGAAGTCGTTGTAATTGCATTTTGTTTTTGAACTCCACGCATCGACATACACATGTGCTGTGCTTCAATAACGACAGCCACACCAAGAGGTTTAAGCGTATCCTGAATACAATCTTTAATTTGAGTTGTTAGTCTTTCCTGCACTTGTAAACGACGTGCAAAGGCATCTACCACACGAGCAATCTTACTTAGTCCGGTAATGGTGCCATCAGGAATGTAAGCAACATGCGCACGACCTACAAAAGGGAGCATATGATGTTCACACATCGAATAAACTTCAATATCCTTAACGATTACCATTTGGCGATAATCTTCTTTAAACATTGCCGATTGTAAAATTTCTTCAGGTTTAACATGGTAACCCTGAGTTAGAAATTGCATCGCTTTAGCGACTCTTAACGGGGTTTTTTCAAGTCCCTCTCGCTCCACATCTTCGCCCAGTAGTTCCAATACTTTTTTGTAGTGAAACATGAGTTCCTCAGTCGTTTCCTGGTTGAATTTTTCTATTTTTGTGAAACCTTTATTTTCTGTTCCGTTAATTGAAAATTCCATCTTATAATTTGTGTTTAAATACAGTCGTTAGATAAAATCAATTGATTCCCTTTTCAATTCGAGGTATCAATTTATAGCTTAAGCTTGCAAATTTAAGTATATTTTTTGTCGATTGAGCAAATTTAGGTCAGCTTTGTTTTTGCTAAGTACTTGCATCTATGGATATTTTAATTGTCAGTCCCACTTTTATCTCCTTACAAAAATTCATTAGTCAACTTCAATTGATTGATAATTATGGGAAAAACTATGCCCGTTTTCAATTGGCTGAAAATGAATTTGATATTTTAATATCGGGCTATGGCGGCAGTATTGTTAGCCATTGGTTGAATAAAGCTATCCAGCGTAAAAACTACGATTTGGTTATTCATATTGGGCGGTCATTTTCTTTAAATGATAAATCTGAGGTTGGGAGCTTAGTGAATGTTATCGATGATTATTTTGGTGATATGGGCTTCTCTATTGATTCCGGCTTTCAATCATTTTTTGATATTGATTTGATTTCGAAGAGTGAGCATCCGTTTAATCATGGAATTCTTGAGAATTCCTCGGATTATTCTGAAATTCTGACCTCATTCCGAAAAGTTAGCGGGATGACGTGCAATACCATTCCTGCCAATCTGTTTCAAATTGGTGAGATTTACATCAAAAATTACCCTGAGGTGATCAGTTCAGATGGAGCTGCTGTTCTGTATGCTTGTTTGGAATCGAATACCGATTTGATTCAACTTTCGTATGTAGCCGGGAAACTCGAAAATGCGACTGACAACCTAAGTATAGATGATCAGGAAATTAATACTATCACCGAAGTCCTGGAAGATTTGTTGGTGAAATTGTATCAGTTTCAATTATTAAAAAGCTAAGTGAAACAATGGCGTTTATTTAAATTTTATCAGGATGGCTTTCTTAAAATAAAAAGCCTGGAACAAGCCTCTCGATAGCATGAAAGATAACATGGCAATCCATAGACCATGATTTAAAAGAATATCTTTCAAGCCGAAATAAACGGGGATGAAAACAAGGAGTGTCGCAGCCATCATGGTTTTTCGCATATACACCGAGGCCGTGGCACCAATATAAATTCCGTCGTAGAGGAATGATGCAAAACTTAAAATAGGAAGTAGAATTAGCCACTTCAGATAGGGACTTGCTGCATGAATGGTTTCTGAGTTATTGGTAAGCATGCTGAGAATCCAGTTCCCACCCAAGGCATAAATGAATGTAAATACAAGACTTATTCCTGTTCCCCAAATAAATAAGTACCGAATAGTCGTAATTAGGTTTTTGCGGTTTTGTGCTCCAACAAACCGGCCTACAAGCGCTTCCGCTGCATAAGCAAAACCATCCATCAGATAAGAGAAGATAAAGAGAAACTGTAACAAAAGAGAATTTACCGCGAGTATGGTTTTATTGCTACTTGCCGATTCTGTAGTGAAAAAAGTAAATACAAAAATGATACAGAGTGTACGAATAAAGATGTCTTTATTTATCAACACAAAGTGTTTCAGTTCAGCTATTTTCAATAGACCTTTATTTGTCCAGTACTTAAATAGTCTTCGGTAGTATTTCCATATAAAATAGGATGCCAAAATAAGGCCACAATATTGGGCAATCACAGTTCCCAGAGCCACACCTCTTGCATCAAGATTCAAGCCATATACAAAAAAAGCGGATAGACTGATGTTGATTATATTACAGATAATGGCTATTGTCATCGGAATTTTGGAGTTCTGCATGCCAATAAACCACCCCGTTAGGGCGTATAAGGAGATGGTTGCAGGAGCTGCCCAAATCCGAATATTATAATAGGAAAGGGCTATGTTTTCAACAGAAGCTTCGGAGTCGATATAATTGAAACTTAATAAGGCGATAGGTTTTTGAAGCAACAATATGAGAATACTTCCGGCAGCAGCAACAAGCAATGCTCTTCCCAGTGAAAGGATACTTTCGTTCAGGTTGCGTGCACCATAAGCCTGAGCTGTAATGCCGCTGGTTCCCATCCGAAGGAAGGCGAAACCCCAGTATAGAAAATTGAAAATTGTTCCACCCAGAGCTATTCCTCCTATAAAATCGACTTCGCCCAAGTGTCCCATCAGGGCCAAATCGACGATTCCCAAAAGAGGAATGGTGATGTTACTAATGATATTAGGAAGTGCGATATCTAATATTTTCTTATTCACTTGTCTGTTTTTCAATATTTAATTGGGCACGAAATTACAGAATTGTCATGAAGAAATAAGTGTTTAGATGCTGAAATTTAGCTTAAGTTTCTTCTAATAAAAAGGATAAAAAAAGTTTGAAGGTTTTGAGTTAAAGAATTTTTTAAATAAAAGACAAATAAGTCTTAAAATATTTGGAAGAGTTTTAATTATAGTATAGATTTGTTATTGAAAACAAGATTAAATAAAGATAGTGTTTTTAATAGTTTAATTTAACGGATTAAAACGGTTATATATGAGTTTTGAATTACCTAAATTACCATATGCATATGATGCTTTAGAGCCACATATTGATGCAAGAACTATGGAGATTCACCATTCAAAGCATCACGCTGGTTATACGAATAATTTAAACGCAGCACTTAACGGTACTGATCTCGATGGAAAATGTATCGGGGAAATTCTTGCGAGTGTCTCAAAGCACACTGCAGCTGTTAGAAATAACGGAGGTGGTTATTATAATCACGATTTGTTTTGGAAATTGATGTCACCTAACGGAGGTGGAAAACCCTCAGGGATATTATTAAAAGCTATAGAAGATAACTTTGGCAGTTTTGAACAGTTTAAAGATGAATTTTCTAAAGCAGCTGCAACACGTTTTGGTTCGGGTTGGGCATGGTTGGTAAAACTATCGGACGGTAGTTTGAAAATTTGCTCTACACCCAATCAGGATAATCCATTGATGGATGATGCAGAAGTAAAAGGAACGCCAATTTTAGCATTGGACGTTTGGGAACATGCTTACTATTTGAAGTTTCAAAATAGAAGGCCCGATTACATTTCAGAATTTTTTGAAGTTGTTAATTGGGAGGAAGCGTTCAAGCGCTTTCAGGATTAGTTTTGTTTATTGTTTTTTTGATTTTGGGATCGACTTTCGGATTTATTCGGAGGTCGATCTTTTTTTTTGCTGATTCGATCTTTTTGGCGAAATTAGAGTGAATCAAATAAACAAAATTATGAAACATGAACTTCCTAAATTACCTTATGCATTAGATGCATTAGAGCCTTTTATCTCCGAACGGACTCTTGAATTTCATTACGGAAAACACCATCAAGCCTATGTGAATAATTTAAATAACTTGATTGAGGGCACTTCATTCGAAGATGCTGATCTCGTTGATATAATTACGAAATCGGATGGAGGCATTTTTAATAATGCGGCTCAAGTTTATAACCACACGTTTTATTTTATGGCTTTTAAACCACGTGGTGGAGGAAAACCTCGAGGTAAATTGTATGATGCTTTAGTTTATACCTTTGGTTCGTTTGAAAATTTTAAAGCCGAGTTTTCAAAGGCGGGGGCAACGCTCTTTGGTTCTGGCTGGGTGTGGTTGGTTGCTGATAAAAAGAATAAACTGCGAATCGTGCAAACAGCCAATGCTGCTAATCCTCTATGCGACGATTTGGTACCAATTATGACTCTTGACGTCTGGGAGCATGCCTATTATTTAGATACTCAAAATGCAAGGCCAAAGTATATTGAAAATTTCTGGGAACTGATTAATTGGGAATTAATAGAAACGCGTTTCGAGAATTTATAATGCTATTTTATATGTTTAAATAGGCTGTTACTTATGTAGCAGCTTTTTTTATTTTAGATTAGTACTTCCTATTATATTTTTTAGTTAATTAGTTCTATCGTAATTTTTAGAGATTGATTTTGTTTTCCAGAATGAGTTTTCATTTTAAATAGCATTACTCTCTTGATGAAAAGTAAGATTATCCTTACCTTAAAAAGAACATGAGTAAATAGATGGACGATTTCATTTTTTGAATGTAATTGTATCATATCTTCATAGGCAAACGTATAATAGATAGAATTCGAATGTTAAAGGAATTAGTATTAAAGAATAGAAGTTATCGTCGTTTTTATCAAAACGAAACAATCAGTAAAGCGCAATTGAGAGAGTGGATTGATTTGGCTCGACTTGGAGCTTCCGGGCGAAATGCACAGAGTTTAAAGTACCTTACCATAGCTGACCCTGACTTGTGTAAGCAGGTGTTTGAAAATTTGGCATGGGCTGGCTATTTGAGCGATTGGGCTGGACCTGTTGAAGGTGAGCAACCTGCAGCTTATGTCATCATGTTGAATGATGAACGCTTGAGTAAAAATTATTTTTGTGATGATGGCATAGCGGTACAAAATTTGCTATTAGGTGCAGTCGAAGACGGTTTTGGGGGCTGTATCTTGAGAGCATTTAAAGAAAAGAATTTGAGAGAATTATTAAATATATCTGAGGATTATTCGATGATTCAGGTGGTTGCTCTTGGAAAACCCAAAGAACAGGTGGTTTTGGATGAAATGAAAGATGATGATATTAAATATTGGAGAGACGAAAAAGGGGTGCATCATGTTCCTAAGCGTCGTCTTGACGATATTGTTATTGATGAATTATAGACTGAAATACGATATATTATGAGAAAATTAATTTGTTGCACAGTTTTGATCCTGGCTTTCTTTTTTTCTAAAGATTCCAAGGCTCAGAGATACAATCTTGATTCGATATTTTTTACCGGAGCCGTCATGGATCAAGCGGATTTGAAAGGTTTACCTTATGCACATTTTAGAGTGAACAAGGAGCGTGGAGGTACGACTAATGAATATGGAAGATTTTCTTTCTGGGTAAACTCCGGGGATACCATTCAATATTCATTTGTTGGTTACCATGGTGTTCAGGTGATTGTGAGTGACACTTTACAACAGGATGATTATTTGTTTGGTGTATTTCTTACTAAAGATACAATCGCGCTTCAGGAAGTTTTGATTTTACCTCGCTTTGGTGATTTCAAAGAAGCTTTCATGAATGCTAAAGTCAATACGCCGGAGTATGTCAGAGCCAAAAATAATGTCAATTCGGCGACCTATGAGGCCTTAACACAAAGGCCGGATAAAATGGATGCCAAAGCCAATACCGATATGCTTATTAAGAATCATGTGAGTGCCATTGAAAACAAAACTATGATTCCTACTGAGATGACAGCTGGGGTGAGTACGACCCGCACTTTACCTGAGTTGAAGAGGCTGAAACGAAAGCGAAAAATGAAAATATCAGATGCAATTGTTACAGATGATGAGGTGAAAATTCTTCAGCAGATGTATCGATATGGTGTAAAAAAGGAATAAAAAAAGCGGTGATTTATCACCGCTTTTTTTGTCTTAACCTCTACTGAAAAGTGCTTTTATTATCAGCATTGCCATTTTAGGATTTTCTTTAAGTCTGCGAGTCGAATAGCCAAACCAATCTTTTCCGAATGGCACATACACTCTCATGGTATGCCCTTCATCAATGATGGATTGTCTTAATTCCGGTGTGACACCATAAAGCATCTGGAACTCATATTTATCCTTAGGGACATTGTATTTTTTGATTAAGTCGTAAGCTGGTTGAATCAAGTTTTTATCATGAGTAGCAATACCAGGATAAATTTCATTCTTAAGCATGAAATCCAAATCCTTAATATAGTTCTCGTTGATTTCTTCATATTTCTTGTATGCTATCTCAGCAGGCTCTACATAAATCCCTTTACACAGTCGGTAGTTAAGCCCTGTTCCGTTTTGCATATCCATCATGTTTTCCAAATCAGGAAGGGTACGCTTTAGATAGGCTTGCACAACAAGTCCAACATTCTTTGGGAATTCTTTTTTCAATCGTCTGAACATTTTAATTTCCTCATCGACACAAGGAGAATCCTCCATATCGATTCGTACGAAATTATTGTATTCAGCGGCTTTAGCAACCACAGTTCTGATGTTTTGATAACAGACTTCAGGATCGATAAGCAAACCGAAGAAAGTCGGTTTTACAGAGTAATTCCCATCAATTTTATTTTTTTCGAAAGCTTCAATAATATTAAGATAGGCATCTTTGTTTTCAGTTGCCTGACTCAAATCTTTAATGAACTCACCTAATAGATCTACTGTAACCTTAATCCCTTGAGCATTTAGTTCCTGTGACGCTTTTATTGCATCTTCGATGGTTTCTCCTGCAATATATCTTTTGGAAAATAACCAAACTAATTTTTTTGGCATGTAAGGCAGGGTTGCTGCTATCATTTTATTAATCATCTCTAGTGGTTTTTATGGGTTAATTTTGGGTTTATTGTTGGCTAAATGTAGACATCATGTAAATTAAAAAGAATGACCTTTATCAGTAAATTTGATCGATTTTGAATTTCATGTTATTTCTTCTATCATTAGAAAATTTTAACTCAGAAATTTTTCCATTATCATTTAAAACTTATATTTGCTAGGCTTTAGTTAAAATGAGGCAGATTCACAGTTTTAATCTGTGTATTGAATAAATTAGTACCTAAAATCAATTAATATACGCTACGATTCGTTTGGGGTGATATTCCCGGACATTTTCCTGATTGGAATTTATTTCTGACAGGGATGGCTATTTAAAATCAAACTAGAAAAACATGAAAAATTTATCCATTGTTCTTAATGCAATTTTAATTGTTGCTGTTGGAATCTTATTCTTTTTACATTTCTCAGGTGGGAATAAAGCTGAAGTTAAAACCATTGCTGGTGAAGGTGCTGTCGTGTATGTAAATACAGATTCATTATTGTCAAGCTACAATTTCTCAGTGGATTTGAATGAAAAATTCCTTAAGAAACAAGAAGATTCTAGAACTGATTTTAATTTTAAAGCTCAAAAATTAGAAAAAGAGGCTGTAGAATTCCAGCGTAAACTTCAAAACAAAGGATTCTTAAACCGTGAGCGCGCAGAGAAGGCACAGAGAGAGTTAATGGAAAAAAAGCAAAATTTAGATCAGCTTGACAGAAAGTTAAGTTCTGAGTTGATGGCAGAGCAAAACGAGAATTCAAAGCGTTTATTTGATAGTGTTACAAACTATTTAGAATTGTATAATGCAAAGCATAAGTACAGTTTAATTATTAGCACTACAAAAGGTGGAACTGTACTTCATTCTGCTAAAGGTTTAGATATTACTAAAGATATTATTGACGGTTTGAATGCCAGATATAAGAAGTAAGATTAAAAAAATATTGAATAAAGGGGCAGAGGCTGATAGCTTTCTGCCCTTTTTTTATCTTTGTGCCTGATAATGATTTTTAAATCCTGTTATCCTGAAGCAATCGCAGTTTAAAACCTACAAAGTTGATTAATGAGTTTCGCAGATAAATACCTAAAAAAACAGCAAGTTTTTCCGGATTATATAAATACTGATGTACCGGAGAATTTAGGGCTCGTTGTTACAATTCCTTGTTTTGATGAACCCGATTTGGTTTCAAGTTTAAAGGCTTTGTGGCTTTGTGATCGTCCAAGTTTTAATGTTGAAGTTATTGTTATTGTCAATTCCGGTGAAGAAGCGTCTGAAGAAGTTTTAAAACAGAATGCAAAAACCATAGCTGATGCTCAGGAGTGGATTTCTCAGCATAAAGATGAAAAACTGCAGTTCTATCTGATCCATCAACCCAATTTGCCAAAAAAATCCGCAGGAGTTGGCCTGGCGCGAAAAATCGCCATGGATGAGGCTGTAAGTCGTTTTAATAAAATTGGTCATTCTCATGGTATTATTACGGGTTATGACGCAGATTCGTCTTGTGATACCAACTATTTTACTGAGATAGAGAAACTATTTAAAAAGTACCCTAAGGCCAATGGGGCTAATCTATTTTATGAACATCCACTTGAGGGGGATGAATTTGATGAACTCATTTATAATTCGATTGCTCAGTACGAATTGTATTTACGCTATTATATGCTGGCTATGCGATTCGCCGGGCATCCACATGCCTTTCATACGGTCGGATCGAGTTTTGCTGTAACGGCAGATGCCTATATCAAACAAGGGGGAATGAATCGCCGACAGGCTGGTGAAGATTTTTATTTTCTTCAAAAGATCATTGCTTTGGGTAAGTTTTATGAAATTAAGCATACTCGGGTCATTCCATCGCCTCGTACATCAGATCGTGTTCCTTTTGGAACTGGAAAGGCGATGTCTACATTTGTAAATGAAGGAATCAGCAACTATAAGAACTACAATTATGCAGCCTTTAAGGATTTAAAAGTATTCTTTGATCGGGTTGATGATTTCTTTGGAGTCGATTATGATACTTTTATCAATAAATTGATCGTTGAATTACCTGGTCCGGTAAGAAGCTATTTGAAGGAGGATAATTTTTTCGAAGCACTTGACGAGATCAATAACAATTGTGCTTCAATAGATACGTTTCGAAAGAAATTTTTTGGTGCTTTCAATGCTTTTAAAGTTCTAAAATACCTGAACAATGTTCATGAACAGTTTATGGAAGAGGAGAGTGTTATTGTGAGTGCCAAATTATTACTCAAGGATTTGGGTATTACGACCAAAGGAGTTTATTCGGCAAAAGAATTACTTGAAATTTACAGAGAATACGAAAAGACGCATTAAACAATATATGAAGCATGGATTTTCATCCATGCTTTTTTGTTTCTGCTCGTTTGTTGAATTCAAATTATTGGAGAACAAAATTGATTGAAGTTGAGTAGGTTACCTGAACAGGGACACCTCTTTGTTTCCCTGGGGAAAAAGGGGGTAAATTTTTAATAACCCTAATCGCCTCCTGGTCGAGTGAAGGATCAACACCCCTAAGAACTTCGACATTTTTCACCCTACCATCGCGTCCTACTACGAACCTTACAAAAACACGTCCTGTAATTCCATTTTCTTGAGCTATTACAGGATACCGAATACTTTTTTGGATGTATTTATTAAGTTCGATATTCCCTTCTGTCATTGTTTTGCAAATATCTGGTCGAAAAATTGGCATTTCTTCAACAACAACAAAAATTGCTGTCTCATCAACATCTTCATCTTCATAAGTGACCTCCTTGGGTTGAGTTTCAATTTCAGTTTCCTGACTAATATCTTCTTCAATAATCTCAATATTAGCCTCTTCTTTTGAGTCATTTTCAACAATGGTGATGACATCCTGAAGTTTGATTTTTACAGGAGGTTTTATTTTTGGAGTTTCGGGTTCTTGTCGGGTGATTGGAACAATTTCTTCCAATTCAGTGAGTTCCTGTGCGGAGTGAATTTCTTCGGTTTCGTGAATTTGAACTCGCCAATTAAATGCAATAAATACCATTAAAAGGGCTAGAGCTAGCCCAATTTCAAAGAATAAGCTTTTTTTATTTTCAAGATCGGCACTCTTTTTCTTTTTAGGTAACATGGCTAGGATTTTTTAAGTTTAATAGAATAATCTCAAATAAATCGCTTCATTTTTAAATGTTGGTCAGTACATAAAGAACGCTTATCTAATTATACGATAAGTTATAAGTTTAGTTGCGGCTAGAGTTTTGCATTTATTGATGATACTGTAAAATACAAAAAAAAGGAATAGCTTTTACTATTCCTTTTCAATTATAATGAAAATATCTTCATCTTTTTTCTTCATAAGATATTGTTCCCGAGCAAATTTCTCTAAATTCTCACGGTTTGTTTTTAGCTCATGAATTCTGTTTTTATCTTTTTTGATCTGGTATAGGTAGTAATCTTTTTCTTTGCTTAGAGCTTCTATCTTACTTTTATATTCTTTGCGTTCCCAAATGGAATGTTGATCGAAAAAGAATATCCAAAAGAAGAAGATCAGGAAACTAATGACAAATTTGTTACTGAAAGTCTTAATTAGAATTGATTTGATTTTCGATTTATCCATATTGAGATTTCGTTCTGTGGTTCGACTGGCTAAAATTAGTGAAAATATTGTTTTGTTAAGATTTTGTTGGCGTTTTTGTCTGATTTATAAGATTCAGAATGAATTTTGAAAAAAGAAAGGACGTTGAATATTAAAAAAACAACGTCCTCTATAATTATCCTGACCAATTGATTAAATCTTATAGATAGGGGGGAATTTATCAGGTTCGCTTTCTCTTATGATATCATAAATAATCTCAAACACATCTTCAGCATTGGGATTTGAAAAATAATCGCCATCAGTACCATAGGCAGGACGGTGATCTTTTGCTGTAATAGTTCGAGGTTCAGAATCTAAATGAAAATATGCCTTTTGATCTTCGACAACTTTCTGCATCATATATGCAGTGGCGCCACCCGGTACATCTTCATCGAAGAAAATGACTCTGTTGGTTTTCTTCACCGATTCTACGATCATATGATTGACATCGAATGGTAATAGGGTCTGTACATCGATAAGTTCAACAGAGATATTAAACTCTTTAAGTTGCTTAACAGCCTCTTCAGCAATTTTAACACAAGATCCGTAAGTTACCAGTGTAATGTCGGTCCCTTCTACCAAAACCTCCGGCATTCCAAGAGGTGTTTTGAATTCTCCAAGATTATCCGGCATTTTCTCCTTAAGTCGGTAGCCATTCAGAGGTTCAATTACCAAAGCAGGCTCATCAGCTTCCATTAGCGTGTTGTACATGCCTGCAGCCTTAGTCATATTTCGTGGGACACAAACATGTATACCTCGAATTGAGTTTATGACCATACTTAGCGGTGAACCCGAATGCCAAATCCCCTCAAGACGGTGTCCACGAGTACGAATAATGACGGGAGCTTTCTGTCCTCCCTTGGTTCTGTACTGTAGGGTTGCTAAATCGTCACTCATCGTTTGCAAGGCATACAAGAGATAATCGAAATATTGAATTTCAGCAATTGGACGAAGGCCACGCATTGCCAGACCAATCCCCTGGCCTAGGATGGTTGCTTCACGAATTCCGGTATCGCTAACTCTTAATTTGCCATATTTTTCTTGCATTCCCTCTAAACTTTGATTTACACCACCAATAAAGCCTGTGTCTTCACCAAAGGTTAGTAATAAGGGATACTTGTTGAAAAGTTGATCAAAATTGTCACGAAGAATCTCACGTCCGTTCACAGTTTTCGAAGCGTCTGTATAAACTGGTTTTACTGCGGGAATTTGAGATATTTGCTGATTGGTTTCGCTGTATAAATGAGAACTGTATCGTTCGTAATTTTCATCAATGGTATTTTTCAACCAAGTTTGAAGTTTCGATTTTAAAGGTTTGAAAGTTGAACAAGAGCTGCAAATGTGACGTAGAATCTTCTTAGCTGAACTGACATTATCTTTCCTGATAGGATGAATAATTTTCTTTAGGTCATTAATAATTGCATCAATTCGTTCTTGTTTCTTGCAATTGCATGCTGAAGCTTTAACCAATTTAACTAATTCATCACGTTCTCTTTTAATAGGCTCAATGAATGTTTTCCATGCCTGTGTTTTAGCCTTTTTGACTTCGTCGATACTTTCTGCTTCAACGGAAGCTAATTGCTCCTCGGTAGCAAGCTCCATGTCAAGCATCCATTCACGCATCTTTTTAATAGGATCATATTCTTTTTCCCAATTCAGGCGTTCTTCAGTTTTATATCTTTCGTGAGAGCCTGAAGTTGAATGCCCCTGTGGTTGCGTCATTTCTACCACGTGGAATAGAGTAGGGATATGATCTTTACGACATTTAGCAACACCTTCTTCATACATTTTGCAAAGTTCGGGATAATCCCAACCTTTAGCTTTGTAAATATGATAGCCATCGCCATTTTCATCAATCTCAAATCCTTTTAAGACTTCTGATATATTCGATTTTGTTGTTTGATATTTATTGGGAACTGATATGCCCCAGGCATCATCCCAAACACTCATTGCCATGGGGACTTTTAGAACGCCAGCTGCATTTATAGTCTCCCAAAAATGCCCTTCAGATGTGCTCGAGTCGCCAATAGTACCAAAGGCAACTTCGTTGCCCTGGTTTGAAAATTCAGTATATGGGTGTAAATCTTTATTCTCTCTAAATATCTTTGATGCATATGCCAAACCTAAAAGCCGTGGCATTTGTCCAGCAGTAGGTGAAATATCGGCAGATGAATTTTTTTGCTCTGTTAAATTCTTCCAAGTACCATCTGCATTTAAACTTCTTGATGCATAGTGGTTATTCATCAATCTTCCGCCATTCCCCGGATTTTTATCGAGTTGAGTTTCTCCATAAAGCTGTGCAAAAAACTCTTCTGGAGTTAGCATGCCGGTAGCCAGCATAAAAGTCTGATCTCGGTAATAGCCTGATCGCCAATCACCATTTTTAAAGCTTTTTGCCATGGCAATCTGAGCAACTTCCTTACCATCGCCAAAGATTCCAAACTTCGCTTTTCCTGTGAGTACTTCTTTTCGTCCTAATAAACTGAGTTGACGACTTATGTTTGCAATTCGAAAATCTTCAAGTACTTCTTTTTTAAAGTCCTCAAATGAAATTTCTGTTTTAATATTATCCTTATATATTTCTGACATACTTACAACTAATAATGATTAATAGAGATAAAAACTGTAAACGTTTGCATGCAAGCCTAGAGTTTTATCTCTCATTTTGTTAAGCCATACAAATTTAGGGAGATTTATTCTAAATAAGAAGGAATTTTTATACTATTTAGGACCTCTTAGTCTTTAATAATTTGAATTATCTAAGGGAAATGGTATTTTTGCCTAAAATATAAACATTTAGAGTCATGATTTTGAAACTCATTTTAATTAGCGTTGTTATTTTAGGAATAGGATTTATTGGTTTTGCGATTTCCATTCTTGTCAAGAAAAATGGGCAATTCCCGGAAACGCATATTGGTAAAACTGAATTTTTAAAGAAGGAAGGTGTTAGTTGTGCCACTTCGCAAGATAAACTTGAACAAGCTAAAGCATATAAAAAAGGGCAGTACAGTAAAGAGACGATTTTAGAGAAGGAGTTAGGTCAATTATAATTTATTTAAGCTTATAAGTTATTTTATCTTATGAAAATTTAATTTACTGTTTTCAGTTTGAAAGACAGACAAAATCCCCTATCAATTTTATTTGATAGGGGATTTGTTATTTACCTCGTCGAGAGAATCGATGATCTCTACTGGATAATCAAAGTCTTTAGTTTTTCACTGGAATAAGTTTGGTATTTTCCCTCTTCATCTGCGTAAATAAAGTAGGCTTCCAGATTTGGATCTTGCTCAACGATGGCCTTACTTTTTTCCAAACCTAAAACCATGAAGGCTGTGGCATAGGCATCGGCTGTCATACAGTCAGGCGCGATTACTGAAGCAGACAGGAGGCTGTGTTGAACTGGATAACCCAGCTTGGGATCGATGGTATGGGCGTATTTTTTACCATCTTTGATGTAGAATTGACGATAATTTCCTGAAGTTGCCATAGCGCCATCTTCCATACTAAGCACATCTTGTATTTCTCTTTTTTGCAAGCTAGGATCGTCAATGGGTCTATCAATTCCAACTCGCCATTTTCGATTTTTATCACTCACGCCTTTTACTCTGATTTCACCACCGATTTCAACCATGTAATTTGAAATTCCTTTGCTTTCAAGAAAATCAGCAACCACATCAACACCGTAGCCTTTAGCAATGGCACTTGGGTCAAACATGATTCTGAGATCGGATTTGATAACTTTATGATTCTGCAAACTAACTTTATTGTATCCCACAATTTGCAAAAGACTGTCAACAGGAATATCCTCGGGTTCCAGTTTGTTTTTAAAACCAAATCCCCAGGCATTAACCAAAGGGGCTACTGTCATATCAAAAGCTCCGTTCGTAATTTTAGAAATTTCCAGACTACGTTTAAAAACGGTTTCAAAATAGTGATCAAGAATTACAGTTGTGTCGTTATTGTTGACTCTTGATATGATAGAATTAGGTTTATAGGTTGATAGGGAATGATCAAATTCATTCATTTTCACCTTAATTTCTTCATGCAAATCATTGCCCTTAGGATTGTCGTAAATGATATGATAGATCGTACCCCAAATATAACCTTCGTTAAACTGGTAGTCTTTTTTTGATGGTTGACAAGCAAACATTAGGAGAGCTGCCAGAACCAGTAATTGAATTTTTTTAATCATGATGATTTAAGCTCAAAATATAATCGATAAATGAATAAGCTGTAAAGGTAAAAAATATTGTTCGCAGGAATGTATAAAAAAAGCCTCGGAAGATCCGAGGCTTAAAAGATTTATGAACCGAAATCGTCAAATTCAACCATTTCGTCTGGTACTCCTAATTCATACAGCATGTTTGTTACTGCAGAGTTCATCATTGGAGGTCCACATAGGTAGTATTCTACATCTTCTGGCTCGTCATGTTTAGACAAGTAGTTATCGTAGATCACCTGATGGATAAATCCAGTTGGTCCTTCCCAATTATCTTCTGGCTGAGGCTCTGAAAGAGCTAAGTGCCATTCGAAGTTAGGGAAATCAGCTGCGATCGCATCAAATTGCTCTGCATAGAAAACTTCTTTCAACGAACGTGCTCCATACCAGAAAGTAGCCTTACGACCTGTTTTCACAGTGTGGAATAAGTGGAAGATATGAGAACGCATTGGAGCCATACCAGCACCACCACCAATAAACATCATTTCATTATTCGTCTCCTTGATGAAGAATTCTCCGTAAGGACCTGAAACAGTCACCTTATCACCTGGCTTACGCGAGAAGATAAATGATGAACAGATACCTGGGTTTACATTCATCCAACCACCACTAACTCTATCGAAAGGAGGGGTTGCAATACGAATATTAAGCATTACAATATTTCCCTCGGCAGGGTGGTTAGCCATTGAATAGGCACGATAAGTTGGCTCAGGATTTTTCATCTTAAGATCAAACATCTTAAATTGTTCCCATTCTCCACGGTATTGTTCTTCAATATCCATGTCCTTAAAATCAACATCGATTTTAGGTACATCAATTTGAATATATCCACCTGATTTGAAATCAAGGATTTCACCTTCTGGTAACTTAACAACGAACTCCTTAATAAAGGTTGCTACGTTATTGTTTGAAACCACTTCACATTCCCATTTCTTAATTCCCAGAATTTCTTGAGGAATAGACATGGTCATGTCTTCTTTTACTTTTACCTGACAAGCCAAACGCCAGTTGTTTTGAGCTTCTTTACGAGTAAAATAGCCCGTTTCAGTAGGAAGAATACTTCCAGCACCATCGTGCACCTGACATTTACACATTGCACATGTTCCACCACCACCACAAGCTGATGGTAAGAAGATTTTTGCTGCACCTAATGTGCCTAATAGGGTGTTTCCTGGCTCAACAACTAATTTTTGATCGCCATCATTAATATCAATCGTTACTTCCCCTGATGGAGTTAGTTTCTTCTTTGCAAATAAAAGGATAGAAACTAGGACCAGGATTACAAGTAAGAAAATTGCTATACTAATTCCGATAACAACTGAATCACTTGTGCCTGTAACAGCTCCCTGTGTTGTTAATAATATCATCTCTAGTTCGATTAATTTTTTTTAAACTAAATTTTACTGTTTTATTATCAGCTTAGAGTTTAATACCCATAAAGCTCATAAAAGCAATTCCCATTAATCCTGTTACAATAAATGTAATTCCAAGACCTCTAAGAGGAGCTGGGATGTTAGAGTAACGGATTTTTTCACGAATAGCTGCAATTCCTACGATAGCAAGTAACCAACCAATACCTGATCCAAGACCAAACGAAGTGGCTTCAGCTAAAGTTGAATAGTCTCTTTCCTGCATGAATAGAGAACCACCCAAAATTGCACAGTTTACAGCAATAAGTGGCAAGAAAATACCTAGAGATGAGTAAAGTGCCGGAGCAAATTTCTCAACAATCATTTCGACCAATTGTACCATTGATGCAATTACTGCGATAAACATGATGAAACTTAAGAAACTTAAGTCGACATCTTTCATCGAATCAGAAATCCATGTTAAAGCACCTTCGGACAAAATATATTTGTTTAGCATGTAGTTCATTGGAACTGTAATTCCTAATACAAAAACTACGGCTAAACCTAGTCCCATAGAAGTTTTAACAGTTTTAGAAACTGCAAGGTACGAACACATTCCAAAGAAGAATGCGAACACCATGTTGTCGATAAAAATCGACTTGATAAATATATTAATCAGATTTTCCATGTTTCGATTTTTCTTTAAAATTAGGACTCAATTAGAGCTTTGTTACGAGATCTTTGTACCCAGATAATGATACCTACAGTCACCAATGCCATTGGAGGTAATATCATTAAACCGTTGTTTTGGTATCCCATATCGTAAAATGATTGAGGAATCACCTGGAAACCGTAAAGACTTCCTGATCCTAATAATTCACGAAAGAAAGCTACAATCACAAGAATAATACCGTATCCGGCAGCATTCCCGATACCATCAAGAAAAGCAGGCCAAGGACGGTTACCTAAAGCAAAAGCCTCAAGACGTCCCATAATGATACAGTTTGTGATAATCAGACCCACAAATACTGAAAGTTGTTTACTTACATCGTAAGCATAAGCTTTTAGAATTTGGTCTACAAGGATTACCAATGCTGCAACAATAACAAGTTGAACAATGATACGGATACGTGATGGAATCGTGTTTCTAAGTAATGAAACTATAACATTAGCAAGTGCCAATACAGCCATAACTGAAATGGTCATTACCACTGCTGGTTCTAATTTTGCAGTTACCGCCAAGGCCGAACAGATACCCAATACCTGAATGGTAATCGGGTTATCGCTACCCAAGGGGTTGGTCAGCAATTTTCGATTCTTAGCTGAGAATAATGGTTCTTTATCGCTCATCTTTATCTTATTTTGAAGATTTTAAAAACTTTTCATAACTGCTAAGGTTATCCTGAAGCATGGCTTCTAAACCTTTTGAAGTAACAGTACCTCCAGATACAGCATCGAATGCATGCGGATTATTAGAAGCTGTTCCTTTTTCCAATTTTAGAGATGTGAAAACATTGGAATCATCAAAGATTTGTTTCCCGGTGAATGGCTTTTGGAAATCTGCTTTAGAGATTTCAGCACCCAAACCAGGCGTTTCTCCTTGGTGATCAAAGGTGGCACCGTAAATGGTTTTACGATCGGGTTCCATTGAGATAAATCCCCAGATTGGTCCCCACATTCCTTTTCCTCGAACAGGAATAATTAGTTTTTCACCAACTTTAGTATCGTTGAAAATAAAAACAGGAAGATTTCTTTGTGAAAGTTCTTTCTTATTTTCATTTTTCAAATCAACTTTAAAAGTCTCAGCTTTATCATTTGATTTTACTTCGCCTTCTGAGTTTACGATAATGGCTTCAACAATGTATTTGTCGAAAAGCTCAACCGCATTTGCAGGAGTCGAAGCAACATTCACAGCCTTAAGAATGTTTTGCTTTTTCTCAATTTCTTTATTCATGTTTTGACGTCCTTTCAATGACAATGATGTGAAAGAAAGTACTGCCGCAACAATCACTACCATGATGGCAGCATAAAGAAATGTATATGTATTGCTTTGAGTATTCATTTTCTAAACGTTTTTTTAATTAAGCATTTACCTTAACACGTTTCAATCTTCTCTTGATATTACCCTGAACCACATAATGATCGATAAGAGGAGCAAAGGTATTCATCAATAGAATTGCTAGCATCATAGCTTCTGGGAAACCTGCGTTCAACACACGAATCAACACAGCTAGGAAACCAATAAGGAAACCGTAGATGATTTTTCCGCGAGCAGTTTGAGCAGCTGATACTGGATCGGTAGCCATAAAGACAGCTCCAAATGCAAAACCACCCATAATTAAGTGTTGCCATGCTGGAATTAACTCCATATAGGCATTGGCGCCTACAAGATTGAAAATTGCTCCCATGGTATAACCACCAACAAAAACAGATGCCATAATTTTCCAGCTTCCAATTCCTGAAGCGATTAGAATAATAGCTCCAATTAGAATGGCGATAGTTGATGTTTCACCAATTGATCCAGGGATTAAACCAACAAACATATCCCAAACGTTAGAAAGGTGATCTGTGTAGATTGAAGTTGCTGTATTACCCGTTGCATCAACTAGAGTTGCAGCATGGGCTAAAGGAGTCGCTCCAGAGAAACTGTCTGCCTTTTCAGCAATCCAAACCACATCACCCGACATTTTTGATGGATAGGCGAAGAAGAAGAAGGCACGAGCTACAAGAGCTGGATTCCAAATATTCATTCCAGTACCACCAAAAACCTCTTTACCAATGACTACAGCAAATGCAGTAGAAACAGCAACCATCCATAGAGGTGCGCCAACCGGCATGATTAGAGGAATAAGCATCCCTGAAACAAGGAAGCCTTCGTTTACCTGGTGACCACGCATCTGTGCAAAGGCAAATTCAATACCCAAACCAACTACGTATGAAACAACGATAATAGGTAGGATTTTAATTAAACCGTAAATGCAGATATCCATAAACTCAGCAGACTGGCCAAGAGAAAGGAAATGCTGGTAACCGGTGTTATATATTCCAAACAATAAAGCTGGAATTAAAGCCAATACAACAACAGACATGGTACGCTTTAAATCAATAGCATCTTTAATGTGTGTTCCGGTATGTGATGTTGTATTAGGGACGTATAGGAAAGTTTCAAAAGCCTCGAAAGAGGATTGCAACTTTGCAAACTTCCCACCCTTTTGAAATAAGGGTTTCTTTTTATCAAGAAATTTTCTTAATGCTTTCATTATAAAATAATTTACCGTTTATTCTTAGCTCATTTCTTTAATCATCAGATCAATTCCCTGACGAACGATATCCTGTACATTAATTTTTGATGTACAAACAAATTCGCACAAAGCAAGATCTTCTGGAGCTACTTCGTAAATACCCAATTGTTCCATTTGATCGATATCTTCAACCATAATAGATTTGATCAATTGCTGAGGAAGTACATCCATAGGTAATACCTTGTCGTACTCACCTGTCATTACAAAAGCACGGTGCTCTCCATGTAGGTTTGCATCTAATCGGTATTCCTTATTTGGTGTCAACCATGAGAAGAAAGTCTTCGACATAGAGAATTTCTTCAAGCCTGGAAGTGCCCAACCTAAGAATTCGTACTCATCTCCTTCAGGAATAACCGTAATTTGTGAATCATAGAAACCTAAGAAGCCATCTTCAGGAATTTGTGTTCCTGTCAGAACATTACCCGAGATGACTCTGATTTTATCATCATCTTTAAGCTGAGCTTTAAGAATGTTACGAACTGAAGCTCCAAGAATGGTATCGTAATATGAAGGTTTTTTTACTTCAGATCCTGTAAGAGCGATTTTACGGCTCACATCATAAATCCCTTTTTGGAATAGTCTACCCATGAAAAGAATTTCCTGAGGACGAATCACCCAAACAACATCTCCTTTATTAATAGGATCCAGTTTGTGGATTTGAACACCAACATTACCCGCTGGGTGTACACCTGCGAATTTGTTGATAACAACATTTTTTGCTTCAGTGAAAACCTTCGACTGCGTTTTCTGTGCATTGATGTTTAAGTGAACTTTTCCATCGGTAAGTTTCGTTAAAGCATCAAGACCCATTTGGAAAGCTTCAGCTTCACCTTCAACTAAATAATCGAAATCGGCAGCAAGCGGTGCAGAATCAAAAGCAGATATGTGAATCGCTTTGGGTGCATCAGCTGGATTTGCGATAACGTCGTAAGGACGCTGACGAAGGAAAGCCCATAAACCTGATTTTAACAACTGCTCTTTAACTTCTTCGCGAGATAAGTCAGCAGGATTAGCTTTCTTGAATTCTTCGTATTGCAATTCATTGTCAGCCTGAATGATGACTTCAAGAATTTTTCTTCTTTCGCCACGATTCACGGCAACAACCTTACCACTAACCGGAGAGGTAAAATTAATTTCAGGGCGATACTTATCGAAGAATAAAGCAGAACCTGCTTTAACTTCAGCATCAACCTTTACTTTTAATTTTGGAGTAAGTCCAGGAAAATCGGTAGGTTTAATTGCAAATGTCTCAGAACGATCAGCCTTTTCAAGTACTTTGTCAGCCTTTCCTATCAGCTTAATATCTAAGCCTTTTTTGATCTTTTTAACTTCAGACATGTTAAACTATTTGATATGATTAATTTGTTTAAAAATTAACTAAATCCAAGGCAATATTTCTATAAAGAAATCGGCATTTAAATGCTATTTAAAAGCTCTTAATAACTAGATAGAATGCCTTGGGAAATCGAAAACAAAGATATAAAGCAATTTTATATATTTGTAGTAATTCTTATAATTTATAAACTTCATATATAGATATCCAAATGTTTAGGTTCCTCTCAAAGGTCTTTTTTATATCATACTTCTGTATCTCTTATTGTCTAAGCGCTTTTGGCTCCGAAGGAATCAGCATTTATAAGAATGAGATAAAGAAAGTTAGTATTCATACTGTTCAATGTTTTCCTATGGGGTGGGAAATGTCACCCCCTATTATTGAATTAAAAGGAGAAAATCAACTTCAGTTTTCCTTCGATGAAATTGGTAGAGATATTCAAGATTACTCCTATCGAATAATTCATTGTGATGCTGATTGGAAATCATCGGGTTTAAGTGAGTTTGACTATTTAGAAGGCTTTTCTGAAAATCAGATTCAGACTTATGAATTTTCTTTCAATACCAATGTTGACTACGTGCATTATTCGCTTAAGCTTCCCAATGACGATGTGAATTTGAAACTGTCTGGAAATTATATTCTTGAAGTCTATCAGGATTTTGATACCGAGAATGTTGTTCTTCGGCAACGCTTTATGCTTTTAGATTCTAAAGTGGAGTTAAAAGGTAAGGTAAAGCATCCTATAAGTATGGATCTCAGAAAGACCCATCAGGAAGTCTTGTTCAGTATTCTGCATCCAGGTTTCATGATTGATAATCCACAGTCTGATCTTACGGTTATTTTAAGGCAGAATGATCGATCGGATGGAAGTCAAATGAAGGTTCAGCCTGTGTTTATCCGTAAGGACGAAATGGTGTTTGATAATAATATGGCCTATGTATTTCCCGGGAATAATGAGTTCCATTATTTCGATTTAAAGAGTTTTCGTTATCAATCGATCTATATCCGATCTATTGAAAATATTGATAATGAAACTGTGGTAAATTTGAGCCCTGGGAAACTTCGCCAGTTTGATCCTTATATATATCGGAGAGATAATAATGGTATCTCTGTTGTTTCAGTAGATGAGAGAAAAGAACCGAGTACCGAAGCCGATTATGCACGTGTTGTTTTTACTTTGCCTTTTAAAAATGAGTTAAAACATGGCGATATGTACGTATATGGTGCTTTTAATAATTGGGAATGCAACGAGAACAATAGGATGGTTTACGATTATGATTTGAGGGCATATCAGAAAAGTATTTATTTGAAGCAGGGCTATTATAATTATGCCTACGCATTACTTGAAAAGGGGGCTAGTCAACCAGATCTGTCCTATATCGAGGGGAGTCATTGGCAGACTGAAAATGACTACATGATCTATGTCTATTATCATGATATTGCAAAAAATTACGATCGTTTAATTGGATATGAGACCTTGAACTCGACTAAGAATTTCTAAAATTCGTTTTAATCATAACCTAATATTGATCAGAGTTGGTATTCAGGAGATTAAACCTTCCCTGTATTCGTTCTAAATTTCATAAAATCAAATTCGGAGTGAGTTGGGCTTATGAATTATTACTATTTTTGCTTTTAAAGTAATGAATTGTAATTAACAACTGACGGCTGTAAATGTCAGTTGGTGCTATAAAAACAAAAGAGAATGAAGGTTCAAATTGATGATGTTGATCAGAAAATATTATCCTATCTGATAAAGAATGCGCGCATTCCTTTTTTAGAGATTGCACGTGAGTGTGGTATTTCCGGTGCTGCGATTCACCAGAGAGTAAAAAAACTCGAAGATGCTGGAATTATTGATGGATCGAGATTCATTGTGAAACCAAGGGCTTTAGGGTATGAAGTTTGTGCTTATGTCGGGATTTTTCTCGATCATGCTCATCAGTATAAGCAAGTCGTTGGCCGTATCGAAGCTATACCTGAAATTATTGAATGTCATTTTACGACGGGTAATTTCACATTTCTGGTTAAAATGCTCTGTCGCGACAACCAGCACCTTATGGATGTGTTGATTAATACCCTTCAGAATGTTCCTGGGGTTTCTAAGACCGAAACATTTATCTCGTTGGATCAAATTATTGACAGGGAGATTCGTTTGTAGTTAATTAAAAACTGAATGATATATAAAAAGACTTTCTCGTTGAGGAAGTCTTTTTTTTGTAGGTCTTGATTAAGCTTTTTTAATAAGGAATATTCCAAGTAAATTTTTATCTTTCGTCTGTTTTGACAGGAATGAGTACTTTTTTTGCAAGAAAAATATTGGAGTCTCATATCGATTTAACTAATTATACCTTTAAACAACATATCATGTTTTCAAAAGAAATTTATATTAACAGACGTGAAAAATTGCGTCAATCCATGAAAGATGGAATTGCATTATTCCTTGGCAACCCGGATGCACCAATGAATTGTCCTCATAATATTTATCACTACCGTCAGGATAGTAATTTTCTGTATTTTTTCGGTTTAGATCATCCAGGTTTCGCTGGTGTTTGTGATATTGATAATGATAAAGACTACATTTTTGGAAATGATGTCGATATTGATGATATCATTTGGATGGGACCACAGCCTTCAGTAAAAGATCAATCAGCTCAGGTTGGTGTTGAGAATACGGCTTCTTTTTCAGATTTGAACACTTTTGTTGCTGATGCAATGAAAGCGGGTCGTAAAATTCATTTCTTGCCAGTTTATCGCGCAGAAAATAAAATTTTATTGGAAGAGTTGGTTGGTGTGAAGCCAGCCGATATTAAAGCGAATGTTTCTGAAGAGTTTATTAAAGCGATTGTTGCTTTGCGTGAAATTAAGGAGCCTTGTGAAATTGTAGAGCTTGAGAGAGCTGCTGAAACTGGTTATCAAATGCATGTTACAGCTATGAAAATGGCTCAGGATGGGGTTTACGAGAGAGAAGTTGCTGGTGAGGTTGAGGCTATAAGTCTACGTGCTGGTGGAATGCTTTCATTCCCTGCCATTGTTTCTAAGCGAGGAGAGACGCTTCATAATCATGAACATGGCAATTTGTTGAAGAAAGGCGACTTGCTACTTGTTGATTGTGGTGCTGAAACGGATACGCATTATGCTTCGGATAATACACGTACCATTCCTGTTGGAGGTCAGTTTACTCAAAAGCAGAAGGAGATCTATGAAATTGTTTTGGCAGCAATAAATAAAGGGACTGAATTGGTTCGACCTGGTGTAGATTATCGTTCTATCCACCTTGAAGTGTGTAAGGTTATTGCTTCTGGTCTTATAAAGCTTGGGCTAATGAAAGGTGATGCTGATGCTGCTGTTGCAGCCGGAGCACACACTTTATTTATGCCACATGGTTTAGGTCATATGATGGGCTTAGATGTTCACGATATGGAAGATCTTGGTGAAGATTATGTTGGTTATGATGATAAGATTCAGCGTGCCAGTGAGTTTGGAACTGCATATTTGCGTTTAGGTAAGGAGTTAAAGCCCGGTTTTGTAATTACAAATGAACCCGGTATTTATTTTATTCCGGCTTTGATCGATAAGTTTCAGAATGAAAAGCAATATTTGGATTATATCAATTACGATAAGGTTAATGAGTATCGTGATTTTGGTGGAATTCGTCTCGAAGACGACCTGTTGGTTACAGAAGACGGTTGTCAGCTAATTGGAAAAAGAATTCCTATAACAGTTGAAGAAGTAGAAAGCACCGTGCTTTCTTAGGTTTTCCTATTATATAAAATTAGAAGAGACATCCATTTTTGGATGTCTCTTTTTTTTATAGGTCATATAATCTATAAATTGTGTATCTTTGTTTATATCAGTTAGTCCGATAAAATTAATTGTTGATCACCATGAATATGCTTTTTATGTAAGAAATTAGACGAATACTCTTTTTTTTGAATACATTGTATTAACATAAATTATGTCTTCTTGAGATCTATTATTTCGATCATTTATTTTAAATAAGAGTAATTTTTAACCTCATCTCTACCTGGATATGGATACTAATACTGTGAATGACAAGCGAACGTTGTTACCTTCTACGCTTCTATTTAAACTTTTTACATTTTTTGTATTGAGTCTCTTCGCTCCCAAAGTTTTTGCTCAGTTGGATTATATCCACTATGTGCCACCACTTTATAATGGATCTAATACCAATAAAGATATTGGTAGAAATGTGGTCGTAATTACGACTGATAGTAGAGAGTTGATTGATGTATGGATTTATAAGGGGGATAATAATTTATTAGCTCAAATACAAGTTTCTCGATTTGAGCCATATCGTTATGTTTTTGAAACCTCTCGTGCGGATAATTATGGAGAGATTTATTCGTATCCAACGGATTATGAGTTCCCAATAGGTGTTGTGGGTGCCAATGAACTGAATACAGTTTTGGATGATGCAGGGCTTAAGTTTATATCCTATGATGCGCCTATATATGTTAATATGAGGCATATAACACAAGACCAGGGTGGATCTTTGACGACCAAGGGGCGTTTTGCAATGGGAAAAGAATTTAGGACAGGTCATGTTTACACGGCGAATGTCGGAGCAACTTTTAGACGGGCTCACTTTTTCTCAGTTATGGCGACCGAAGATAATACCACAGTCAAGTTCACGGATATTAAAACAGAAGTTTTGACTCAGTTAATAGCTGGAAGTTTAGAGCCTCTTGCCATCTCCGCACTTGATACCATTACGGTATTATTGCAAAAGGGGCAAAGTTATGTTATAGGTATTGATCATGACATAAAAGGATTCGGAACAGGTAATATGAATGCCTTGAACGGAACACATATTCTATCAGATAAAGATATTGTAGTCAATACAGGTTCCTGGACATCAGGATCAAGTGCCGGGCAGGATATGGGTATTGATCAGATTGTGCCTTACGAACAAATCAGAGATAAATATATTGTCCTCAAAGGAGAGGGAAATAGTTCTACTGAAGTTCCTATCGTTGTGCCGACGGAGGATGGAACTGATATTTATCTGAATGGAAGTTCGACACCCATCAATTCATTTCCATTGAATGCGGGAGAGCCTTTTCTTGTAACAACAGGTAATTACTATAATGATAAGATGTATATAGATACCAAGGGGAAGAATGTCTATGTGTATCAAACGTTGTCCGGGAGTTCATCTAAAATTGGTCCTACTGTAGGAATGAATTTTATAGCTCCCCTTTCTGCTACCGGGATGCATCAGGTTGATATTCCTTTTGCAGATCAGTTGGCGATAGAAAGTGTGAATTCAGTGATAACAATATTAGCACAAAAAGGGGCTACCGTTAAGTATGAAAATATTATAGATGGTGTAACGACAGAAAGAGAATTTTTGCCCTCAGAAGCTTCTACAATTCTAGGTACTGAAGAATGGGTTAGTTATAGAATGGATGCTGTTGTGGGTAATATTCGTTTTCAAAGTTCTCGTGCATTGAATGTATGCTGGACGGTTCAGACGGGAGTTGTTGGTTCTGCTGGATATTATTCTGGATTCTCTAAAGCAATTCCTAAAATAATTCCGGATCTGCATGTTGACCTTGAGACGGATTTGTCGGTCATTTGTGAGAGTTATAACGATAATATTGTAGTTGATTTTGTGTCAATCCCAGATCCGGATTTTTATGAGTGGTATAGAAATGAGGTCACCCCGGATAGTTTAATATTCGAAAATGAAAAATTAAACGAGTTAGCGCCTGATGTTCCTACAAAATATATCCTGAAAGCATACTATAGAGATCCGACTTTAGATATATTATATAATGGTGATTTTAGTAGTGGTCGAGGTAATTTCGAGACAGACTATGAAGAGGTGAGTGGAAATTTAAGATATCCAGGTCAATTTGCATTAACGTTTAGTCCCCAAAGTGAAAATTCTTCTTTTGTCGATTTTGATGATATGGAAGGTGGGGGCTTGATGTTTCTAGCTATGTCGGGTGGTGTCCCGGGTGATACTGTTTATCAGAAATTGGATATTCCAATTGAAAGGAATTCGAATTATATTATAAAAGTTCATGGTCGAATGGCACAAGCCAATCCAGAGGTCGCACCTCAATCTTTGGATGTCTATATTAATGATGAACGGGTTAAATCCAACTTTTTAATAGATGATGCCAGTAAATGGAAGTCAACATCCGCTCTTTGGAAATCTAAGGATAATCAAAAAGCAACCATTTCTTTAATCGATGCGAATGCCAGTGGTAATATCGGTGTTTTTGCAATTGATAGTATCACTTTTGTTCCAGCAGTTCAGGATTCCGCAGAGTTTAATGCTTTAGTTATTCCTAATTACAGTTTTACACCCTATAATAAACCCCAACATTTTTGCTTGGGGCAGTTATCCGGGAATATTGATATTTCTAACGGGGATACCAGTTGGTATACCTATGTGTGGGAAAGAAAAAACGGGGAAAATGATTATATTCCGATTGCTGAAACAAATGTGTCTGGTACTGATAGTTACAATTTGGTTTTTAATAATATAACTAACGATAATGCAGGTGTATACCGATGCTCAATTAATTTTAAGGAAGAATATCAGCAATGTGGAATGGCTTTAGAGCCAGCCCAGGTAGAGGTTGAGGTTGTTGTTGATGAGCTTGCTCAAATCTTATCACTTACAGAAGGATCTAATTTATGTGAAGGTGAATTTGAGGCCTTGGAAGTGAATGTTGAGGGCAAGTATAGTCGGATAGCATGGTCAGTAAATGGTGTTGAAAAAGCAGAAGGTAAAGTCTTCGATTTTAATCTGGACAAGGCTTATTCAGCTGGGGTTTATACAATTCGTTGTGATGTTGAAAATGCTTGTCAACCTTTATCAAGAGAAATCGAGATTGAGATTTTTGGAAAACCTAATTTAACGGATTTGCAAGTTCCAACTAATCTGTGTGATCAAGAATCAGTGAACTTAACTGCTGTTTGTTCAGTTCCGGCAGACGCTACGATGGAATACTCATGGTATCGAGACAATAATTTAATTGAGACCAATAATTTAGCGGTGTTTTCAATTATACCGGATATGAGTGATGCTTATTATAAAGTAGCTGTCGCGGCACGTTATAATATTGGAGGTTTAGATGAACATACCTGTGTTGGAAATGAATTGGTGAGTAATTTAGCAGCAGACGCGGTTTATCCCCAGGTTGTATTGACAGCTTTGGAGCCTGTAACTTTGTGTGAAGGATTATCTTATTTATACAAAACAGAATTAGAAACATCCGGAGATTATTATATATATAATTGGGAGGTGCCAGTTGGAGTAACAGGGGATAAAACAAATGCGGATTTTAATTTAATCAATATAAAACCTGCAATGGCAGGTAATTATAAAGTAACGGTAACTAACCGTTGTGGTAGTTCGAATTCGACAAGTTTATTGACTGTTACTCCAAAAATGGAGGTGACAGATATTACGATTGATAAGGTCGGCCCATACTGCGATGGAGAAAATGTGACGATAACCGTAGTTGATAATGGATACGCAAACTTTTATAAAGCAGAAAATGTAACTGTAGGCCAGGAGCAAATAATTAATCCCATGGCTAACCCATTTGTTTTTGCAGCTAATAGTGTCAATAGAGGTCAGTGGGAAATTACAGCAGAGGGCAATTGTGGAACGGTTTATCAGGAACCTTTTACAATTAATTTATTAGATAATTTTTCTGATCCATCGTTAAATAATATCACAACATGTTATGGCGAAGATGTAAAGTTCGAAGTGCAAATTGCAACAAAACCGACTGGTTCCGAACTTACATATACTTGGACAGACCCCAATGGTGATCCAATTGTTGTTGCTGACCCTAATCCTAAAAATGTTGTTAATATCCTTGATGTTCAGTTAGAAGATTTAGGGATTTATACTTGTGAAATAGAAAATAAGTGTGGTTATAAGAAAATTGTTACGGCGACTTTAAGTGTTGAATGTGTGACAAGTGCTCTAACAGCGCCAGCTGTTGAAGTTTGTCAGGGAACAACAGATTACAGTTTTGATATTGCTTATGTTGGAACACCAACATTCGAATGGCGATTTAATACAACTACTGGAGCTCCTCTTTCAACTTTAGATCATTATACAATCCCAACTGTTGAAAAAGCAAATGAGGGAATTTACTATTGTGATATAACTCTTGCTTGTGGGACTGTATTGAAATATCAACGACAATTAGTCGTGAACGATCATATTTCTGTTGTTAAAGATCCTTCAGCAATTTTGGACATATGTGAGGGGGATCAAACGGAGTTAATAATTGATGTGACCGGCACTCCAACTTCTATTAAGTGGTTTGATAATGGCAATACTGAGCTAACAGCCTATGAGGGAGAAACAAGAATTTCAACTGGAATTATTGGTGCTTCGGGTTCTTATACTTACACGTATAAGTTGACAGGAGATTGTGAAAATCCTGAAGGTAGTTTTGTTGTTACGGTTCATGCTAAGCCAAGCATTGCTCCAATTGCTCAGATTAATGCTTGTGTTGGTGATGTGGATTTAAATATGGTTGTTACAAGTATTGATCCTGCGACATCTTCCTGGTGGAATTCAGATGAATCAGCTAAGGTAGCTGATGGATTAAATCATACTTTATCTGGAATGACATATTCGGGTAACCTTTTAACTTATACTGCAGTTACAAACACAGCGTTTTGTAGTGATGTAAAGACGACTGCTCAAGTTTATATTTATAAACCAATTGCAGTTGTTTCAAACTCTGATCTTACACCTAAACCTTGTGTTGGTGAGCCGTTAAGTCTAATTGTGAAGGGAACCGGAGATGACTTGTCCTATAATTGGTTTAATATAGCTGATCCAGCAGTTACATTATCCTCCGGTACGGTCCTTGATTTAGGAGCTGCTGAATTAATTGACGAAGGAGATTATCGTTGTGAACTGATATCTGGAAATGGTTGTGGAAATGTAAATGTGGATTTTACAGTCGATGTGCGCGAACATGCTAAAATTACATTACAGCCGACAGATGAAACACCATGTGAGGGAGATGGTTCAGTAACATTTAAAGTTATGGGAACAGCAGAAGATGCACCATCCTATCAGTGGTATGAAGACGATGTCTTAATTAGCGATGGAGGTGATTTTGTTGGTACGACAACTACAGATCTTACTGTTTCAAATCTATTGGGGAACGAAAATCAATCTTATCATTGTAAAGTAAGTGGGGATTATTGTGATCCGATAGATTCTGAAAAGGCAAGTTTGACTGTTAATAAAAATGTGGTGATTAAGAAAGATCCAGTGAGCATAACAATTGCCGAAGATGGTGTCGCTACATTTACCGTAGAAGCTGAAGGGACAGGACCTTTTACTTATCAATGGTATGAAGATAATCTTCCGATGGGAGGAGAAATATCAGCAACTTTGACAATTGATCCTGCGACTATAGGTCTTGATGGTCACAAATACAAATGTTTAGTGAGTAATGCCTGTTCAACTGATGTTGCAAGTGCTGAAGCGATATTAACAGTTGATCCTGCCATTAAAATTACAGAGCAACCTGTACCTATAGTTATTTGTGAAGGGGCCGATTATAAATTTGTAGTTGTTTATAAAAATTCAGCAACCGATTGTGTTTGGGAATACAGTATAAATAATGGAGTTAGCTATTCAGCTGCAACAGTAGGAACAGCTGTCAAGTCGAGTGTTGATGGAACGACTGATAAGAGTACGTTGACTGTTTCTAATGCTACTGCTGTTATGGATGGTTGGAGATTTAGAGCATTAGTTACAGCTCCGGATAATTATTCAAGTGAGGTTAGTGTTCAGGTTGATGTTCCCGCAAGTTTTGATCCTATTGCAGATAAAGAGATCTGTATTGGTTCGGGTGCTAGTTTTAGTGTGAATGGTTTATCAGGTTCTACACCTTACACTTATCAATGGATTAGAGGAGCAGATAATATTGGAGATGATCTTGGTATTAACTCAAGTTTAAACTTAATTGCAACTGAAGCTACAAATGGGACTTATTCGATTGGAGTAAAAGCTGGGGTTTGTCCTGTTGAAATTAAGAACTTTAATATTTCTCATTTCGATGATTTAGTTATTAATGGTATCACAGATATCGACCCTGTCTGTCATAATGTGGCTGAAGATATTGAGGTTGATATTGCTTTGGATCCAGTATTTAATTCTTCTGTGACTTATGCCTGGACTAAAGACGGAGGAGCTTTAACAGGAACGACTGATGAAGCAAAATATAACATCAAGGGGCTTGATAACTCTGAGACGGGTTTGTATAAAGTTGAAGTGACTGATGGGTGTGGAACTAAGAGTTCAACACGCTTTGTAAATGTATTTGATGAAATAGTTAAGACTGAAACTTGGGATTATGGACCTCTTTGTGTGGGTGACGCCTTGTTACTTGAAGCTAAGGTGACGGGGGATAATCCGACATATACATGGACCATTCCTGCAGGAAGTACGAATCCTGGAAATGTTGCGACTCTTAAGATTGACGGAGTTGTTTTGGAAAATGCAGGTACATATACCTGTGTTGTAAGTGGAACTTGTGGTACAGATGTAACTTATACAGTTGATATTGTTATCAACGATGTGCCAAATATTACCGCAGGACTTGAAGCTTTAACAGGTGTTTGTGTGAACGAACCATTGATTTTAGGACCAATTATATACGATGCAACCACAGGTGAAAGTATTCTTTGGAAGTTTAATGATGGAGTTATTGCTGGTGAAACTTCAGAAAGTTTAAATCTAGCTAACGCTGATTTTGCAGACGAAGGTAATTATAGAGTGGAAGTTACAAATGCTTGTGGAACCGACTTTAGTTTGGGATTTCAGGATGTTCATCCAATACCTACCCTTGCACCTATTGATAATCAGACGGCTTGTCAGGGTGAGAATGTTATATTTAGAGCTGTTACAACGGGCGAGAATCTAACTTATCGTTGGTTTATTGATGATGTAGCTCGACCTGAATATGATGACCAGTCTGAAATTGAAATTCCAAACATTCAACCTTTTGATGTTAATACACCCAAAAATTATAAGGTAGAATGTCAAGTGAATTCTTGTAATACAGATTTAGATGAAACAGCCTATGTTCTTGTGAATCCTAATACGATACTTAACACTTCTATTAAAGGAGAGGTTGTATATGTAGGAATTCCTCATGTGTTTGATTTGGATGTTACAGGTAGTGATCTAACGTTTGAATGGCACCATATACATACTGATGGTACAGATGAAACATTGGAGGAAACGACAAAGACTTTAACAATTGATTATTTAAGTCTGACAGATGCAGGTGAATATTCCTGTAAAATTACTGGAGAATGTGGTGTTCGATTTACTTCAGGATATCTAACAGTTAAAGATCCTATGAGGATTGTTGAAGACTTGGGTGGAGATGCTATTGAAAAGTGTTTTGGAGAACCATTAAACTTGAATATTAGTGTTGAAGGTGAAGTGTTTTCAATTAATTGGTTTAAAGGGGCAGATGATCTTAATCATCATGAGTTGAATTTTTCAATACCAGCCCTTGATGTTTCTGATGCCGGATTTTATCGTTGTGAAATTGTTGGTGAAGGAGCTAATATTAAAGATACAGTGAATGTTGTTGTATATCAAACAACCGTATTGAATTCTGACTTAAAGGATGAGGTTTTATGTGAGAATGATGATTTACTGTGGACTCTTGCTGTTTCGGGTTCGTTTTTAACTTATGATTGGAAACATAATGGAAAAACGGTATCCACAGATCCTACATTAAATATTTTAAATACACCAATGGATTCAGCAGGGATCTACTCTGTTGATATAACGGGTAAGTGTGGCGTTGTTTCTACGGAGGCTAATCTTACATTAAAGAAATTGCCATATTTTATAAGTAAGAGCGATGATCTTGAGAAGTGTGAGAATGATGCAGAAGCAATATTCTCGGTGAATTATGGTGGTGATAACTTACTCTATCAATGGCAAAAAGATAATGTTGATATAGAAGGTGCAAATAGTTCAGAACTTAAGATACAGAATCTAAGAACCAGTGATGCTGGAGTTTATAAATGTGTTGTGAGTTCTGGCTGTGGTTTTGCTCCGGAAGCCCCTGTGCAAAATCTTGTTGTCATTCCTCAACTTAAGATCTTGAGTGAAAGTCCTGGTATGGAAATTTGTGATGGAGAAGAAGCTCAGTTTATTGTTGAGGTAGAAGGGACCGATGAGGTTTATCAGTGGCAAAAGAATGGTATTGCTATACCAGGCGAAAATGCACCTCAACTTGCTATTGGTTCTGCCAGTCTTAATGAAGAGGGGTATTATAGTTGTGAAGTTTCTGATAAATGTACAGCTAGGCGGTATTCTAATTCTAAGAAGTTGACAGTTAATGAATTGCCAAATTCTCAGATATTTGGACGTATGACCCTTTGTGTATTAGAAGATAGAGTTGCATATAATACTGCCATTCAGCCTGATATCAATTATGGTTGGTTGGTTGAAGGAGGTGAATTTACCAGTCCTTCTGAAGGTTTTAAAACAAAGATCACCTGGGGGGATGTAATAGAAGACGGTAAAGTGAAGTTGAAGATTTTGAATGAAGCAACAGGTTGTTATTCTGAGGTGGACTCTTTGGTCACTCTTCATCCTTTGCCAGTTGTCACGTTAGCATCTCAGGAATCCAGAGGTATTTGTGACTCTGAATTTGAATTAGGTGGTGGTTTGCCAGTTGGGGGAATTTATTGGGTGAATGGCGTTGCTCAAAATACATTTGATCCTTCACAGGGAAATGGTGAGTATCAGGTTCGTTATTCATATACAGATGATCTGGGTTGCTCAAACACAACGGATGAAACACTCATGACAATTGATTCCTTACCAGTTGTGAAGCTTATCGAAGATGTTGTTGTTGGATCTTGTGGTAGTAAGGAACTGAGTGCAGTGACAGAGGAAAATAATATAAAATGGTCCCCAAGTCGTTATTTGGATGATCCCAATTCTTTAACACCAACCTTCACATCTGGTGAAACGACCCTTTATGTCGCTACAGTTGTTGATAAACATGGGTGCGTCGGGAATGATATTGTAAATGTGACAGTTGCACCATTACCTCTTATCACAACTATAAATGATACAATCATCGGAGAATGTAAGGAGATTGAGTTGACCACACATATTTCCGGTGACATTGATGAAATCACCTGGTCTAATGCTGGTGATTTGGATAACTCTAAGAGTTCTAACCCTAAGTTGATAAAACCTCATGTTGGGGTGAATGATTATCAAATTAGTGTGACCGATAAATATGGATGTCTTGGTTCAGCTTCAATTAAAGTAGAAGTATTGCCAAATCCTGAAATAGGAGAAAATCAATTCTTATGTGAAGGCGAAACGCTTGTTGTTGATATCAAGGATCTTTCGAATCCTATCTGGAAGGATGGCTATACTGCTTGGGAAAGAATCATTGATAAACCAGGAGAATATGAATTAAGTGTTGAGGAAAATGATTGTGAACTTAAGCAAAAAATTGTGATGAATCCTTCACCAAAATTTGAGTTGGATAATAATGATGTGTATCCAGGGATAGTCATTTTTGAGGGAGAAACATATACTCTTGCTCCAGATCTGGATCCTGATTACGGCCCATACACATATACTTGGAGTGATAGTAGTGTGTTGCCTGAATTAGTGGTAGTCGAGTCCGGAACTTATAAGCTTAAAGTTGAGGATAATATTGGTTGTGTTGCAACGGATACAGTTGTGGTTGATGTTAAGCCAATTGGAATTGAATCGCCTAATGCCTTTACGCCATTATCGAAGAATGAAAATGATCGTTTTTATTTGAAAGATATCAATGTTACAGATAGGTTTGAAATGTACATATATAACCGTTGGGGAGAGCTCTTGTACAAAACGAATGAGGCTGGTTACGCCAATGGGTGGGATGGTACTTACAAAGGTGAGGATTGCCCTGTTGGAGCTTATGTATGGGTGTTGATGTTGGATGGAAAAGTGAAAGAGAAAGGTAATGTGATCTTAGTGCGTTAAGAGTCGTAGATATAATGATTGAATAGAGGAGTTGACCTTAATGGTCAACTCCTTTTTTTTTGTAGTTGATGATTAGTAGTTGTTTAAGGTGACTGTAATGATGTGTTTGTTGAAAATTGAGTTGGGTTTTAGGAATAAATAGCATGAATTGGTCTTTGATGGATATATTGTTTAGCATAGTAAAACAGTCTTTAATCATTATTTTATATCCTTTGGTCATTGATTTTTGAATAAACAACCTCAGGTAGTATAGTATTATAATTCATAATTGTTTTTAATACGATGAGGTTGTTTTCTTAATGTTTTGATTTATAGAATGTCAGAAGATTTCTTTTGTGGCATTTTGTTAATAAAAAGTTTTTGTTGAGGATTGAATATGATAATTATTTAGAAGATGATTAGTTTGTTGTGTAAATTTGTTTCTACATTCTTGTGTAAGAAAATAAGCTTTTAATCATTGAAATGTCGCCGTTAAGTTATATTTTTACATTTGTTAAGAAAAATTAACGGTATTCATAAGTTTATTATGTTTATGGTTTTTATTTTTATCAGCTAATCAAAATTCTAGTGATGAATTACTCATTCCGTTCAGTAAAAATAGAGGCTTGTATTAAAATAGCTATTCTATTCCTTTTGTATGCTTTGCCACTTACGAGTAAGGCTCAGTTAGACCTGATACATTACGTTCCCCCCTTATATGCAGGAACAGATAGCGAATACGATATAGAGGATCATTGGGTTGTATTAACGACGCCATCCGAAACACCTATTACAGTTACTATTAAGAAAGGGGATGGTACTATTTTTCAAGTTGTAGATGGGGTTTCAATGGATACACCAAAGTCAATATCATTGGGTAGTGGTACTCTCACTAATCCGCCATTAGGTGTTGTGAATTACTCGAGTCTAAATAAAGTTATAAGTGATCAGGGATTAATCTTTACTTCCACGGAAGCTTTCTATGTTAATATCAGGCACAAATCGGAGATTCATGGCTTGTTTTTAACGGCCAAAGGTCGGGCTGGTTTGGGAACATCATTCCGTTCGGGACACCTTTATAGTATCAGACCCGAAAATAAACAAGGCTGGGGAGGTGGCTATGATTATTATGGAAGTTGGGTAGCCTATAATGAAGATATAGTTGGTCATCGAAGCCATTTTATTTCTGTTATGGCCACTGAAGATAATACACAGGTGACATTTTCGGACATTAAAGTTGGTAACCTGACGTCGGATACTAAGACTGCTCTGCCGGTAACAGGAGATATAACAGTTACGCTTAACGCCGGACAGTCATATGTACTTGGGGCCGATCATAAGTATTTAACTACTGATGATGTGAATCAATTTAATGGGACACATATTACTTCAGATAAACCGATTGCGGTTAATACCGGATCATGGACCGGTGGTGCATCTGCTAAGTCTTCTCAGGATATTGGTGTTGATCAGATTGTTCCCGAAGAGCTAGTCGGAAGTGAATATATTCTTTTAAAAGGTAAAGGGAATGATGATACAGAACGCCCTATTGTTGTTGCAACTCAGGATAATACCAATATCTATGTCAATGGAGGGACAACAAAAATTAATCCTACGCCTCTAAATGCCGGAGATTCTTATGCTATTGGAGCTAATTATTACACTGCAGACGGAACCATGTTAATTAAGTGTGATAAAAATGTTTATCTGTATCAAACGACTTCGGCTTCTGATAGGAAGAACTATTATACCGATTATGCTTACGCTACAGTGGGAATGAATTTTATTCCGGCGATTAGTTCGTTGGGTTTTCGGCAGGTTGATATTCCATTTGTAAATCAGGTAGGTACAGGTATTGTCGCGATTTATTCTCAAAAAGGGGCCAATGTTTTTGTTAACAAATCAACAACTCCTTTAAGTCAGGCTTCTGCTATACCCGTTTCAGGTAACGACGAGTGGGTTGTATATAAATATTACACATCAGATGAGAATGTATCGGTGATGTCGAGTAAAGCGATTTATGTGGCTTTATCGGTTGAAGATGATGCGGTAGGTGCTGCAGGTTATTTCTCTGGTTTTACTAAAGCGATTTCGCCAATTAAACCTGAAACAGGAATTGGTTTGGAGCATGACTTGGGGTACATCTGTGAAAGTTATAATGATAAAATTGAATTATCAATCAACAGTACACCTGATGCGGATTTTTATGAATGGTATAAGAATGAAGTCAAGCCTGAAAACTTAATATTTGAAAACTCAAACTTACTTGTTGATGCTCCTGATGTAGAGACAAAGTACATTATAAAAGCTTATTTCAGAGATCCAAATTTAGATATTATTTATAATGGGAACTTTTCAATTGGACGAGGGAATTTTGATTCGGATTATGATTTTTTCTCAGTTGGGAATTTAGCAGATCTTGGAAAATCAGTTCTGTGTTATAATCCTAAAGATATCAATACTTCTTTTCAAAGTTTTAATGATAAAGATGGGGGAGGTCTGATGTTGTTGACTCACTCAAATAATTTTGGAATCGAGGATGTTATTTGGAGTAAAACAATTAATGAAAATATTAAAGATCAGGGCTTTATTTTAAAATTACATGGAAGAATGGCCCAGGAAGGACATTCTCAGCTTCTTGATATTTATGTGAATGATGAAAAGATATATGATAATTTTCCCTTAGATGATGTAAATGCTTGGCAATCAGTAAAAGCATTCTGGTCTTCAGGTAATTCTGAAAGTGCTCGTATTTCTGTGGTTAATTCTAATCCGGCAGGGCAAGATGGGATTTTTGCCTTAGACAGTATATCATTTGTAGTGGCCGTAGAAGATCAGGCAGAATTTAACGCTTTGGTTGTACCCAATTATAGCTATAAGAATTTTAATGAGCCTCAGCATTTTTGTTTTGGACTTGAAGGAGAATTGGATATTTCGAATGGGGATGTCAGTTGGTACGATTATAAGTGGGAGAAAAAGGAAGGAGATCTTTTTGTGCCAATTACTGATCCTACAATCACAGGTTTGGATACCCATAAAATTCATTTTACTGAAATAAAAGAAAATGATGCAGGAATATATCGATGCAGTATTAGTTTCAAGGAAAATTTTCAGCAGTGTGGTGAAAGTCTGGGCACCGCCTCAGTTGAGGTTGAATTAGTTGTAGACAAACCAGCAACTGTTGCGATAAATGTTGATAATACAAGATTATGTGAAGGTGAACAGACGACATTGGAAGCAGTTGTTACAGGAACATATTCTGATATTAAATGGTTTGTAAATGACGAACAAAAATATGTTGGAAGAGAATTCCTTTTTGATTATCCTGCAGGAGAATATACTGTGAAATGTGAAGTGGGGAATGCTTGTAGCTCACCATCTGATAGTCGGGATTTGTTTGTATATGGTCGTCCGGTGTTGAATGATTTGCAATTACCTACAGGTTTATGTGAAAATATTCCAGCTGAATTAACTGCTGTTGTGACTAATGTTCCAGCAGGAGCCAGTCTGTCATACAAATGGTATCAAGGAGACAATCTATTAGCAACTACCAGTGATCCAAACTATTCGTTGACACCAAATCTGAATGATTCTTATTATAAGGTAGCTGTGAGTGCTGTTTATAATGTGGGCTTAGCTGATGAGCATACTTGTGTAGGTAATCAAATAGTTAAGTCTATTGTTCCTGATGCTATTTATCCTGAAGTTGAATTGAAGGATTTGGCTAATGTGACTCTTTGTGAAGGAGATTCGTATACCTATAAAGCAGAACCGATTAATTCAGGCGATTACTACACTTACCTTTGGGAAGTTCCGTTTGTGAGCAACGCTAATAAAACAAATTCTGATTTTGTGATTAGTTCGGTAACAAGTGCAATGGCGGGCAATTATAAAGTGACCGTATCAAATCGTTGTAACAGTCAATCTTCTACAGGAACTTTAACCGTGAATCCAAAATTGCTTGTTGATGAAATAGCAATTGATAAAACGGGGCCATATTGTTTAAATGATGTGGTTACATTTACAATGAAAGATAATGGGGAAGCGAAATACTATTTCGCAGAAAATCTTACAACTGGCGAGATCATCAATCCAATAATCAGTCCTTTTAGTTTAACAGTTACTGAATTAAAACAAGGACGTTGGAAAATTACAGCGGAAGCTGAATGTGGAACTCGTGTCGAGCAAGAATTTGATATCTATTTATTGGATGAATTTTCAACACCTCAAATGTCTGATATTTCAACTTGTATTGATGAGGATGCCCAATTTAAAGTTCAGATTTTTAATATTCCAGCCGGATCAGATTTAACCTATCAATGGACTGCTCCCGATGGAAGTGTGATTGTAAATGACAAATCAACTTTAGATATAACAGCTGTTCAGGTAAGCGATTTGGGTGTTTATACGTGTGAGGTTACGAATAAATGTGGTTATTCACAGTCGGTTAGCGCATCTTTGTCTGCAGATAAGGTGAATACTTCATTAACAGGTTCGGCTCTTGAAGCCTGTGCAGGAACGCTTAATTATCGTTTGGAAATCACTTATGATGGAAATCCGACATTCTCATGGCACTTTAATAGTTTAAGTTCGCCAGAAATTGGAACTGATAGTTATTTTGAGATAACAGAAGTTAAGCCTGAGAATGAGGGTGTTTACTATTGTCAGGTTACCCTTGCGTGTGGTGATGTGGTTACTTACCAACGTCAGTTGATTGTAAATCAGACAACAACACTTGTTGAAGAAAGTCCTTCAGTTTCTCATATTTGTGAAGGGGAACAGGTTGAGTTAAAAATATCAGTTTCTGGTGATATTAAACAAATAGAATGGTACGATGCTTCTGGAAACATTATGCCTGAAGCAAATAATAAAACAAGTATACAAACAGCGGTGCATAATACTGCGGGAAGTTTTATTTATAAATATAAAGTCGTTGGTTATTGTGATACAAAAGAGGGTGATTTTGAGGTTATTGTACATGATAAACCTGTGCTGAATCCTATTGCTGATATCAATTCTTGTGAAGGAGATATCGATCTAAGTATGAGCATTACAGGAAGTGATTATTCTGGTGCTGCCTGGTGGAATGCTGATGAAAGCTTGAAATTGAAAGATGGTCTTTCTTATACAATAAGTAATGCCAAATATCTAACAGAATCAGGAAATTATATTGCTAAGGTTAGTACTCTTTATTGTGGTGATTTAAGAGCGACAGCTCAGGTAAATATTTACAAGCCAATTACTGTTGATTCTCATTCTAATCTTAATCCAACACCATGTGTGGGAGAACCTTTAAGTCTGATAGTTAACGGTTCCGGAACAGGTTTGATTTATAATTGGTATAAAACAGATGCGCCTTCAGTGAGTTTGTCGAATACAACAACACTGGATCTTGGATCTGCTGATTTAACTGATGAGGGGACTTATCGATGTGAATTGATATCGCCTAATGGTTGTGGAAACGAGGTGGTTGAGTTTAATGTTGATGTGCGTGAACATGCAAAAATAACTTTAGATCCGGTTGATGTTTCAATTTGTGAAGGTGCAGGATCAGCCAGTTATGTGGTAGCAGCAAGTGGAGAAGGAACATTACATTATCAATGGTATGATAAAGATAATAATGCCTTGTCTGGGGAGACTTCAGCAAATCTTGTTATTGCAAATCCAGAGTTATACAATAGTCAGATCTATTATTGTGAGGTGAGTGGCGATTACTGTGATCCGGCAGTATCATTAAAAGCTCAGCTGGAAGTTAAGAAGAATGTGACAATTACCACTGACCCAGTTGATGTCAGAATCGCAGAGAATGGTGTTGCTATTTTTACCGTTGAAGCCGAAGGGAATGATCCTTTGACTTATCAGTGGTATTGTAATCCTACAGGAATAATTGTAGGTGCAACTACATCTGTTTTGACTATTGACCCGGCTACAATAGATTTGAATTCCTATAAGTATTATTGTGTAGTGAGTAATGCTTGTGTAGGTGCTACAAGTGCTGAAGCAGTGTTATTGATTGATCCGAATGTGAAAATTACAACTCAACCCGAAAGTACAAAGGTGTGTGAGGGGGGCACATTCCAGTTTGTAATAGAGCACAAGTCGTTGGCAGCTGGCAAAACCTGTTATTGGGAGTATAATGATGGAAGTGGATTCCAGCCAGTTAGTGGATTGGCAGATTATAGTGTTAGTGAAAGTGCCAATCAAAGTATTCTGACTATTCAAAATGCAAAAATAGATTACAATTCTTATTCATTTAGAGCTGTTGCTGAAGGGGTAACCGATGATGTTTCTAATGAAGTTAAGGTTAAAGTATATCAAGCTGTGAGCTTTAATGCGATTCAGGATGTGGAAATTTGTAAGGATGCTGGTGTTCATTTTGAATTGGAAAATTTAGCTGGAACATATACATATTCATATGAGTGGAAAGAAGGGGCACGTACCTGGAAAACTTCAGATCTGAATTTGGATGGTGGTGACGCGATTGATGGTGATTATTCAGTAGAAGTAACAAACGGAGTTTGTCCATCTCATAAAGAAAATTTTAAAATATCACATTACGACGAACTGGTTCTAAACGATATCGAAGGATCAAATTCAGTTTGTGAGAATATTGCAGAAAATTTAGTGGTTACAGTTAGTAAGGATGATGCATTGGGTATTAATTACCAGTGGTTTAAGGATGAAGATCCTACTGTGTTAAGTAGGTCAAATACCTATACTGTTGCTGGCCTCGACAAGTCTGAGGATGGTTTATATAAAGTCGAGGTTAGCGATGGTTGTATGACCCAAGCTAAAACCAAGCTCATTAATTTATTGGATAAAATTAAAGTCGTTACAACTTGGGAAGTTAAATATGAGCATTGTGTTGGTGATGAATTTATAATAGATGCTCAGGTGAGTGGTGATAATCCTGTTTATACCTGGACTACACCTAATGGAAGAGTTGTTGGCAATGTGTCAAAATTAAAAATCGATGCTTTAACTGTTGCGGATGCTGGTATCTACAAATGTGTTGTGAACAGTTCTTGTTCTGATGGCGATATTGAATTTGTTACAGAACTTGTTGTGAATAAAGCTCCTGAAATTACGAATGGGATTGATAATTTGAGTGCAGTATGTGATGGCGAGGACTTGGATCTTGGTCCTGTTACTGTTGCTGTTGCTGGTGATGTTTTGTCAATGAATTGGATTTTAAATGATGGAAGTGTAAGTTCCAATCATACCAATATTCTGAATCTGGGTAAAGCTGATGTTAGTAAAGAAGGAAATTATAAAGTTGAAGTGAGCAATGCTTGTGGTAAAGACTTTAGTCTTGGTTTCCAGGAGGTTGTTTTATTACCAACTCTGGCTGCTATTCCTAATCAGAATGTTTGTGAGGGGGAAGATGTTGTGTTTAGAGCCCAAACGACAGGAGAGAATTTGGATTATAAATGGTTTGTTGATGGTGTTGAAGATCTAAAATATTCCGGTAAACCGGAATTAATCCTTGAAAATGTAAAGGCATTAGATGCAAATACCTTACGTATTTACGATATTGAATGTCGCGTTAGTAGTTTAAATTCTTGTGGAATAGAACAAATTAAGAACGCGGAACTGATTGTAAATCCGAATACAATTCTTCAGTCTTCAATTAAGAGTGAAGTGGTTTATGTTGATAGTGATTATGAATTTGATTTGGATGTCAAAGGAAGTAATCTGACTTACGAATGGCATCATATAAATAAGGATGGTGTTGATAAGCTATTAACAGAGACAAGTTCAAGACTCGTGCTGAATAATTTGACACTTGCTGATGGTGGTGAATATGCTTGTTATATTGGCGGAACTTGTGGTAATAGATATACTTCCGGATTTCTGACAATAAAAGATCCAATAAAAGTTGTTAATGGTTTGAACAAATTCGTTCAAATTGAAAAATGTTTTGGAGACCCTTTATCATTAAATATTGAAGTGACGGGTGAAGTTTATGATATCAATTGGTTTAAAGATGATATCAGTTTGGATCAGCATAAATTAAGTCTTTTTATTTCTGAACTTGATTATAGTGATGCTGGTCAATATCGTTGTGAGATCAATGGTGAAGGGGATAAATTTTCTGAAAAGGTAGATATTATTGTAAATAAATTAACCGTGTTGAATTCAAATCTGAAAGATAAGAACCTGTGTGAGAATGAAACGCTTCTCTGGAGTGCTGATGTTAATGGTTCAAATTTGACCTACAACTGGCAATATAAAGGAGAGACGATTTCGACAGAGGCAATTTTGAATATTGAAAATTTACAATTGGGACAAGCAGGAGAGTATCGACTAGACGTATCTGGTAAATGTGGGTATGTTGATAGTGAAGCTCAACTTAAAGTTTACAAACTACCATATTATATCAGCCATAGCGAAAGTGTTGAAGTTTGTGAGAATACCGACGTGGTCAATTTCAGAGTGAATTATGGCGGAGACAATATAAGATATCAATGGAAAAAAGATGGACTTGATCTTTTTGGTGAGACAAGTTCGTTATTAACAATTCAAAATATAACTCAAAGCAAAGCGGGAACCTATATTTGTGCTGTAAATTCATCATGTGGTCAGGAGCTCATTAGTCCCGATATGGTTTTGTCAGTTATCCCGGGTTTAAAGGTTTTAAATGAGAGTGGTAACCTTGAGGTTTGTGATGGAGAATCTGCAGAGTTCGCTGTTGAGGCAGAAGGACGCAATGTTCAGTATCAGTGGCTATTTAACGGAGACGCTATTGATGGCGCAACAAACCCAACTTATCAAATTGATAAAAGTTCGTTAGCAAATCGTGGTTATTATACCTGTGAATTGTCAGATGAATGTACCTCAAAGCGCTATTCTGATTCAAAACGATTGGATGTTAATGCCTTACCAAACTCACAAATCTATGGTCGAATGGAGCTTTGTGTATTGGAGGACCGTGTCACTTATACCACTTCAGTTCAGCCGGAAATTAATTATTTGTGGCAAGTTGAAGGAGGTGAGTTTACGACTCCTAATGAGGGTGAAAAAACGAAGATTACCTGGGGAACATTGGAGAATGGGAATATCAGTATCAGAATTGTTGATGAAGAAACCGGATGTTATTCTCAGATTGATTCATTGGTGAAACTACATCCTCTGCCTGATGTGAGTTTGTCAAATCTTGATTCTCATGGTTTGTGCGAACCTGAATTTCAATTGACAGGAGGTTTGCCTGAGGGAGGTATTTATTGGGTCAATGGTGTGCGTGAACGCTCTTTTAGTCCGGGTACCGGTAAAGGAGAGTACCCTATTCGATATTCGTATACTGATGAGAATGGGTGTTCAAATACAACAGAAGAAAAAGTGATGATGATCGATTCATTGCCAGTTGTTAAACTGATAGAAGATGTCACTGTTGGTGCCTGCAAGAGCAAACAACTTTGGGCTGAAACTGAACTTGATAATATCAAATGGTCACCAAGTCGTTATTTGGATGATCCAACATCAAAAACACCCGTATTTACTTCAGGAGAATCTGAAAGATATGTTGCTTTTGTTGTTGATAAACATGGCTGTGTGGGGAATGATATTGTTAATGTAAATGTGGCACCGCTACCGGTAATTACAACGATAAATGATACCATTATTGGACAATGTAAACCATTGGTTCTAACAACGGATATTGTTGGTGCAGTTTCTGAAATTAATTGGACTTCAGATAAAGAACAATTGAGTAAATCAACTGTTCGGGATCCTCAATTGGAAGACTTATCGGTTGGGCTTCATAATTTCACGATCAATGTTAGCGACATGTATGGTTGTGTTGCAGAAGCTTCTGTTAAAGTTGATGTGAGAGCGAATCCGGAAATAGGTGAGTCTCAATTTTTATGTGAGGGTGAATCTATTGAAATTAACACTCGAGATCTAGAGAATGCTGTATGGAGTGATGGGTATACAGCTTGGGAGCGAACAATTGATACGCCAGGCGAATACGAGTTAAGTGTTAGTAATGAATTTGGTTGTACAGAGGTGCAAAAGATAAAATTGAATCCATTACCTGAATTTGAATTGGACAATACAATTCAGCCTGGAATTATAATATTCGAAGGCCAGACCGTTACGCTAGACCCTGATCTCAATTCTGATTTTGGCCCGTATGTATACGAGTGGAGTGATGGTAGTGTATTGCCACAACTGGAGGTGAGTGAGTCTGATACTTATAGCTTGAAAGTGGTTGATAAAATTGGATGTGTTGCAACTGATACTGTTGTGGTTGAAGTTAAACCCGTTGGAATTGAATCACCTAATGCCTTTACTCCAGGTTCCGGCAATGAAAATGATCGTTTCTATTTAAAGGAAATTAATATCGATAAGAAATTCGAATTCTATGTATATAATCGTTGGGGTGAGCTAATGCATCGATCGACTGAAGCTGGATATGGTGGTGGTTGGGATGGAACTTACCGCGGGGAAAAATGTCCAACGGGCGTTTATGTATGGATTTTAATTCTCGATGGTAAAGCCACGGAAAAAGGCTATATGACCTTGGTTAGGTAAGTTTTTGATTTCTGAAAAATAAGAAATACCTTTCAGTAAGAAAGAATTGATTTAATTTATAAAGATATAAAGGAAATAATTGTTCTTTTTGTGGTCAGTAAACGTTGATCATTCAAATAGGATAGCACAAAATAATTTAATAAATACATGAATAAGCTTATACTTTCTATTATCTTCTTTGTTTTTGGAATAAGCTTAATAGGTCGTGCTCAGGATATTCGCTTCTCTCAGTTCTATGCAAATAAATTATATCTGAATCCTGCCTTGGCTGGTTCTTCAGATCATGCTAATTTGAGTTTAAATTATCGAAATCAGTGGCCCAATCTGGATTATCCATATGTCTCTTATAGTGTTTCATATGATAATTTTTTCTCAGGGTTGAATGGTGGTTTAGGTTTTTTAGTGATGCAAGATGACCAAGGGGATGGTGCCATTACAACAACATCATTTTCGGGGGCTTATTCATTCTTTTTGAGGATCAATAATGAGTTGGTTTTTCGACCAGCCATTCAAGCATCTGTGATACAGAAAAAGTTAAATTTTAAAGATTTAAGATTTCCCGACCAGATTTCACCTATTTACGGGGATGTTTTTCCACATAACACATCGGGTGATCCCAGTAACAGAAGCTGGAATGGGATGGACTTTTCTGTGGGTATAATGGCCTATTATAAGAACTATTATTTCGGAGCCGCAGCTAGTCATGTGAATCAGCCTAACCTTAGTTTTGATGATTTTGAGGATGATCAGTTGAATGCCAAATACACCTTTCATGCAGGAGCTGAATTTGCTTTATCAGGACAAACGCGTGGAAATGGCTTGGTTTTATCACCCGCCCTGTTGTTTCAGAAACAAGGTGAGTTTACCCAGATGAACTATGGGATGTATGTGAGTAAGAGTTCCTTGGTTTTTGGATTCTGGTTTAATCAAAATTTTCAGCTGAATTACGATGCTGTTATTCTGATGGCAGGTATTGTTACGGATCGATTTAAACTCGCTTATAGCTTTGATTATACAATAACTAAATTGGTGCAAACAAATACAGGAGCCCATGAGTTATCATTCTCATTTCCTCTTGCTTTTGAAAAGAGAAAAAGAAGGCGTAGACCCAATCGGGTTAGATATCCTCAATTCTAAAATAATAAAGGAGCAAATTCAATTGAATTTGCTCCTTTATTATTTCATGTAAGAATCAATTTATTTGATTCGTACAAGATATTTCTTCCTGATTTGTTTAAGCATATCCAGGCTTAAATTTTCAGCATAAATACGAATGATGTCAATTGCTTTAAAATGGTCGTAAATAAAGCCAATTGAGGCATCAAAATGAAGCAGGTCCATATTATACTTCACTTGCTTTGTAAGTTGCTCAAATTCGCTCCAGGAAAGGTATTTGGGTATTTTAAAGTAACCATGGTTAGCCTCTACACTATCGAAATAATAATCATCCTCTACTTTTTCTAAGGAGAAAAATTTATTTAAGCGGGTAATTCCGTTTTCATGATCGAATTTCGAAGGTTTATCCTTAAAGTTAATACCTAAAGATACGTAATAGGCTTGCAGTTCCTTAATATCAGCATATTGTTCTATATGTCGAACTCTAATCACATCATAAACAGTATTGAAAATTGTAATTGTTCCCAATGCAGCATGATACTTTTTGTTTGTATCTGCCATAATCTTCTGAGTGACGCGGGTAAATTGCTCCAGATCGTATTTTTTATCTGTTACCAGATAGATGTAATGAGGTGTGATATCCTTTTGTAAATTGTCGTAATATTCATAAAATCCAGGGAAAGGATTTTTAGATTCCAGCACCAAAGTATTGGGAAGAACAGCACCTTCTATAAGCTCAAAAGCCTCTTCTTTTATAAGGCTTCCATATTTAATTTCAGTCGATTCAGTCATATATAAGAGGGATTTAGTGGTACTTTATTCGTTGAAAACAATTGTTACAGGTTGTTACTTGTACTCCTCTAAACTTATGAAAAAATCAAAGAAAAAACAAGAACTCAAAGTCTTTTTTTATTGTTCTCTTGTGAAGACTAATTCATTATTTTTCGAAAGATTCGGATTAAAAATATAACCTTCGGAATCGAATGCTTTCAGGTGTTCGGGATCGGTAATCTGATTTTGAATTATAAAACGAGTCATCAGGCCACGTGCCTTTTTGGCAAAGAAGCTAATGACCTTGTATTGCCCGTTTTTTAGGTCTTTAAAGATGGGGGTTATAATTTCGGCCTTAAGCTTTTTCTTGTCAACGGATTTAAAATATTCGTTTGAAGCTAAATTTATCAGGTACTGATCTCCTTTTTCACTCAGTGTTTTGTTGATTTCATTGGTGATTTTATCACCCCAAAACTCATATAAATTAATCCCTTTACTTGTTTGAAGTTTTTTGCCCATTTCAAGACGATAGGCTTGTATCAAATCAAGTGGTTTTAAGACACCATAAAGTCCGGATAGGATTCTTAAATCCTTTTGAGCTGTTTGCAGTTCAGTTTCGCTTAAACTCTCAGCATCAAGGCCTGTGTATACATCGCCCTTAAAAGCGAGAATAGCCTGTTTCGCATTTTCCATATCAAATGGCAATTGCCAATTCAAAAAACGTTCGAAGTTTAACTGAGCCAATTTTGGACTGATACCCATAAAATCAGCAATTTCATCTGTAGAAAGTCTTCTAAGAAGTTTAATTAAGGCTTGAGATTCTTTAAGAAATGCAGCTTCTGTAAAGTTTTGACTTGTGCTCTTGGTCTCAAAGTCCAGAGATTTTGCTGGCGATATAAGGATTAACATATGTTGCTTTTTTTGATATAATGAATCTAAGATATGTGATTTGACAGATATAAACTAATTGAGTTTTTTGATCTCTATATTGTTCTTGTTTATAAGCAAGTTGACAGGTTTGCAAAAAAAAAAGCAGATGACTGGCATCTGCTTAAATATATACGCGTAGAGGTTTCGTTTAGAGGTTCTGATCGGGATATAGAGCATTCCACCACTCTCTTTGATCTTTTAGATGTTTCGCAAAGTATGCAAAAATGGTATTGTTCCATAAAATACGTTGCGTATAGTTTAAAATATGATGATTTTGATTTTTAACTTGCACAAAATCAACTTCTTTTCCTAAAAGTTTAAGAGCCTGGTACATCTGAATACTTTCTCCAAGAGGCACATTGGTATCTACACTACCGTGAATAAGTAGCATAGGTGTTGTTACTTTATCAGCGCTAAACAAGGGGCTTTGATCAACAAATATTTTACGGTGACTCCATGGGAATGATTGTCCTGTGGCATTAACACTGTAGGTATATCCCCAATAGCCTTCTCCCCAATACGAAGTAATATCACTAATACCTGCATGAGAAATTGCTGCGGCAAAGATATCTGTTCTGGTTTGTAGCAACATGGTCATAAATCCACCATATGATGCACCAATACATCCAATTTTATCTGCGTTTACAAATGGGTGAGATGCAATGAATTGTTTGGTTCCTTCGATAATTTCATCGGCAGTAGTAATACCCCAGTTGTTTTGGTGTTCTGCTGAAAACTCTTGCCCGAAACCCGTTGCACCACTGGGTTGTAGTAAATAAACAACATAGCCCATTGCAGCATATAAGTTTAAAGGATAACGTCCACCAAAACTGCGTTCAACAGGAACGGTACCGGCATAATAGTTGACGATCATTGGGTACTTTTTATTTGCGTCGAAATTTGGCGGATAATAAACACGACCCATAATTGTTTTTCCATCTTCCTTAGTGAAATTCCAATCTTCTGTTTTCCCGAATTTAACCTGTTCAAATTTTTTCTTTTCAGGGTCAGATAGTTTTGTTGATTCAGCTTTCGCAAAATCATAAGTGTAAGCTTTGTATGGACTTGATATGCTGCAGGCAATATAGGATAGCGTTGAGCCATCGCTTGAAATATCAAAATTTTTAACCACATCACTACTGATGTTTAGTTTGGTAAACGATTGATCATTTAAGTTATATTTAAACAAGCGAACGTAATCTTTATCATTTGCTGTAAAATAGATGTGCCCGTCTTTCTTATTCCACACTGTGGCTCCGACTGCAGGGTTGAAATGATATGTGATGGGCTTAACCTGACTTGTTTTTAAGTCCATAATATATAGTTGTCCATCGTAATTGTTGGCTAACTTTTGTTTTCCAATATTCTCACCTAATTTCCCAAAGCACGATGGACCTCCTTGTACCAGAATTTCAGTTTCATCAGGAGAATAGAGCGCCGTCCCCCCAAATAGTTTGTCTTTCCAGATGGTATCAACCTTAAAGGTTTCGATATCCATTTGATAAAGATTCTGTTTGCTGTATGGGTATTCATTATAATCAGGTCTCGATTGTGAAAAAAGAATATGTCGGTTGTCTGAGCTGATATCGTTTAATTGAGTAGAAAGATTTCCAAATGTTAATCTTTGCTTTACGCCACTATTCACGTTTAGTTTAAACAGAAAACTACGATATCTAAATCCGGGTAAACGATCTTCCATACCCTGAATTTTTCTGATCTTCCATTCTTTAGAGTGATCTTTTGCTTGGGAGTAGATGATGTTTTTTGCATCAGGTGTCCAGGAGTAATCCTCAAAATCTTCAATATTGTTTGTGAGCTCTTTTTCGGTTCCCTTATCCAGATCATATATGAAAATGGACGTTTTGTCGTTATAATTCTTTGTGTAAGAAATTTGATTTCCCTTAGGTAGCCATTTGATGCCAGCCAGATTTGTTCCTCGGAATGAGTGAAAAATATGGTGATTCCTGATGTCTATGATCTCTTTCCAATGTTCAGTTTTGTCTGATGGAGGGAGGGTTCTTGAATAAGAAATTAGGGCAAGCTGTCCATTTGCCGAAAGTTGGCTTGAAGATACTTTAGTCCCGTCAAGCACGTTGTTAATTGTGATGAAGTGTTCCGGATTTGTTGAAAAAGTAAAGTCTTTAACTGACCATGCTTTTTCTGCCTGCAGTTTTAAATTGAAACTGTTTTTTTTGTTTTCAGATAAGACTTTAATTAGGATGTAATGCTTACCCGGTTCTAATGTGATATTGGAAGAAATTTCTTTCGCTTTTTCACTTTCCTGATTGTAGTGTGAGGCAATTTTTTTTCCGTCCAAATACAACTCAAGCATTGGAAATGCATTGATAATTAACTTGGCTTTTGCCCATTGTTCTACACTAATGTAGGATACAAAATAGGACAGACTATTAGCTGTACCATCAGCATTCAAATAGCCTTTCTTTGAGAGTTTGGCTTTGTTCCATTTCAAATTTGTATTGTTCCAGGTTAAAATCTCATTGGCCGATGGTCTTAATTTCTCTTTATTAAGATAATTTTCCTGAAGTAACTCCTTTAAATGGAAGAGCTGCCCATTGATATTCGGACTGTTATTAAAAGCCGGAAGATTAATTGAAATAGCTTCAGTCTGTAACCAATCTCTCAAGATAATTGTTTTTTTGTCTGTTTTTTTCTCAGCTTTAACACTTAAGTTAAAGAAGACAATGAGTGTCAGAATTGAAAGGAATTTGTTCATATGTATATTTTATTGACATGGTTGAGACTTCAATATTACAAATTTAAGTAGCTATATAAAAGGACTTACTGCAGACTTTATCTGTTTTTTAGTTATAACTTTTTTGTTGTAAATGCAGAACCGAAATTTACATCGTATTTTATTATGATTGTTTATTTTACTACCTTAGTGATATTGATAAATCCTAATACTAAATTTTCATATTGAAAAGCAATGGGTGACGATCATTTTTTTCCTCAATCGATTTTTACTAAATGGCAAGAATTATTAGACTTACTCAGTTTAACTTTTGATTTGCCAGTCACGCTCATTATGCATGCTAATGAAGATTCAATGGAAGTTTTTGCCAGATGTATTGGTCCTGACAACCCTTATCGTGTTGGACATGTCGAAGAAATGGCCGGACTTTATTGTGAAACAGTAGTCAAAAGTGAGAAGAAGTTGTTAGTCTCCAATGCACTTATTGATGAAAATTGGGATCATAATCCTGATCTTAAATTTGGAATGATTGCTTACTTGGGATTTCCTTTAAAATATCCTAATGGTGATGTTTTTGGTACAATCTGTGCCCTTGATAGCAAAGAAAATCATTTTACGAAACGGATTGAGGAATTTCTTTTCAAACTTAAGGGCATTGTAGAATTAGATATTGCTGCCTATTATTCCTATGAAGGCACAAGGAATAAACTTACTAATGCAGAGCGTGATCAGTTTACCATGCTGAACAAGGCCGAACGAATACTAGTGGATTTTGAGTTAAATAAACAAAAAACACAGTATGAAAATTCAAGAAAGGACTTTGCAGAAGTGAATGTTGACTTGATGGAGGAGGATAGTAAGTATAAGGCTCTTTTTTCATCTATGAATTCGGGTTTAGTTGTTTACGAACCTGTTTTCGATGAGCATGGAACTTTGTGTGATGCAAGATATCTGGATATGAATGCCAGAAATGAGGAACTGATTGGACATAAAAAAAATGAAATAATAGGAAGGACTCTTTTAGAAGTTTTTCCGGAAACGGATGCGATTTGGATTTCAAATTTTGATCAGGTTTTTAAGAAAAAGAAAGCAATCAATTTTGAAGCCTATTATTCCCCATTGAGAAAGTACTTTTCTGTGAGTGCTTTTTTAATCGAAGAGAATGTCTTTGCGTTCTCATTTCATGATATCACGGAGTCTGTTAATATAAAACAGAAGTTGATAGATAGTGAGCAGAAATACAAGACATTATTTAACCACAGCAATACTGTAATGATGCTTGTGGATCCTAAAGATAGTGGTATTGTTGATGTTAATGCTTCAGCAGTAAAATTTTATGGGTTTCCTAAGAGGGTTTTATTGACGATGAAGATGAGTGATATCAATACCATGACAAAAGAAGCGCTTCAACGTGAAATTGATTTGGCCGTAAGAGAAAAGAAGAATCATTTTCAATTGAAGCATCGCTTGGCATCGGGTGAGATTCGGGATGTAGAGGTTTATACAGGAACATTTGTTTCGGAAGGTAAAACGTTATTGCATTCGGTTATTCATGATGTGACGGATAGATGTTTGGCATTAGAGAAAGTGAATCGATTATCGATGGTTGTAGAGCAAAGCCCTGTCGCTATTATGATGACGGATATTAATGGGAAGATAACGTATTGTAATGCCAAGCTTTGTGAATATACCGGTTACTCCGTTAATGAGTTGATTGGACAAAATCCAAGGATCTTTAAGTCCGGAAAATTTTCAAAGGAAATGTATTCAAAATTATGGCGTACGATTTTATCCGGAGAAAAGTGGAGTGGGGAATTTTATAATAAGAAAAAGAATGGCAGTTTATATTGGGAATCAGCAACGATAGCTTCTATAAAAAATGATAAAAATGAAATCGTCAATTTTATCAAGATGGGGGAGGATATTACCGAGAGAAGACGTCTGGAGAACCAGTTATTGCAATCGAAATTGAAAGCTGAGGAAAGTGATCAGCTTAAGAGTTTATTTTTGGCAAATTTAAGTCATGAACTGCGAACACCCCTAAATGGCATAATGGGGTTTACAAATCTCATGTTAGCAGATGATATTTCGGATGAAGAGCGAAAAGAGTATGGTGCTTTTGTAGAATCTTCAGGTAATCAATTGTTGACGATGATGGATGGAATCCTAAAGCTGTCGATGATTGAGGCCGGGAATATGAGTGTCAAATATTCCAGTTTTAGAGTTAACGATTTATTAAATGAAATCGTTAACTATTATGAAAGGGATATAGCAAATAAGAACCTTAACTTGCATTTGGTTTGCGATTGCGAAACCATTGTAAGTAGTGATAAAAAACGTATTCGTCAAGTCTTTGATATTTTGATTTGTAATGCGATAAAATTTACCGAAAAAGGCAGCATTGTACTGGCGGCGGAATGTAAAAATAAGATGTTAATTTTTTCTGTAGAGGATACAGGTATTGGAATCGCTGCTGATAATCACACTAAAGTGTTTGAGCGCTTTAGTCAGGTCGACAATTATTCGACAAGAGTATTTGGTGGAACCGGGTTGGGCTTAGCGCTTTCTAAAGAAATTGTGACTTTGTTAGGGGGAGAGATCTGGATTGAATCGGAAGTTGGAAAAGGAGCTAAGTTTATATTCACGATACCCTATATCGACAAAGATGAGGATGAAAATTTGAACTAAAATAAAAAAGCCGAAACGTTAATGTTTCGGCTTTTCAATGTTTATCGTTTTTCCATCAGTACAATATTCTCCACATGATGTGTATGAGGGAACATATCTACCGCTTGAACTTTTGTAACTTTATAAGCATGATCCATCATCTGTAAATCGCGTGCCTGAGTTGCAGAATTACAACTAACATATACAATTCGATTAGGTGCAGCTTGTAATATGGTTTCAACAACATCAGCATGCATACCCGCTCTTGGAGGATCTACAATCATCATATCCGGATGACCATGTTCTGCAATAAAATCGACATTCAGTACATTTTTCATATCGCCAGCGAAGAAAACAGTGTTGTCAATGCCGTTAATTTCTGAATTCAGTTTGGCATCTTCAATGGCCTCAGGTACATATTCAATACCAATAACCTTTTTAGCTTGACGAGCCACAAAGTTGGCAATGGTTCCGGTACCTGTATATAAATCATATACAATTTCGTCTTTTTGGATGTTTGCAAACTCTCTGGTTTTGCTATACAACTCGTAGGCTTGTTCTGAATTGGTTTGGTAGAATGACTTGGGACCAATTTTGAATCTCAAATCCTCCATTTGTTCGAAAATATGATCTTCACCTTTGTATAAAATAACCTCCTGATCGGTAATCGAATCGTTGGCTTTTTCGTTAATGATATACATTAGTGAGCTAATTTCCGGGAATTTTTCAGCCAGGTGAGCCATAAGACCTTCACGTTTTTCAACATCTTCGTGATAGAAGACAACGATAACCATGATGTCACCTGTTGTTGATGTACGAATAACAAGCGTACGGAGAAATCCCTCCTGAGCACGAATATCGAAGAACCTCAAATCATTCGCGAAAGCATATTCTTTTATAGCTAAACGAATCGCATTCGAAGGCTCTGCCTGAAGATGACATTTGTTGATATCAACAACCTTGTCAAACAGACGAGGCACGTGAAAACCTAATGCAGGAGTTCGTGCAATATCTGCATCGCTGTTGATCTCATCAAAGGTTAGGTAGCGCTTATTTGAGAATGTGAACTCCAGTTTGTTGCGGTAGAATTCAGTCTTGGCAGAAGGCAAAATAGGGTTTGCCTCGGGTAAGTCAATTTTCCCAATTCGACTCAGGTTATCAAGAACTTCTTGTTGTTTGAAATTCAATTGTTCCTCGTAAGGTAAGTTTTGCCATTTACATCCCCCGCAAACACCAAAGTGTTCACAAAAAGCATCCACTCTTAAGTCAGAATATTTGTGAAAGACAACAGGATGACCCTCCATATAACTTTTACGTTTCTTTGTCACCTGTACATCCACAACATCACCAGGTATCACGTTGGTTACAAACACAACTTTTTCATCAACCTTAGCAATGGCCTTTCCTTCGGCTGCTAACTTTACAATTTCAATGTTTTCCAGTAAGGGTTTTCTGTTTCTTTTACGTCCCACTTTGTATTTCTTTTAAGATTTGGCTGCAAAGATAGTAAAATAGTGACTAAAGTATTTTAAAGTGACTTTTTGTCTTTTAAGTACTTTCAACTTATAAACTTTGAGTACTATTTATTTTATCTTTGTCGCCCAAACATATAAACATTTCATTGTCTATGATATCAATAAATAATCTCATTGTAGAATTTGGTGGTTTTACACTTTTTAAGGATGTTACTTTTATCGTTAATTCCCGAGACCGTATTGGTTTAGTTGGGAAAAATGGTGCAGGTAAGTCAACTCTTTTGAAAATTTTTGCTGGAAAGCAAGAGGCCACAAAAGGGACGGTTAGTATTCCCAATGAGGTTAAGGTTGGTTATTTGCCTCAGCAAATGAAGCATGAAGATGGACGGACTGTGATAGAAGAAGCTCTAACAGCCTTTGAGGAAGTGATTGAGCTTGAAAAAGAAATTGCGAATATCAATAATGAAATTGCTGAGCGTACCGATTACGAATCGGATGATTATATGAAGTTGATTAATCGATTAACTGAAAAGAATGATCGATTTCATATGATGGGAGGGGAGAATATTCAGGCTGAAGCGGAACGAACGCTTCTTGGTCTTGGGTTTTTGCGTAGTGATTTCAGTCGTCAAACCAATGAGTTTAGTGGCGGTTGGCGTATGCGTATCGAGCTGGTTAAAATCCTTTTACGTCGTCCTGATGTTTTTCTTCTCGATGAGCCAACGAATCATTTGGATATTGAATCCATTCAGTGGTTGGAAGATTTCCTGAAGACTTATCCCGGAGCTGTGGTTTTAGTCTCTCACGATAGAGCTTTTCTTGATAATATTACCAATCGTACGGTAGAGATTTCTGTTGGGAAAATATACGATTATAAAGTGTCCTATTCTCAATATGTTGCCTTACATGCCGAGCGTCGCGAACAGCAGATGAAAGCCTATATCAATCAGCAGAAGATGATTAAGGATACAGAGGATTTTATTGAGCGTTTTCGTTATAAAGCAACAAAATCGGTTCAGGTTCAGTCTCGTATTAAACAGCTTGAAAAGATTGATCGTATTGAGATTGATGAGGTTGATAATTCAAAGTTGAACTTAAAATTTCCTCCGGCACCCCGTTCTGGTGATTTGGTTTGCGAGGTTAAAGATTTAAGTAAAGCCTATGGTGATCATTTGGTTTTAAAGGATCTTGAATTTGTAATTGAGCGTGGGGAAAAATTGGCTTTTGTTGGTAAGAATGGTGAAGGGAAGTCGACTTTAGTAAAAGTATTGATGGGTGAGCTTGATCATACGGGTGTTTGTAAAATTGGGCACAATGTTAAGATCGGTTATTTTGCCCAAAATCAAGCCATGTTACTTGATGGTGAGAAAACGGTTTTCGATACTATTGATGATGTTGCGGTTGGAGATGTGAGAACCAAGATTCGTGATATTCTTGGCGCTTTCATGTTTGGAGGAGAAGATATTGATAAAAAAGTAAAGGTTTTGTCAGGAGGAGAGCGTTCGCGTTTGGCTATGATTCGTCTGCTGCTTGAACCCGTTAATTTACTTGTTCTCGATGAGCCTACGAATCATCTTGACATGAAATCGAAGGATGTGCTAAAGGAAGCGTTGTTGAAATTCGATGGAACTGTGATCGTTGTTTCTCACGATAGAGAATTCCTTGATGGCCTATCGTCAAAGGTGTATGAGTTTGCTAATCAAACCATAAAAGAGCATTTGGGCGGTATTTACTCTTTTCTTCAGAATAAGAAAATGGATAGCATGAGAGAGCTTGACAGAAAACAACAGGCTGCTCGCGAAGAGAAAGTAGAGATTGCTCCATCTGAAAATAAGATGAATTATCTTGAGCGTAAAGAAATGAGCAAGCAAATTTCAAAGCTTGAACGAACTGTGGCTAAGTGCGAGGAGATGATTGCTGAATACGAAGAAAAAATTGAAGAAATTGAGGCTCTTTTAACCGATCCTAAGAATCAGGATCAGGAAACTTTTAAGGCTTACGATGAGGCTAAAAAGAATCTTGAAGATGAGATGACCAATTGGGAGATCTGGAATGAAGAACTGGAAGCTTTAATTCTTGAAAAAGGAGAATAAGTTCAGGATGAATATATAGTCAGTTTTGGCAATTAGATATAAAAAAAGCTCGATGTGAATCGAGCTTTTTTCATATAATAGACTAGAGTTTAGTTCTAGTTTTTCTCTTCTTTAGGTAATAAAACTTTTCTTGAAAGTTTCAATTTACCCGTTTTAGGATCGATACCGATTAGTTTAACTTCGATAATATCACCTTCTTTCAACACTTCGTCAACTGTATTCAGACGACGGTGCTCTATTTCAGAAATGTGAAGCAAACCATCTTTACCAGGAAGAACTTCAACGAAAGCACCAAAGGCAACTATCGATTTCACTTTTCCTTTGTAAACCGTTCCAACTTCAGGAACAGCGGTAATACCTTTGATACGACCTAATGCAATATCAATTGCTTCTTTGTTGTCAGCTGAGATATCAACGATACCTTTCCCGTCAATTTCCTCGATAACGATAACAGCACCTGAAGTTTCCTGAATCTCTTGAATGATTTTTCCACCTGGTCCGATTACTGCACCAATCATATCCTTAGGAATAGATAGTGATACAATTCTAGGAGCGTGAGGTTTAAGATCTTCTCTAGGAGCTTCAATAGTTTCGCTGATTTTATCTAAAATGTGAAGACGACCTGCGCGAGCTTGATCCAAAGCTTGAGCCAATACTTCGTATGGAAGTCCATCAACTTTAATATCCATTTGAGTCGCAGTAATACCATCTCTGGTACCTGTTACTTTAAAGTCCATATCACCCAAGTGATCTTCATCACCTAAGATATCCGAAAGAACAGCATATTTTTTAGCTCCTTCAGTTGAGATCAATCCCATTGCGATACCTGTTACTGGCTTCTTAATTTGAATACCTGCATCCATTAATGCTAATGTACCTGCACATACTGTTGCCATTGAAGATGAACCGTTTGATTCAAGGATATCAGAAACAACACGAATTGCATATGGAGAATCCTCAGGAATCATACCTTTAAGAGCACGGAACGCTAGGTTACCATGTCCTACTTCTCTACGGCTAATACCACGTGAAGGACGTGCATCACCTGTTGAGAATGGAGGGAAATTGTAGTGAAGAACAAACTTCTCTTTTCCTCTGTACAATACATCATCAACAATCTTCTCATCTAACTTAGTTCCCAAAGTAACAGATGTTAATGATTGTGTTTCTCCACGAGTAAATACAGCAGATCCGTGAGCACCTGGAAGGTAATCAATTTCTGACCAGATTGGACGAATTTGATCGGTTTGACGGCCGTCAAGACGTACACGATCTTCCAATACCATTTCTCTTACAGCATCTTTCTCAACATCGTGGTAGTAACGACCAATTAATGCCAAGTTGATTTCAGAATCTTCTTTTCCTTCTGAGTATTCAGCAATAAACTCTTCCTTAATAGCAGCAAAGGCATCTGATCTCTCGTGCTTGTTAGGGTTTTGTAATCTTGCTGCAGCTAATACTTTAGCGTATGTCTTATCAACGATTAACTGACGAAGTTCTTCGTCGTTATCTTCGTGACAATATTCTCTTTTTACAGTTTTGCCAACTGCTTCAGTCAACTCAATTTGAGCCTGACACTGAATCTTAATGGCTTCGTGAGCGAATTTGATAGCTTCCAGCATTTCGGCCTCAGAAACTTCATCCATCTCACCTTCTACCATCATAATATTTTCCATAGTAGCAGCAACGATCATATCTAGATCTGCAGCTTCTAATTCAGTACGAGTTGGGTTGATAATCATTTGACCGTCAACACGACCTACACGTACTTCTGAGATAGGTTCCAAAAATGGAATATCTGATACTGCAAGAGCTGCAGAGGCAGCTAAACCAGCAAGAGCGTCTGGTAAAATATCAGAATCCGCAGAGATTAGGTTGATTGATACAAAAGTATCAGCGTGATAATCTTCTGGGAAAAGTGGACGTAGAGCACGGTCCACAAGACGGGATACTAAAATCTCATAGTCAGAAGGACGACCTTCTCTTTTCATAAATCCACCAGGAAAACGACCTAGGGCACTAAATTTTTCTTTGTAGTCAACAGACAAAGGCATAAAGTCAACATCTTGCTTTGCGCTTTTGGCAGATACTACGGTAGCTAACAACATGGTCTTACCCATTTTTACTACAACAGCTCCATCAGCTTGTTTGGCTAACTTACCTGTTTCAATTGTGATGGACCTTCCATCACCTAATTCAATTGTTTTTTCGATTACGTTCATCTTTCTGTAGTTTTATTCAAACTTATAATTTGGATAAGGCGAAATGTTGCCGTGCTTAAATAAAAAAGCAATCCTGATTTCTCAGGATTGCCAATATTATAAATATTATCGACGAATATTTAAAGCTTTAATGATAGCACGGTATCTTTCGATATCTTTTGCTTTTAAGTAATCTAATAGGCTTCTTCTTTTACCTACTAGCAATTGCAGCGCACGTTGGGTACTGTAATCTTTTCTATTTTTCTTAAGGTGCTCAGTTAAATGAGAGATACGGTAGGAAAATAAAGCGATCTGAGATTCTGCAGCCCCAGTGTCTTTATTAGACTTTCCGTATGTTCCGAAAAGCTCTTGCTTTTTTTCTGCTGATAAATACATAGTACTTAAAATTAAATTGTTTTTGTTTGAACTATTAATTTGGCAAAAGTAAGGATTTATTTTTACAAATCAATAAGCTTGCTTTGTTGTTTTCGTTGAGAAACTTAAACATTCCACTAAAGTGAACCGTTTAGCCTTTTTATAATAAAAAAAGAAGCCTCGAAATATCGCTTCGAGGCTTCTTGGTATTTGATTGTATTGGAATAGAAATTATTCTACTTCAACATGCTCATCGATATAGTTTTCAAGAGGTGCACAAGTACACATCAGGTTTCTGTCACCATATGCATCGTCTACACGCGATACGGATGGCCAGAATTTATTGTCAGCCACCCACTCTAGTGGATAAGCCGCTTTCTTACGAGAGTATGAGTGATTCCACTCGTCAGCTGTTAATACCATATGTGTATGTGGAGCGTGCTTAAGAACGTTATCCTGAGCATCAGCTACACCATCTTCAATCTCTTTCATTTCTTCATTGATCTTAGCCAATGCTTCAACGAAACGATCAAGTTCTTCCAAAGGCTCACTTTCGGTAGGTTCTACCATCAGTGTTCCATGAACCGGGAAAGAAAGAGTTGGTGCGTGGAAACCGTAGTCCATCAAACGTTTTGCAATGTCACCATCGGTGATACCAACCGTTTTATTAAACTCTCTACAGTCGAAAATCATCTCGTGTCCAACACGTCCTTTATCACCTTTATAAAGAATCTTGAATCCAAGTTTCTCGAATGATGAAGCAAGGTAGTTGGCATTTAAGATAGCCATTTTGGTTACTTCTTCAAGACCTGCAGTACCTAACATAGCAATATAACCGTATGTAATTGGCAATACACTAGCCGATCCGAAAGGAGCAGCAGCAACAGCAGTAATTGCATTCTCACCACCTGTTTTCACAAGTTTGTGCGAAGGTAAGAATTGAACCAGGTGTTTCGCAACACCGATAGGACCAACTCCAGGACCACCACCACCGTGAGGAATAGCAAATGTTTTATGTAGATTCAAGTGACAAACGTCAGCTCCAATTGTACCTGGATTTGTTAATCCAACCTGAGCATTCATATTGGCACCATCCATATAAACTTGTCCACCATTTTCGTGGATCAAATTCATCATTTCTTTGATACCGGTTTCGAATACACCGTGAGTCGAAGGATAGGTAATCATGTATGCACATAAATCATCCTTGTGTTTCTCAGCTTTAGCTTTAAGGTCTTCGAATTGAACATTACCTTTTTCGTCACAAGCAACAACTACAACTTTCATACCTGCCATTGTAACTGACGCAGGGTTTGTTCCGTGTGCAGACGCTGGAATTAATACGACATTTCTGTGACCTTCGCCACGTGAAATATGGTATTCACGAATAACCATCAGACCTGTATATTCACCTGCAGCACCTGAATTAGGTTGTAGAGTGCAGCCTGCAAAACCAGTAATTGTAGATAACCACTGCTCAAGTTCTGTGATGATTTGAGTATAACCTTCAGCTTGATTTGTTGGAATGAATGGGTGAAGTCCACCAAATTCCGGCCAGCTGATTGGTAACATTTCAGCAGCAGCATTCAATTTCATGGTACAAGAACCTAAAGAGATCATCGAAGTATTCAATCCGATATCTTTTTTCTCAAGGTTTTTGATGTAACGCATCATTGCTGTTTCTGAATGGTAGCGATTGAATACATCCAAAGTTAGGTATTCGCTGGTACGTGCAAATTTCGAATCGAAATATAGCTTATCTTCCATTGCTGTTTCAGCCACTTCTGCTTTGTTGGCAGCTTTTGCGAAAATATTTAGAATCGCATTTAATTCAGCATCGCTAATTTTCTCATCGGTAGAAATACCAATCGTTGTTTCGTTGATATAACGGAAGTTGAATTCTTGTTCAAGAGCCGCAGTACGGATCGCTTCCATTGAAACGCCAGCAGGTAATACAACTTCAAGTGTATCGAAATAGTTTTTGATATTTTGAGTGTAACCTAATGCTTTTAATCCTTCTGAAAGGAAACCTGCAGCAGCGTGAATATGTGTTGCAATACGCTTGATTCCTTTTTGTCCGTGATAAACGGCATAGAAACTAGCCATAGTAGCCAATAGGGCTTGTGCAGTACAAATGTTCGAAGTCGCTTTTTCACGCTTAATATGCTGCTCGCGAGTTTGAAGAGCCATACGAAGAGCCTGATTTCCCTGAGCATCTTTGGTTACACCAATGATACGACCAGGAACGTTACGCTTGTAGGCTTCACGACAAGCTAAGAAAGCTGCGTGAGGTCCACCATATCCCATAGGGATACCAAAACGTTGAGAAGAACCGACAACAATATCAGCTCCCCACTCACCTGGAGCAGTAAGCAATGCTAAACTCATTAGATCAGCTGCTACAGCAACCAATGCATCAGTTCCGTGTGCTCTTTCAACGAATTCTGTGTAGTCTTCAATACTACCATTGGCAGCAGGGTATTGAATGATTGCGCCGAATACAGCATCAGTAAATTCAAATGTCTTGTAATCGCCTACCACAAGTTCAATTCCAAGAGGTTTTGAACGTGTAACAAGTACGTCTAAGGTTTGAGCAAAAATATTTTCGTCAACAAAAAGGGTGTTTGCTCCTGCTTTTTTCTTTGCTCTGGAGCGTAGGCTATGCATCATGTACATAGTTTCACCAACAGCAGTCGCTTCATCAAGAAGAGAACTGTTTGCCAATTCCATTTTGGTAAGATCCAATACCACAGTTTGGAAGTTTAGTAGAGCTTCCAATCTACCTTGAGAAACCTCAGCCTGGTAAGGAGTGTAAGGGGTATACCATCCTGGATTTTCCAATACGTTGCGAAGAACAACAGGAGGAGTGATTGTGTCGTAATATCCTTGACCAATGAAGGTTCTGAATAATTTATTTTTAGCAGCAATACCTTTTATTTTCGCTAGGTATTCATTTTCTGTTAGAGCTTCAGGAAGATCTAGTGCTTCAGTCAAACGAATATCAGAAGGAATTGTTTCTTCAATTAGGGCATCAAGTGAAGATGCGCCAACAGTTTCCAACATTGTTTTAATATCGCCATTGCGAGGTCCAATGTGACGGGAAACAAATTTTTCGGTTGCCATATTCTTGTAAAAATTTAGTGTTTGTGTAAAAGATTCACCTTAATTTGCGAGCGTAAATGTAGCAAAAGATTTAGGATTACATTGTTTGCAAATTAGAAATAACTTTTCTGTTTTTCAACATTTCTCCGGGCTGATAATAAGAAGATTAGTATAATGTTTGTTAATATTTATTTGATGATTCCTGATGATTTTCTTTATCTTCATGCAGCTTTTGTTCTTCTAATGTCAAAAGTATAGCTTCTTGACTTGTTTTTGTGACTTGATTTTTTAGATTCTTGTCCTTAAATTCTCAAGGCTAATCTATTTTAAATGGTATATTTGTAACTCAAATTTTCAATATGATAGAATTAAAAGAAGGAGATAAAGCTCCGAGTTTTTCTGGTGTTAATCAGGATGGAAAAACACTTAAGTTATCTGATTTTAAAGGGAAACGATTAATCCTTTACTTTTATCCTAAAGATAATACACCTGGCTGTACGGCAGAGTCGTGTAATTTGAATGAGAATTACGATGAGTTGACTAAGCATGGTTTTGAAGTGTTGGGTGTGAGTCCGGATGAGGTGGGCAAGCATCAGAAATTTATTGCCAAATACAACTTGTTTTTTAACTTGATTGCCGATACTGAAAGAGAAATGCTTCAGGCTTATGGTGCTTGGGGAGAGAAAAAGTTATACGGTAAAGTTTACGATGGTGTTTTACGCACAACTTTTATTATTTCACCTGATGGTGTGATTGAGAAGATTTTTAAGAAAGTTAAAACAAAAGATCATACCAATCAGATTTTAACTGAGCTTGGACTTGAATTTTAAAGAAGCTCAGATAGGTTTAATTCGTTTATATAAATTTAATAATACATATAAATATGGCAACTAAAGATATTGCAGAGATTAATAAGGAGAAACTGAAAGCGCTTCAGTTAACCATGGATAAAATTGATAAAACCTACGGAAAGGGTGCTATCATGCGAATGGGTGATGAAGCAGTAATTGATTTGCCAGCTATTTCATCCGGCTCTTTATCATTGAATATGGCCTTGGGAATAGGTGGTTATCCTCAGGGACGTATTGTAGAGATTTACGGACCGGAATCATCAGGTAAAACAACACTGGCAATTCATGCTATTGCTGAGGTTCAGAAAGCTGGTGGTATAGCCGCTTTTATCGATGCAGAACATGCTTTTGATCGCTTTTATGCTGAAAAATTAGGTGTTGATACTGAGAATTTATTGATCTCTCAACCAGATAATGGCGAGCAGGCACTTGAAATTGCAGATCAGTTAATTCGTTCTTCAGCAATTGATTTGGTTGTGATTGACTCGGTAGCAGCATTGACACCAAAGGCTGAGATTGAAGGTGAAATGGGTGAGTCGAAGATGGGACTACAGGCTCGTTTGATGTCGCAGGCTTTGCGTAAGCTTACTGCGAATATCAATAAAACGAACACCACATGTATGTTTATTAACCAGTTGCGTGAGAAGATTGGTGTGATGTTTGGTAATCCTGAAACAACTACAGGGGGTAATGCACTTAAGTTTTATGCTTCTGTACGTCTAGATATTCGTCGTGTTGGACAAATTAAGGATGGCGATGAGATTTTGGGTAATCACACTCGTGTGAAGGTTGTGAAAAATAAAGTTGCACCTCCATTCCGTAAGGCTGAGTTCGATATCATGTATGGTGAAGGTGTTTCGAAAACGGGTGAGATCATTGATCTTGGTGTTGACTACAATATTATTAAGAAAAGTGGTTCTTGGTTCTCGTATGGTGAAACCAAATTGGGACAAGGCCGTGAAGCTGTGAAGCGTCTGATTGTTGACAATCCGGAATTAGCAGAGGAGTTGGAAGCTAAAATTGTTGAGGCAATTAATGCGCCTAAGGAAAATTAATTCTGATTTTTAATCAAACTTAGGTTTGAAATGATATTAAAAGGCTCTCATTATAATGAGAGCCTTTTTTTATAGGATGGAATGGGGAAGGGCAAAATTATCAGACTTAATTATTTAATCCTTTTTTTTATTCTAATTTTACGAGGCAATTAAAAAACTCACTAACAAATAATGCTGATAATGAAAAATAAACATTTATTACTAGGTTTAGCATTAATCACTGGAATGTCGTCATGTCAAGATGCGGCAAAGAGTGATAAAAAAAGCGAAACTGACAATCAATCTTACCGTACACCGGAAACCAAATTGGCTTCTGATCGTATGACTCCAGAGGTTTTATGGTCGTTTGGACGTATGGGGGGAGAAAGTATCTCGCCAGACGAAAAAACAGTTCTTTATGGCGTGACCTATTTTAATAAAGAAGAGAATAAATCGTATAGAGATCTTTATACATTGCCGATAGCAGGTGGCGAAGCAACCCAAATAACCAATACTAAAGGTAAAGAATGGGGAGAGCGTTGGACTAAAAATGGACAGATCGCATTTCTTTCTGCTGAGAGTGGTTCGGTTCAGGTTTGGGAAATGAATGCTGATGGAACAGGTCGTAAGCAGCTGACTGATATCGACGGTGGAATCAATGACTTTAAATTTTCTCCTGACGAGTCGAAAATACTTTTCTCAAAAGAAGTAAAACTTGAAGAAAATGTACAGGATAAGTACCCTGATTTGCAAAAATCAAATGGTCGTGTTATTGGTGACGAATTTTACCGCCATTGGGATCATTGGGTAGAAACTTACACTCATATTTTTGTTGCTGACTTCAATAAAGGTACCATGTTGAAAGCTGGTAAAGATATTATGGAAGGTGAAAAGTGGGAAGCTCCTGTTCGTCCTTGGGGTGGTATCGAGCAAGTAAACTGGACTGTTGATGGTGAAAATATTGCTTATTCTTCTCGTAAAAAGTATGGTGTAGAGTATGCTCTTTCGACAAATACTGATATCTATTTCTACAACCTTGAAAGTGGGAAAACCAAGAATATGACTGAAGGTATGATGGGTTATGACAATAACCTGACTTTTTCACCTGACGGTAAATATATGGCTTGGGAAAGTATGGAACGCGAAGGTTATGAGGCAGATCAGATTCGTTTATTTGTAATGGATTTGAAAACTGGCGAGAAGAAATATATGACCAAAGGTTTCGATCAAAATGCGGGTCACCTAACCTGGACAAAGGATAGTAAGTCGATTTACTTTATTTCTGACTGGCATGCAACTGACGAAATTTATCGAATGGATATGGCTGATGGTAAGATCCATAAGATTACTGAAGGTGTGCATAATTATCAGTCAGTACTTCCAGTTGGTGATAAGCTAATTGCTAAGCGTGTGTCTATGAGTAAGCCTGCTGAATTGTATCGTGTAGATGCTAAAACGGGTGATGCTGAAGAGATTTCATTCGTTAATAAGCATATTCTTGATCAGTTGACCATGGGTACTGTTGAAAAGAGATGGGTGAAAACCACCGATGGAAAACAGATGTTAGTATGGGTTATCAAGCCACCACATTTTGATGAGAATAAGAAATACCCAGCACTTCTTTATTGTCAGGGTGGTCCTCAGGGAACTGTTTCACAGTTTTGGAGTTACCGTTGGAATTTCCAGATGATGGCTTCTAATGACTATGTGATTGTTGCGCCAAACCGTAGAGGTCTTCCAGGTTTTGGGAAAGAATGGTGTGAGCAAATCTCAGGTGATTACGGTGGACAGAATATGAAAGATTACCTATCGGCAATCGACAATGTGAAGGCTGAAAAGTATGTTGACGAAGATCGTTTGGGTTGCGTTGGAGCATCATATGGTGGATTCTCAACTTTCTGGTTGGCAGGTCATCACCAAAAACGTTTCAAAGCATTTATCGCTCACGATGGTATGTTCAATCTAGAGGCTCAGTATCTTGAAACCGAAGAGATGTGGTTTGTAAACTGGGATCTTGGCGGTCCATACTGGGATAAAAAGAATAAGATTGCTCAGCGTTCTTATGCCAATTCTCCCCACAAGTTTGTTGATAAGTGGGATACACCAATCATGATTATTCATGGAGAAAAAGATTACCGTATTGTAGCTTCACAAGGCATGCAGGCATTTAATGCTGCACGTTTGAGAGGAATTCCTGCTAAATATCTTTATTTCCCTGAAGAAAATCATTGGGTACTTGGGGTTCAGAACGGTATTTTGTGGCAACGTGAATTTGCAGGCTGGTTAGATAAGTGGCTGAAGAAATAGTAGAGAAAGATTTAATTTAAACTCGTTGTTGGTTTTGTGGAAATAACACAATTCCAGCAGCGAGTTTTGTTTTTTTTGAAAAAAAAGATCTTTTTACGCTATGCCTTAAGTGGAGTTAGGGAAAATATAAGTGCCTTATCCTTATGAGCATATTTATTTTTCTTTTAAAAATTATTGTTACCTTACAGAATGGTAATTGGAGCCTTTGAAATTTTTATTTTAAAGGTATTTTGTTGATTATAATGTAATTAAATTAATGCTATGAATCGTGCTTGTATTCATTTGTTGATTCTATCGATGTTTTCTTCCTTTTCTGTTTATGCCAGACCTATTCTGCATGAATTTGAAAATGTAAAATCTAAGCATAATTCCGATTTGTTTTTTGTGAATATTGAACAAATAAAGACACAAGTTGGCGATACTATCAAAGAGAATATAGAGTCTTCGACCTCACTGATTCGTCGTCATTCTATTGAGAAAGACTCAACAGGAATACGTTACACAAGAAAATATACTCAGAGTAATTTTCCTTTTTTTAATTTTAGAATTAGCAAGAATAAGGTGTATCATAAATTAGCTGAATTTAATTCTGATCAGGCCAGAGAGTTGTTTGTTTTAGCAAAAAATGATCAGTTTAATAGCGATAGTTTGTCGCGAGAGGTTAATCTTTTATATACAAAGGAAGCTGTCTATTCGGAGGTCGATAAAGATTTATTTAATCGTAGAGTTCGTGATTTAGAGCAAAGAGCTGAAGAGTTAAAGAGGAATGCTGTTCAAAAAGCCAAACATGCTTTGGTTTTAGAACAAACTTCGGGAGAAGCCCCAACTCTTATTTTGGCTGCTACTCATGAAACGGCGGTGCCTGATTATAAAGGTGCAAAAGAAAATACTCAGAGTGCCAATACTGAGGAAAAGGCGATTGAAGTTAATGAGCCAGTAAAAGTCGACAAGTCTGATAATTCAGATGGGAGTGAACTTGAATTTAGTGCACAAGAAGACGAAGGAGGCTACTTGGATCATGAGTATGAATATTGCTATCAGGTAGCTGTTTTCGATAAGAGACCCAGTAATGATTTTTATAAAGGGATGGGGTTTATTAAGGAAGAAATTGTAGATGGCGGTAAATCCTTTAGATATTTAACTGGATCATATCGAACCTATGCCAAGGCAAGCCAATATAAAACCCAAATAAAATCTGTTTTTCCAGCCGCTTTTATCGTGGTTTATAAAAATGGAATCAGGACCAATTTAAAAGATGCGATGGCTGTTACCGATGCGGTTTCAACGACTCCAGCTAAGAGTTCAGCACCTCAATATGCCAATGAGTTTTCAGGCGATGTTTCTTATCGTGTTCAGATTGGTGTTTTTGCTGGTGAGATTCCTGAAAAGTTGAATACTACTATGGAGAAATATAAAGCCTTTGGGTCATTCTATGAGAAGAGATCTGATGGTAAAATCGTATGTACAATTGGTCGGTTTAAATCAATTACTGAGGTTAGTAGTTTAAAGAAAAAATTGCAAGAAGCAGGCTATAAGGATGCTTTTACGGTCGCATATAGTGATCAGAAAAGAGTGTCTCTTCAGGCGGGTATAAATAAAACCGAAAAGTCAACTTTACCAGCAATTGAGGATGAACCTGAGGTGAAAATTGAAAAGAAACCACTTGGCAAAGAAGATTTAGTGGGAGGTATTAATTTCCGTGTTCAAATTGGCGTGTTTGCCAATGGTGTACCTGAAAAGGTAAGTTTGTTGATGGATAAATACCGAGCTTTTGGAACTTCAGCAGATAAACAAGCGAACGGTAAAACGGTTTGTACAATTGGTCATTTCGATTCCATTGCCGATGCCGGAGTACTAAAGAAAAAGCTGTATAAAGCAGGATTTACAGATGTTTTTACAGTAGCTTATACCGGAAATAAACGAATCTCAATACAAGATGCTATACGTTTAGTTGAATAAATTAAGATGAAAGATTCTCAACATATACTTTGTTTGCACAACGATAACATACATAGTTTCGATTATGTGGTTGAGACTTTGATGGAAGTTTGCGGGCATACATCGGACCAGGCAGAACAATGCGCATATCTCACCCACTATAAAGGGAAGACAGAGGTGAAAGTTGGGAATTTAATTGATCTCTTAGTCTTGCGTGATCAATTGGAAAAAAAAGGATTAACGATAAGTGTTGAAACGAATAAAACGGCATATTAAATGACAATATTTATAATTATACTCCTACTTGTTTTAGGAGTTGTTCTTTTATTACTTGAATTTTTCGTGCTGCCAGGAATCACTGTAGCAGGTATTGGCGGGGTTGTCATGATGTTAGGAGGTATTTATTTGTCCTATCATCATTACGGCAGTACAATAGGGCACCTAACGGTATTAGGTGCAGTTGTGTTTAATATACTTGCTTTGTGGCTTGCTTTAAAGTCGGGAACATGGAATCGAATCATGTTGAAAACAGAGATTGATTCAAAAGTTGAAAAATTGGAAGAAGATGTGGTACATGTGGGCGATAAGGGAGTTTGTTTATCGCGATTGGCCCCGATGGGACAAGTCCGAATTAATAATCTTATTATCGAAGCTAAATCTACGGGCGCTTATATTGATCAAAAAACACCTGTTGAGGTGATTAAAATAGTAGACAAAATTATTGTTGTAAAACCTATAAAATAAATTAAATGGAAATTGGAGCATTAATATTATTAATCGTTGCGATAGGAGTAGGTATCTACATCCTGTTCTTTTTTATTCCGGTTGCTCTTTGGTTTTCGGCCCTTTTGTCAGGGGTTCGAATTTCATTGATTCAGCTTGTATTTATGCGTTGGCGTCGTGTGCCACCTAATGTTATTGTACGTGCAATGATTGAGGCTCATAAGGCTGGTTTGCACCTTGGTCGAAATGATCTGGAAGCTCACTTTTTAGCTGGAGGTCATGTTGAGCAGGTCACTCATGCATTGGTATCTGCTTCAAAGGCTAATATCGATTTGACCTTTAAGATGGCGACTGCGATTGACCTTGCTGGTCGTGATGTATACGAAGCTGTGCAGATGAGTGTTATTCCTAAGGTTATCAACACACCTCCCGTAACGGCTGTATCGAAAGATGGAATTCAGTTGATTGCAAAAGCAAGGGTTACTTTACGTGCAAACATTCGCCAACTGGTTGGTGGAGCTGGAGAAGAAACGGTTTTAGCTCGTGTGGGTGAAGGGATCGTCTCTTCAATTGGTTCATCTGAATCGCATAAAACAGTACTTGAAAACCCTGACTTTATTTCCAGAGTTGTATTAGAGAAAGGTTTGGATGCAGGAACAGCTTTTGAAATTCTATCAATTGATATTGCTGACATCGACATAGGAAAAAATATTGGAGCTGTATTACAAACGGATCAAGCTGAAGCAGATTTAAAGATTGCTCAGGCTAAGGCTGAGGAGCGACGTGCTATGGCGGTTGCAACAGAGCAGGAAAATAAAGCCCTTGCACAGGAGATGCGTGCCAGAGTAATCGAAGCGGAAGCTGAGGTTCCTAAAGCGATGGCTGATGCTTTCCGTAGCGGACATCTGGGGGTTATGGATTATTATCGCATGAAAAATATCGAAGCGGATACTTCAATGCGTGAAAATATTGCAAAACCGTCACCAAAGGATAAGAAAAAATAAACTTATTTTAAGACTAAAGATCAAGCTGGGCCTGTTATTAGAACGGGTCCAGCTTTTTTTTTGAAAAAAATGCATTTTTTTTTATTCACGAATCTCACTGATTTATAATTTACTATAATTTGTGCTGTGAGAATATTTCAATTTGAGGGAAAATAAAATTTGCACAGATGAAAATTTTGCCTACTTTTGCTTCCGCAATCAGGAGAGGTGGGTGAGTGGCTGAAACCACCAGTTTGCTAAACTGACGTACTGAGTAATCGGTACCGGGGGTTCGAATCCCCCTCTCTCCGCTCTTTTTTTTCCCTTGAAGGAAAATTAATTTTCGGGGTGTAGCGTAGCCCGGTCATCGCGCCTCGTTTGGGACGAGGAGGTCGCAGGTTCGAATCCTGCCACCCCGACACCGAAAATTCCAGAGAAGTTGAAGAACTTCTCTTTTTTTATCGCAAGTATTGAAATTAAATTCTCGGGGTGTAGCGTAGCCCGGTCATCGCGCCTCGTTTGGGACGAGGAGGTCGCAGGTTCGAATCCTGCCACCCCGACACCGAGAAAACAGAGAAGTTGTGAAACTTCATTTTATTGAGAAAACCGGAATTAAATTTTCGGGGTGTAGCGTAGCCCGGTCATCGCGCCTCGTTTGGGACGAGGAGGTCGCAGGTTCGAATCCTGCCACCCCGACAAAGAAGAGAGAAGTGATTGCTTCTCTTTTTTTATTCTTTTTTTAAGAGTAAATAGTATTAGAATACCGGAATTAAATTTTCGGGGTGTAGCGTAGCCCGGTTATCGCGCCTCGTTTGGGACGAGGAGGTCGCAGGTTCGAATCCTGCCACCCCGACAGAAAAGAGAGAAGTTTCTACTTCTCTCTTTTTTTATGCCCTGAAATCGCATTAAATTATTTTCCTTCGAAGTTGCCAGAATCTAAATCGGAGCTATTTCTTAAGAACGTGTTAAAATTGCTTATAGCATATTGGCGAATCAATAATCTTATTAATTTGCATCCTTAATGAAACCGATCGATTGATTTAAAGAATATAAAAACATGCGAAAATTAGTATTAGCAATTATCTTACTTATGGGAATTGTAATTAGCGGAATGGCCCAAGAGCCAGAGGATAGAGGTTATATTGTAAATGTGGGGGATATGGCACCAGCTTTCGAAATGACCCTAATGGATGGAACCAAGGTTAAATTATCTGATTTAAAAGGGAAAGTTGTGATGCTTCAGTTTACGGCTAGCTGGTGTGGTGTTTGTCGTAAGGAAATGCCTTTTATTGAGAAGGAAATATGGCAGTTAAATAAAAATAAGGATTTTGCTCTTTATGGCTTAGATCGTGATGAACCCATTGAAAAGGCTCAGAAGTTGATTGACGCAACAGGTATTACTTATCCAATTGCTTTGGATGAAGGGGGTAGAATTTTTGAGCAATATGCTATGAAAAATAGTGGGATTACACGAAATGTGATTCTCAACCGCGAAGGGAAAATTATTTACTTGACTCGCCTATTTAATCCGGAGGAATTTTCAGCTATGAAAAAAGTAATAGAGGCGGAATTGAAGAAATAAATATTAAGATTTAAGGTCTTAAATTGAAAAATGCGATTGATACACAATCGCATTTTTTGTATCTTAAATATGGAAACTGGTTATATGAAATGGGTGTGTTTCTCCGCTATCTCCTCGGCGATTATACATTTTCCCCATAGATTTTAATTTTATAATTTGATGCTAAATATAATCTTGTTTTCATATTTACTGAAGAAAAAGGATTAATTTTAATGCCTACAAGAGGTGTAGATTTCATTTGTGTTTGAAAAGTGGGGTATTGTTGGTAATTTGTGATCTTGAGCTTCAAATTTTTAATATCATAGTTTTATGGAAAAGGCTTTTATTCAGATTATAGAAAAGGTTAGAAAATTTCTTATGCAGGAAGGCATGGGGGATATTTCGTTGGAAAAATTAGAAGCAGCTGGTATTGTCAAAGATGAGCTTGTAAAATTTGTCCAAACTAAGGAAGAGTTGGTTGAGAAAGTATTGGAATTTGAAAGGGATAGTTTTAGTCAGATTTTCTTGGAATATGATTTTGAAGGTCAGAATGCGATTGATATTCTGTTTATTGTGAGTCAGGAGATTAATGAGCGTTTTGTGAATGTATCACCTTCAGTTACAATGGAGTTTGAGCAATATTTCCCTGAGATCTATAAAAAACATATGGATCTGAGAATGAATTTTATTTTTGATAAAATACAGATCAATGTTCAAAAAGGGATTGCACAAGGGATGTATCGCGATGATTTGAGTCCTGAGATTGTAGGACGTATGTATCTTTCTCGTCTGGAAGATATGCACAACCCTGAACTTTACCCACCCGATCGTTTCAAATTTGGAACCATTTACGATACCATGATTGATAGCTTTGTGAAAAGTATTGCAACTGAAGATGGGCTTTCATATTATCGCCATCGTAAACAATTGTTAAGCGTTTTAAGTTTCGGGCGTTAAATTAAATTTTAGTATTTCATTATCAAACAGATCAGATTTACGCATTGAGTATTCTTAGAAATGCTTATTCGTGTGCCTGATTTCCGATAAATGATAATCAAATTATAAATACATGAAAATAGCATTAGCACCTCTACAGGGCTTTACCGATCTGGTATTTCGTAGAGCATTTGCAAAATATATAGGGGGAATAGATCAGTTCTATACCCCTTTTCTCGTTTTACAAAGTGGAGACGAATTAAGAACGTCGCATCGTAGAGAAGTTGAGCCCAATGTTGAAGAGAATCTTGTTCCCCAATTTATTGGGAATAGCCTTAAGGAGTTTATTTTCTTTCGAGATTATTTGATTGATTTGGGTTATAAAAAGATGAATTGGAATTTGGGCTGTCCTTTTCCAATGCTTGTGAAAAAGAAGAAAGGTTCGGGATTATTACCTTACCCCGATTTGATTGAAGAGGTGCTTGCAGAAGGTTTGGATGATCGTATCGAATTATCCGTAAAGATGCGTGTTGGATACGACTCAAGCGACGAATTGGGCGCAGTTTTGTCGGTTTTGAATAAGTTTAAAATTGCTGAAATTATCGTTCATCCCCGATTGGGAAAACAGTTGTATAAGGGAGAAGTTGATTTGAAAGCTTTTCAGCAGGCTATGACTTTGTCTAAACACCCAATAACTTATAATGGCGATATAAACAGTTTAGAAGATTTTCAGAGATGTTTGGAACAATTCCCAGATCTAGAGTCAATCATGATTGGAAGAGGGCTTCTGAGAGATGTTTTTTTAGCTAAAAAAATAAAGGGGGAGGATATCCCCTCCAGCCAGGAACGCCAAGATTTGTTAGAGAAAATTCATGGGGAAATTTATGATTCTTATGATTCGTATTTAAGTGGAGATACACAAATATTATCGAAACTGAAACCGATTTGGGAATATTTTGCTTCTAATTTTAATAATGAAAGAAAGGTTTATAAGGCCATAAAGAAAGCAGGAAGCATTAAGAAGTATAACGCAGCCGTGGCTTTTGCTTTTCAGCAGGGTGCAAAGGATTAATTGAATTTATGAATTACACGTTTGATATAAACAATCAATTTTTTCATTTAGAATTTACTGAGCCGGTAAACATGCTGAGTTCAGCTGTTTTAAATGGTGGATTTTGCAGGGCTGATCATTTTTTCAATTCAAAGGTTGATGCTAATTTTCTGGGTGAAAAAACGGAGTTTGAAAAACCCAATGTAACACTTTTGAAAATCACTCAGAATAATGATTGGCAAGGTGTCACAGTTGGTATGATGACAGCTGCTTTAATGACCTCGTTTAGAAGAGTTAAATTGGAGGAGCAGGGGATTTGGATTGAGGTTTTGTTGACTTCAGGTGTCTCAAATGCCCGACGTGCAGGCGACAAAGCAGATTACCAATTTATGAATGAAGCTTGTGAAAAAGTCGGGACGATCAATATGATTCTTCTGACCAATGCGAGTCTTTCAGAGAATAGTATGGTTGAATGTATTATGATGGCTACAGAAGCGAAGTCAGCTTGCTTGCAGGATTTGGGTATTAAAAGTCCGGTCAGTGGTGAAATCGCCACAGGCACAGGAACTGATTCTTGTGCGATTGCTTGTGGAACAGGTCCTAAAGTTGAATATTGTGGCAAGCATGTCCTTTTTGGAGAATTATTAGCTAAAGCTGTTTATAAAGCCCTGAAAGAATCGCTGGAAGCATAATTAAGGGGTATTTTACCTTCTTATGCTTTCAGGATATTTTCAATAAAACAAACTCTTTCTTCAATCGAAACTTTTGGAAGTTCAACAATGGAAAAACCTAATTCTTCGTAGGTCGACTTTAAGAATTTGTAAATTTCGACTGAATCTTCGAAAGATTCCGGGCGTTCGTTGTCATTAACGAAAATTTCCTGCCAGGGTGGAGCCAGAAACACGATTCTGTTGTACGATTTGGCTTTTTCGAAGTATTTATCAGGTACATTCAGTCCTCCTCGTCTCACATAGGCGATGATATCGGGTAGTCCACGATCATAAAAGCATGTGCAATTAGATTGGCATTCATTCAGTTGAGCACTCATACGTTCATAACACAATTCGGCGAAAGCAGCTAAGTTTTTCCAGGGCACCTTATCACCACCAGCTTCATGTTGTTCGCGAATAATGATTCTTGAAATCTCTTCAAACCCTTGATAGGATTTATTAATAAGAGCAGCCAGAAGACTTGATTTGCCGGAACCGGGTCCGCCTGTAATGATGTAGCGGTGTGAATGATTAAGCATTTTCGTGATGATAAGGGTATAAATGTCTTTCGGCAAAGAAAGACGTGTACAACTATATTGGATTTATTCGCTAAGATGTTGATAAACCAAATCCATATTGACATTCTCACGAATGGCATCAGCTAGTTTATCGTACTGTTCTTCTTTGAATTGATTATAGTCAAAATTAATGTCTTCGATTTCAAAGTCTTTGAGCAAATCTTGAATTACAATTGTATTATCAAGAATACCATGAATGTATGAACCCCAACAATTATTGCTTAAGAAATAACCATCTTCTTTGTCATTGCTTAGTTTGTTGAGATGATTCTCAGGATGTTTTAATGTTGTTTGCCCCATGTGAATTTCATACCCGGTACAAATTTCAGCGTAGTCTTTAAATTTAAACTGACATTGTTCAGTTACCTTGTCATCTTCAATAATGGTGTTTATAGGTAATAGACCTAAACCTGAAATAAGTGGGATATCGCCTTCAATTCCCTGAGGATCGCTAATTGTTTCGCCCATCATTTGGTAGCCGCCGCAAATACCAATGACTTTTTTGCCATCCTTTTGAGCTTTTACAATTGAGCTGGCAATGCCAATTTTTCTAATATGAGCTAAATCGGAAATGGTATTTTTACTGCCAGGGATGATAACTATATCAGCCTTTTCAATCTCTCCAGGTCTGTCTGTATAATACAAATGCACACGAGGATCGTGTTCTAATACGCTAAAATCGGTAAAGTTTGCCATGCGTGGCAGACGAATGACAGCTATATTAATTAAGCTTGAATGTGATTCTTTAAATTTATCTTCCAAACTAACAGAATCTTCTTCTTCGATATGAATATCTCTAAAGTAAGGCAAAACGCCAATTACAGGAACACCGGTTAGCTCCTCCAGAATAGTACGTCCTTCTTCAAAAAGTTTGATATCGCCTCTGAACTTATTGATGAGAACGCCTTTGATTTGTTTTCTTTCGACTTCATCCAAAAGGTGAATGCTTCCAAATACACTTGCAAAGACGCCACCTCTATCGATATCAGAAACCAGATAGGTTACCGCATCCGTTTCAACAGCCATGCGCATGTTAGTGATATCTCTCGATTTCAAATTCAATTCGGAAATACTCCCCGCACCTTCTAAGACTATAGGGTTATATTTCTGTTCAAGGCGACGGAATGCACTAATGGCTTCGTTAAATAAAGCGGCTTTGTTATTGCCCATGAAATATTCTGTAGCCGTTTGTGTGCCGACAGGTTTTCCGTTTAAAACGACCTGAGAGCTTTTGTCATTTGTAGGCTTTAGTAAAATCGGATTCATGTCGGTGTGACAAGCCAGTTGGCATGCCTCGGCTTGTACAGCTTGTGCTCGTCCTATTTCGAAACCTTCAGGTGTAGCAAAGCTATTTAAAGACATATTTTGAGCCTTAAAAGGAGCTGGCGTGTAACCATCTTGTTTGAAAATTCGACAAAAACCAGTGTTGACGATGCTTTTACCCACATCGGAACCGGTACCTACAAACATGATCGACTTTAACTTTTTCATTGCTTTGAGATATAATGATGTGAGCTGAGTGTAAATGTTCTTATTGAGCTCACAAGTTCAGTTGGCAAAAATAGCAATATATGTGTTTAAAATATAACAAATAGGAGAGGAGTCTTTTATGATTTTGTTTTTTGTCTTTATCTGTTTTTTTGAGTTGGGAAAAGAATCGAAAAAATAATACCTTTGGCTGCTTACTAAAGCTTCTGAATGAGTTTGTTCAGAGGTTTAAGTATAAATTTTACATCTAAATAAATTTTAATCCATGTTTACTGACAACCTACAACGAGGTCGAAATCAGGAACTACAGGTTTTTAAACACTGGAGCAGGAAATCGTATGCAGCATTTGCAAGTATGAATCAGGAGATTAAAATCGCCTGTTTGTCTGCAAGCTACAATTTGATGACTCCCAGTCAGGAAGCCGGAGTTTTGGGTTTTATGTATGAACCTCAGAAAGGTGGAGATAAATGTGATGAAGATGATCCGGATGGTGACGCTTTGGTATTACTACAGAATTTGATCTGTAATACGGAAAGCAAATCAATTGGTGAACGAAAGAAATATCAGAGACAGTCTGTTCAGTTCTTTTCTTCGTCTGTAAATCCCACCATAAATTTAATTACTAACCGAAAAAAGAATTGAATCATGACTGATATTAGAAATAATTGGACCCACGAAGAGGTCAAAGAAATTTACAACCTTCCTTTGTTAGATTTGGTCAACCGTGCCTCTAACATTCACCGCAAATACCACGATTCATCAAAGATGAATATGAATACCCTGATATCGGTTCGCACCGGAGCCTGTTCTCAGGATTGTAAGTATTGTGCACAATCAGCTCGATATAATACCCATGTTAAGCCAGAGAAACTGAGCTTGGAACAAGTGATAGCAGATGCAAAAGTGGCTAAGGCTAATGGTGTAAAACGCGTGTGTCTAAGTTCAGCAGGCCGTGATGGAAATCGCGATGATCGATTTAATGAAATGGCTGAAATGATTACTGAGGTAAAAAAACTAGGCTTGGAAGTGTGTTGTACCATGGGGATGATCAATAAGGAAAAGGCCAAGAAATTAGCTGATTTGGGTATCACTGCCGTGAATCACAATTTAGATACTTCGGAGCGCCATTACCCAAGCATTACGACGACCCGAACTTATGCTGAGCGGTTGGAAACACTTGCCAACTTGCAAGAAGCCGGCATTTCGTATTGTTCAGGTGGAATTCTTGGAATGGGAGAGGATGATGAGGATCGAATTGAGATGCTTAGAACACTTGCTAATCAGGATCAACATCCTTATAATGTCCCTCTAAACTCACTAGTACCTGTTGAAGGAACCCCATTCTATGGCAAAGAGGTGATCGATATTTTCGAAATGGTGCGTGCTGTTGCGACAGCGCGTATTTTAATGCCTAAAACAGTAGTTGCCTTTGCTGCCGGTCGTACCCATTATAGTAGAGAAGGACAAGCGCTTTGTTTTTTGGCAGGAGCGAATTCAATCTTTTTTGGAGACAAACTTCTAACTGTGGGAAATGTTAAGGTAAACAAAGATCAGGCATTACTTGAAAGCTTGGGAATGCAATCGACCAAATATCACGAGCTCACGACTTTAGAAAATTAGATAGGTTGGATCAATCAGATCTGATAGAAATACAAAGGCTACTCAATCAGTGAGTAGCCTTTACTTTTTGTAAAAAAGGATTTCGTTTCCATTTATTTATCTGAAAAACCCGCCTGATTGCGTGTCAGGCGCATTTCTTCGTTTGCTTGCTTTTTCTAAAACTTCTTTTTTTTGCTCATTGGTATATAGGGACCAATCGCCAACTTCTTCATTGGTTCTTCTGCAACCAAAACAAACGCCATTCGAGTCGGCACGACATATTTGTATACAAGGTGATTTCACGTCTTCCATATTGTTTTCTAACTAGATTGATTTTAAATAATAATCAAATTAAACAAAAAGGATTCGCTTCTCAAAATTGAAAGCGCTTAAAGGTGTTCATTCTTTTCTATACGCTGATAGAATTCTTCTTGAAGGAGAGCCAAGCCTGTGTGTAATTTTCCATTTTAAAATTTAAATTTTAGGAAGTCATGAAAATAATTTAACTTCTAATCCGAAATTGAAAATGGTTGATTAACGATTCAATTATAAATTGGATGCTGTGATTCTGTTTTGAAATGAAATTTTGGGGCCAAAGTATCCAAAAGCATAACATTTACATGACATAACTCATATTAATCGCATATCAATTTTTTTACATTTGTTCAGAGTGAAAAAGATTAGACAATAACCCTAAAATTAAATTATCATGCCAAAAGGTATATACAACGTTCCAACCGCAGTAAACGAACCCATTTTATCATATGCTCCAGGTTCTCCAGAAAGAGCGGAATTGCAAGCAACCATCAAAGAGATGCGTTCGAAGCAAATTGATGTGCCTATGTACATCGGTGGCGAAGAGGTTCGCACAGGAAACTTATTTGCGATGACGCCTCCACACGATCATCAGCATGTATTAGGTCACTATCACCAAGGTAGTAAAGAGCATATCCAAATGGCTATAGATGCTGCTTTGGCTGCAAAACCAGCTTGGGAAGCTATGGCTTGGGAGCATCGTGCTTCTATTTTCTTGAAAGCTGCTGAATTGATTTCAGGTCCTTACCGTCAGAAATTGAATGCGGCTACTATGTTGGGCCAATCGAAGAATGCCTTCCAGGCTGAGATTGATTCGGCTTGTGAAATTGCTGACTTCTTGCGTTTCAACGTACAATATATGACTGAGATTTACAAGCAACAGCCTGTATCTTCAAAAGGAATTTGGAATCGTGTAGAGCAACGTCCACTAGAAGGATTTGTATTCGCATTGACGCCATTCAACTTTACTGCAATTGCTGGTAACTTACCAACAGCTCCTGCTATGATGGGTAACTGTATCGTTTGGAAGCCATCTAAAACGGCTGTTTATTCAGCTCAGGTTCTTATGGAAGTTTTCCAGAAAGCGGGTGTTCCTGCTGGTGTTATCAACTTGGTATATGTATCAGGTCCTGCAGCTTCTGAAGTATTATTCTCTTCTCCTGATTTCGCAGGTATCCACTTTACAGGATCAACAGGCGTATTCCAGGATATCTGGAAGAACATTGGTGAGAATATTCATAAATTCAAGTCGTACCCACGTATCGTAGGTGAAACAGGTGGTAAGGACTATATCTTTATGCATCCAACAGCATCAACAAAAGAAGTAGCAACTGCTATTACTCGTGGTGCTTTCGAATATCAGGGACAGAAATGTTCTGCTGCTTCACGTGCTTTTATTCCAGCAAGCAAATATGATGAGGTGATGGCTTATGTACACGAAGATCTTAAGAAAATTAAGATGGGTGGAACTGAAGATTTCACAAACTTCGTAAATGCTGTAATCGACGAAACATCATTCGACAAGTTGGCTTTAGCAATTGAGGCTGCCAAGGTTTCTCCTGATGCTGAAATTGTAGCTGGTGGAACTTATGACAAATCTGTTGGATACTTTATTGCACCGACTATTATTCGTGCATTGAAACCAGATTACATTACCATGGAAGAAGAGCTATTCGGTCCTGTTTTGACTATCTATGTTTACGAAGATGATAAGGTAGACGAAACACTTGATATCCTTGATAAAGGATCAATGTACGCGCTTACAGGTGCTATCTTTGCTGACTGTCGTTATGCTATTGAGAAGTTAGTGAAGCGTTTAACTCACACTGCAGGTAACTTCTATATCAACGACAAACCAACTGGTGCTGTTGTTGGTCAGCAGCCATTCGGTGGTGGTAGAGGTTCAGGAACCAATGATAAAGCGGGTTCTATGATCAACCTATTGCGTTGGGTTTCTCCACGTACAATTAAGGAAACTTTTGTACCGGCTACAGATTATATGTATCCAAATTTCCAGAAAGACTAAAACTTAGGATAATTGTTAGATATAAAAAACGATCGGAGCTTTTGCTTCGATCGTTTTTTTATTTACTCGAATTGATATTCGCTTACTAACTATTTAGTGAAAGCTGAAAAATGGTTTTTGCTCAATGTACAAAGTACAAAGCACGAAAAATCATTTTTTTGCCCAATGTACAAAGTACAAAGCACGAAAAATCATTTTTTTGCCCAATGTACAAAGTACAAAACACGAAAAATCGTTTTTTTGCTCAATGTACAAAGTACAAAACACGGAAAATCGTTTTTTTACTCAATGTATAAAGTACAAAGCACGGAAAATTAGTTTTTTACTCAATACCTATTTAGGTAAAGCAGAAAACAATAATTTGAAAAATCAATAATATCGTTTTGAGCAATAGATTACTTTAAAGCTTGCCAGCTTGTTTATTTTAGAAATCCAGCATAATAAAAACTGTAGATGTGTAACTCTCCACATCTATTAATTCTCAAATCACCATATCATTCAACCTTTTTACCAAAGAAATGGACAATAAGATAGAGGCTTAGAATTCCAGCAGGGAAAATAATCCAATAGGGGACACCATAAGCCGCAGGAATTAGCCCAATAAATATGGAAATGCTACCAACGGTTAAGGCATAGGGTAACTGAGTTCTGACGTGCTCGATATGGTTACAGGAACTGGCTAAAGAACTGAGAATAGTTGTATCGGATATCGGGGAGCAATGATCACCAAGAACCGAACCTGCAAGAATGGCGGAAACTGTAATATAAAAGAGATTCATCGATGCACCATCATTCATTCCGGCACTATGACTTAAATACCAGGAAGCAGGTAAAATAAGTGGATAGAGAATAGCCATCGTTCCCCATGATGAGCCTGTTGAAAAGGCGATTAATGCTGAAAGAATAAAGGTTAATGCTGGTAGAATCTGGGGAGCCACATTAATAGAGATAAGGGCATTCGATATAAAATCGGCTGTGTGCAAGTCTTTGGTAATATCGGCTAAAGCCCAGGCTAGAACCAAGATAAGAATAGCGGTGAGCATGGTTTTAAACCCTTTAAGCAAGCTATCACTGGTTTCGTGCAAACTTAATATTTTCTGACCAACGGTTAAGGCAACTGAAGCCAGTACAGCTGATAAAGACGACCAAAGCAGAGCAGAGTAGGAGTCAGATGCACCGATCACGTGTGAAAGTTTCTTACTAAAACTTAAACTGGTATCTGCCCATACACTGGCATCCCAGCCTGTGTATAATAAGCCAGCCAGTGTTCCGAATATGACAATCAAAATCGGAATTCCAGCATTGTACCATTTGGGGGTGATATGAGCTGCCATTTCTAAATCATTATCACCATTAGAGCTTTGAATATTGGGGTCCTGACTGCTGATATGATTTTGTCTGGCTAATTTCTCAGCTTTATACATCGGGCCAAAGTCTTTACCTTTAAATATAAGAAAGAGCATAAATGCCAAGGTGAAAAAAGGATAAAATCGACTAGGTAACGAATTTAAGAAAATACTGTAAGGACTTTCGCTTACGCCAATCTGTACGGTTGCTGACTGAATATAACTCAATTCGATCCCGATCCAGGTTGTTATCATAGCTACAGAAGCCACAGGAGCAGCCGTTGAGTCTACAATATATGCAAGCTTCTCTCTGGAGACTTTTAACCTATCAGTCACAGGGCGCATGGTATTTCCAACAACAAGAGTATTGGCATAATCATCGAAAAATATTAGAACGCCCAGCAGCCAGGTGACCAGCTGTCCCGACCTTGCATTGTTTGCAAAACGAGATAAAATATTGACGATCCCCTGCATGCCACCATTTTTCGAAATGAGAGTGACCATAGAGCCAATTAGCATGGAAAATACAATAATTGAGATGTGCCCGGAATCATGCAACGAGTTGATGATATAGGTGTCTGATATAGCAAATATGGCTTTGAAAAATGCGATGAAGATGGAGGTTCCCTTATACGAATAGATGATAAGAGTTCCTGAAAAGAGGCCAATGAACAGGGCTGATAAAACTTCCTTAAAAAATAAGGCCATTAAAATGGCGATAAGAGGAGGGAGGATTGAGAGCCAAAGAGGAATTGGAGTTATCTCTTTTGTGTCATTAAATTCTCGAATTTGAACCTGAACGATCTCTTTATGAGTGAATTTATGTTGAAGTTTGAGATCTGAGCCTTCAATCGTATATGCTGTTTGTTTCCCATTGATGAGAACTTGAATTGAATCGGATTTTATTTGCTCAATTAAATCGCCTTGAGTTTTAATCGTAATGGTTTGCTTAACCTTTGAGATTATAATCGAAGGATATTCAACTGAAAAGGGATTTGTTTGATTAGCAAAACTGTTAAATGATATCAGAAGAAGTAAGGGAAGAACTATCTTTCTTAAAAATTGAATCATACGGGGATATATTTAGGTTAGTAGCCCTAAATATATAAATTATAATCAGTTTGATTTTATGATTTTTACAGTTTTATCCGAAGAGATAACATCTTTTATTTTGAAGAATATAAAACTTAACCGGCAATATTTTCTCCCATATGAACTGTTGTTTCTAAGCCACTTCGGGTATTATCCAGTAAATCCTGATCGATTTTAATTTTGTCTTTCTCGAAAAATAAAACAATGGTTGAGCCTCCAAAAGCAAAATAACCTTTCTCACTTCCTTTTTTAATATTCGTGTTGGGCTGATAGGTTTGAAAGATACTTCCAACCATACTCGCTCCAACCTCAGAGATAATGACATCGCCATAATCTTCCGTTTGTAATGTGCTGTAAACCCTTGTATTCTGACAAAAAATCTGTAAACTCTTTCTTAAAGCCAGTGGTGAAACAGAGAAGTATTTGCCTTTAATCAGCTTAGATGCAGAGATGACACCATCAGCAGGAAAATGGAATCGGTGATAATCGGCAGGTGCCAAACGGACAATCATCATTGCACCATCGGCATATCTTTTTGCCAATTGATCGTTTTTTAAGAAGCTGGAGATCGTAAATTGCGAGCCTTTTATAAAAAATGAAGCGACATCGCTCATCGATTGAAATGCTAAAATCTTACCATCGGCAGGGGAAACGAAAGCATCTCCCACAGGTCTTTTTGATATTTCAATTTTTCTGTAGAAGAAATCATTGAAGTTTTTATATGCACTGCTATCTTTTATTTGATAGATGGATAGATCGATTTTATTTCGTTCAATGAATTTTGAGATTAGCCCTTTAGATAAGCGACTGTTCATGTACCAGCCACCCAGAGAAGAAACAAGTTTTCTTTTCATCAATAGGTGAAGAGATACTTTACCAAGCGGCTTATTGTAGAACCAACTCAGTATTTTACCACTAGGCACATACTCTTCCTCTATTTCGTTATTTCTTCTATTTTTAAAAAAGATTGGTTCCATAAATTCGAATCTATTTGTCATCATCACCTCCGTTTCTGAAAGATGATAGACTAACGCATCATATTAATTACAATAATCAACAAAGATGCAACTTTTACATGTATAAGTGAAAAAAAAAGATCATTCTGAGCATAATCTTAGATTTAGAGCACTTAAAATTCTATTTTAAACACGGTTTTTCATTTATTCCCAAGGCAATTTTGTTTTGGGGGATTATTTTGTATCAAAGAGCAGGTCTCTTTTTTTGAATCTTAAGTGAATTTGTTTATTTTGAATTTATAAAACAGATGTGGTGTGGATGGATTAGAGAACATATTTCGATTGGGTTCGAATAATATAAAACCCGAGAAGGGGAAGGTGTTAATTGCTGAACCTTTTTTAGAAGGTCGGTACTTTAAGCGATCAGTGGTTTTATTAACTGAATTTTCCAAAGAGGGGGCCGTGGGTTTTGTGTTAAACAAACCGATTCATTTGAACATAAACGAACTTTTGACTGATTTGGATGTTTTCGAGAGTGAAGTGTTTGTGGGAGGTCCCGTTCAAAATAATCAGATTTACTATTTGCATACAATACCTGAACTTATTCCCAATTCATTTCAGATTTTCAATAATCTTTATTGGGGCGGTGATTTCGCCATTTTAAAAGAACTTATTAGCAATAAAAAAGTTGAACATGATCAAATTCGTTTTTTTGCAGGTTATTCAGGATGGAACGCTGGTCAACTCGAAGACGAGATCAAGGAAAATTCATGGTTGGTAAGCTCTCTCGAAATGAAAGAAATTATGGCTCTGGATAATGTTGATATTTGGCAAAAGGCTTTGATTCAGTTGGGTGGGAATTATAAGGTCTGGGCCAATTTTCCCAAAGATCAAAATATGAATTAGTCACTGGGAAAAAGCTTCTTATTCAATTCCTCAATTAATATTTTTGAACTTCGATTAAAATAGCGTCTTTCTTCATAGGCCACGACCCATCGTATTCCGACAATTGCATTGGTTAAGAAAATTTCATCAGCGTCCATTAACTGATCGGGTTTCATAATGCAGTCATCATAGACCGTGATACCCAGGTTTAATGCTATCTGAATAATTTGTTCCCTCATAATGCCATTCATGGCGCCACTTTCAAGCGAGGGGGTATAAAGAATTCCATCCTTAACGATAAACAGGTTTGAGCTTACGCTTTCGACCAAATTTTGTCTTTCATTTAGCAATAAGCAATCATCCCATTTCATCTCATCCTTGTGCAAGCCTGCTAAAATAAAAGGGAGTGAGTTACCCGTTTTAAATCCAGACATGGAATTGGATGCTTTTTTATAAGAATCGAATAGACCAATTGTCAATCCTTTTTTATTCAAATAATAGTATGGTGAATCTAACTTTGAACTCTCTATTAAAAATGAAATGCGATTGGTTTTGGGTGTGTAGAGACCTCCTGAATTTCGAAACACACTCAAGCGGATACGCGTGCCCAAAAAGGATTTATTTTTTGTGATCAGACTTTTGATATTCGTTTCAATTGTTTGCGAAAAATTATCGGGTATTTCCATTCGTAAATGCGACATCCCCAGTTGCAGACGTTCCATATGTTCACCGAAGAGTTGAATCTGTGTGCCATTGCAATGGATGGTTTCAAACAATGAATCACCATAACGAAATGCTCTGTTATCAGCTGTGAACAGAGCTGCAGTTTCTGGATAGAATGTCCCGTTGTAGCAAAGTTGATGTGAGTTCATAATTATATTTCTCCCTTTAGTATTTTGTCGCAATAGATTGAAATATCTTCGTTTGCTTCTATTTTTATTCCCTTAATCCCTACGGCTTCAGCAGCCTCAATATCGCGTTTGCTGTCACCAATAAGATAGGATGTCTTAATATCAATATTGTATTTTCTGATTGCCTGATTAATCATGTAGGGGCTTGGTTTTCTGCATTCACAGCTCGCTACACTTTCATGATGAGGACAGTAGTAGATTTCTTGAAGACGAATATCATTCTCCAGCAACTTTGCTTTAAGGTGAGCATGAATCTGATCAACATCGTCGCTGGAATAAATCCCCTTTGCAACACCCCCCTGATTACTGACTATGAAAAGCATATAACCCGCTTCCTGAAAGCGTTTGAGGGAATTCACAATACCTTTATTGATAATAAAGTCCTTAACTTTGTAAATATAATAGTGTCCAATATCAGAATTGATGACCCCATCACGATCAAGAAAAATAGCCTTTTGCATTTTGAATCTTTAAAATAACTTCTGCAAAAATAAAGAGAATAATTCTGGTTTTACAAGAATAGGAAATAGAAAACCAAACAGAGCACCGTAAAAATGGCTATTATGTCCAATGTTATCTATTTGTTTTTTACTCATATAATAGGAATATGCGAGATACAAAACCCCAAATACGATACCTGGAATTGGTATTACAAAAAAGAAATATAGGAGTTGCCATGGATCGAAGAAAATGGTTGCAAACACGATGGCTGATGTGGCACCCGATGCACCTAAGGCATTATAGTTATAGTCATTTGCATATCGTTTTAAATCATAAAGACTTGAGAAAATTATGCTGCAAATATAGAGGGCTATAAAATAAAAGGTACTTGTTCCCAGATAGTATTGAAAATAATTTTCCAGCGCTTTGCCAAAGAAAAATAGAACAATCATATTCACCAGTAGGTGATTCCAATTGGCGTGTAAAAATCCATGAGTGAATATTCTGTACCACTGGCCTCGTTTTAAAATCTGATAGGCGTTAAACTGGTAGCGGTAAAGCCATTCAGTTTTATTAAAAGCCGTAATTGAAATAATTGCTGTAATAGCTATAATTAAAGTTGTCATGTTTGATAGAATAGATTGATATTAATAATGATAAAAGGCCTGTGCGATTTAGAATGATTCAACCAACTTCACAACAATACACGAACTCCTTGTATTGAATCCAATCGCTTTTGTTTTGATTCGATTTGCGGGAATGCCTTGAGAAATCATATAGTTTTTAGCCTCTGTTGCTCTTTTTAAACACAATTCTTTATTTTCTCGGTTACCACTATCGACCTTTGTACTTGCTCTAACTTCGATAAGAATATCTGGGTTATGGTTTAGTATTTCGATAACATTATTTAGTTCTCCTTTTGTTATCTCAGTCAATAGCCAACCTCCATTGTGAAATGTAGACGTGTGTAATTCAATTGTTTGATTTCCCTTTGTTTTAATGAGGTCTACGGACAGAATTTCATCATATGTATAATTGCTTAAAACGGTCGTATAATAACCTGGTTTCGAAACAATCAGATCGTAATAATTACCAGGATCAACGTCTGCCGAAAAATTGCCATTTGAATCGGTATTGCAATATGTTGAGAGCCTATATGTTTTATTTACAACCTCAACGTTTGCATTCTTTATTGGTTTCGAAGAAAACTGGTTTTTAACAAATGCTTTGATGTTGGCCCAGGGCGATTCTTCTAGTCGAATTTTGATGTTTTTGTTTTTTGACAAATTTTGTGGGAAATATAAAACACGTTTGGTTTTAAATCCTTTTTTCTGAATAATCAGACTGTATTTTTGATCTTTAAAAACATTGAATTTAAAACTTCCGTCAGGCTTATTATAGGTTCTGTCTAAGATGATATTCCGATCGACAAGAAAGACCTCAACACTGTCGATTGGATTCGTGGAGCCAATTTTTGAAATGACACCTTTAAGTGTATTTAGTTTGGCAATGTTTTTCTCAAATTCGAAGATATCATCATTCCCATTTCTATTTGATGAAAAATAGCCGATTTTGTTTTTGAAATCGAATATATAAGCAAAGTCATCTTTTGAGGAATTAAATGGGAAACCAATATTTACAGGGTATTTCCAATGGTTTTTTTCAAAAGTTGTTTTGAATATGTCTAAGCCACCAAAACCAATATGTCCGCTTGAGGCAAAATACAAATAACCATCCTCGCAGATATAAGGAAACATTTCGTCACTTGTCGTGTTTATAGCGGGGCCTAAGTTGATTGGAGGTCCCCATGAAAAGCCTTGTTTGCGACAATAATAAATATCCGTCCCACCATATCCACCTGGCATATTCGAGATAAAGAACAATAGTTTTCCATCTTTCGAAATGGAAGGGTGTCCGGTCGAATAGTCATCTCCTGCATATTGAAATAATTCGGGTTTGTCCCACTTTCCTTTAGCAAATCGAGACATATAGATATTCAGTTGGGCTTGTCCATTTATGTCCACTGTCCCCTTGTTTCTGGTAAAATAGATAAATTTTTCATTGGCTGAAAATGAAGCAGAGCCTTCGTTATATTTTGTGCTTAAATCTTCAGATAAGAGCTTGGGAATTGCGTATTTCGATCCTATTTTCTTTGTGAAATAAAGGTTGAAGTAGTGATCCTTTTTATCTTTATTAATTTGTTTCGAATATTTATTGGGACGACCTGAAACGAAAATTAAACCATCGTTATACAAAGAAGTTGAATAGTCAGTTTGTTGCGTATTAATATTTATTGGTTTGGCAATATACAGGCTGTCGTCGATAATTTCGTTGATCAGATTACAGGCCTGGATATGTTGAAGTACAATATTATCAGAAGGTTTAAGCTTGCTGTATTTTAGATACCATTCTTTAGCTTCGACATACTTATGTACTTTTTTCAGTAGATTGGCATAGTTTAAAAAGTCTTCAGCCTCTGCTTTTGACGCATTAGCCATTCTTTGGGCAAGAATCAAAGCTTTATTATCCTGATTGGTTTCAATATAACAAAAAATGAGATTTCTTTTGACTGATTTATCATTATGATTTTGAGTATATTTTTTTAGGTAGGGGATGGCCAGCTTGTATTCTTTCTTTGCAAAGAGATGTTGACCTCTTGACAAATCTCTGTTTTGGGCAGAAACAAGGCTTGAGGATAAGGAAAATACAATGGCAACAAAAATTGTTGTTAGCAATTTTATATTCATAACTTAAATATATAGTCGATTAAAATTGAAGCTTAAGTGTCTATGATTCTGGATAAGACAGGTTTTTAAGCTGAACAGAATGCAAAATACACAACTTTAGAAAAATCTAGGTGATGTATAGCTACTTTTCTTCAAAGAAATCTTATAGTTTATAAAAAATTCATGGCTTGAATGGTCACCACGTTTCAGTTTATCGAGACTGTTTTCATAGGAATAGTTAATGCCAATTTTAGAATTAAACTCATAGCCTATATGGATTGACCAATACTTCCCAGCCCGATAACCACTCCCGGCAAAAATACCATTTATATGATAAAAAATAAGATTTAAATTATAATCTAGTGTAGAGTTTGCTGAAGAAAAAAACAGCAAGGAAGGTTCTACTTGAATTTTAGGATTAAGTTCTAACTGAAGGCCAGTATTTAAATAGAAATAGATATCTCTAAATTCAAAATTGATATTTTCACCCATACTGTTTTCATGAGGGTAGGTGTTTTGTAACAAGCGAGGTGCAGAAAAGCCCAAATGAAATTTCGGGGTGTTGTAGTATATGCCTAGACCGAAATTTGGAGCCACACTACTTACGTTCATATTAGGAATGCTGGGATCATCCCCGTTAAAATTTGGATCGTAAGTTCTAAGATCCGACCATCGCACCTCTTTATTCACGATTCCTGCCTGTAGTCCGAAAGCCAATACACGTTTTTTAGTCAGACTAATTTTGTAGGCATAGCTAGCAAAGAACCCCGTTTCATTTAAGATTCCAATTTTATTGCTGTATACCATGGTACCGAGTCCAATTTTACTGTTGTTTAATGGGGCATGAGCTGATAATATTGAAGATTTTGGAGCGCCTTCTACGCCTGTCCATTGTTTGTGATAGCCCATGGCCATCTCCATATAAGGTTTATTGCCAGAAAAGGCTGGGTTAATAAATAATTTGTTCTGATTATAATTGGTGAAAAGGATATTTTCCTGAGAAAATAGTTTTGGGAGTGTTGAGCAAAGGCATATCAATATCGTCAGAATATAACGAGTGGTGATATGACTTTGATTTCCCATTCAGTAACAAGCTAGTTTATATTTTAGTTGAAAACTCACAGTTATTATCTACAATGCGATAGCCGATAAAGAAATGAGTATATCTACTTTTTGATGACGATATAACCACTTTTAAGGTACTTTTTATCCTTAATAATGAGTTTGAAAAAATATGTTCCAGGAGGTAATTTATCTCCGGGGCCTAACTTTACACCAGTCTTACTGTAACTTCCATCCCATGCATCATCATTTGTGTAGTTACTTTTATCAAAGACTTTAGAGCCCCATCTAGAGAATACAACGAATTCATTCACCGGATAGTTTTCGATGCCTTTTATGTAGAACTTATCATTGATATTGTCTCCATTGGGAGAAAAGGCCGTTGGAATTAGTAAATCTACTTTATTAGGGTTTTTAACATCGACTAATATGTACGCTTGACTACATTGACTTCTATTATTACAAATTTCATAGAATATGGTATCCACACCAAAACTGTCTTCATAGGGATAAAATACCATTAAAGTGTTATTTTCAACCAAATAAGCTTTTCCGGCCTGATCGTTTTGACGAAGAATTTTGGTTTGTGAAAAATCAAGGGTCGATGACGAGTAGATGTCGTTTTCAAGGAATACAATTTCAATATAATTTACCTCGTCAATAAGTGTTTTATTGTTAATTGAAACCGAATCGTTTTTTGCTACAGGAGGTGCACCATCTTGGCCAAAACTAAGCGTTGGACCAAACAAAAGAACTAATATGAATGAAAGAGTAAAAATTGATTTCATAGTTAAATACAAATTCTTTATTGATGGATGTATGAAATTCATACATGAAAAAAGAAGTTAACAATATATTGTATCCATCATTCATTTACTTGAAATGAGTAAACGAAATGTATTATTAAAGATAATAGATTTGTTGAAATATTGCTAATGAAGCGTTTTGAATATTAACTCTTTTAGCAGATCGCCATTCTTAGAGCTGACATTTCCAATCCCTTTTGATTTTAAATCATATTCTCTGAGCAGATTGATAATAGCAACCAATTTCTTTGGATTATAGAGTCTTGCGGCTGATTTATAGTCTTTTACGAAAAAAGGATTAATACCAAGTGCCGAAGCAACAATTTTATCATTTGTTTTATTTTTTAAAAAATGGAATTTTAAAATTTTTGAAAAATATGAGTGAAGTAAGGCAATTGTGACATAAATTGGATTGCTTTTTTCATTCGTTGAGAAGTAATTTATGATTTGATTTGCTTTGACGATGTCTTTTTTTCCCAATGCATTTTGCAATTCAAAATTGTTGAAATCTTTAGAAATGCCAATGTTTTTTTCGATATCGTCTGCTGTGATTGTATTTCCTTGCGGAATATTTATGCTTAGCTTATCAAGCTCATTTGAAATTTTACTTAAGTCGTTGCCCAAAAATTCTGAGAGTAAAATACTGGCTTTGGTGTCGATATTTAGCTTGAGGCTTTTTGTATATTTTGTTATCCAATCGGGCAGTTGGTTTTCGTATATTTTTTTTGATTCGAAGAGGATGCCAAATTGAGCTACATTTTTAGTGAATGCTTTTCTTTTGTCAAGTGTTTTATATTTGTAATTAATTACAAGAATCGTAGATTGAAGAGGATTCTTAATATACGAATCCAATAATTCAATATTTTTCAAATGTTGAGCTTCTTTAACTACGACAAGTTGGCGGGTTGCCATCATAGGAAAACGGCGAGCCGTATCGATGACGTTTGCAATATCGGCATCCTTTCCGTAAAAAATGCTTTGATTAAAATCACGCTCGGCTTCAGGTAGGGCATTCTCCAATATATAATCGGTGATTTTATCGATATAAAAACTCTCTTCTCCCATCAGAAAATAGATGGGTGCATATTCTTGTTTCTTAATACGGTTGTATATTTCTTCGAATGTCATATAAATCTGTTGAGATAGTTTGGCTTTGAGTATAGGCTTTTAGAATCTGAGGTGTTTCACAGATTCCTTATTGTGCATTACTTCTTTTAGGGCATCAATCCCTGTTTGTATATGTCGATCGACAAAACGATTTGTGACTTCAGCATCGCTGTGATCGGTTTTTACTCCTGCAGAGATCATGGGTTGATCGGAAACTAATAAGACAGCTCCTGAAGGAATCTCATTAAAGAAGCCAACTGTGAATATGGTTGCAGTTTCCATATCGATAGCCATTGCTCGGGTCTTTGCAAGATATTTTTTAAAACGTTCGTCGAATTCCCAAACTCTTTTGTTGGTTGTAAAAACAGTTCCGGTCCAATATTTAATGTTTTTGTCAGCAATCACCTGAGACACCGCTCTTTGAAGTCCAAATGCAGGCAGTGCAGGTATTTCAGGAGGCAAGTAGTCATTTGATGTTCCTTCGCTTCGGATGGCAGCAATGGGGAGAATCAAATCACCCAGTTTATTTTTCTTCTTAAGACCACCACATTTCCCTAAAAATAAGACACCCTTAGGTTTTATGGCACTTAATAAATCCATTACGGTTGCGGCATTAGGACTACCCATTCCGAAGTTAATCATGGTAATTCCATCAGCCGAAACATTGGGCATAGCCTTGTCTTCACCCACAATAGTGGCATTATATTTTTTTGCAAATATATCAAGATAACCACTGAAGTTGGTCAAAAGAATAAAGGGATCAAAATCTTGAAGAGCCCGGCCAGTATAACGTGGCAACCAGTTTTCTACAATTTCTTCTTTTGTTTTCATATGTTAGATGATTTGCTTTCTTTGTTGACCAAGAGCTGATAAAATCTGTTATATTTGTTTTCAATATAATTAAAATATGGACACACTTAATCTACCCACCTATAATTTTAATATCAAATTAGAAGGACAAAGAAAGCTAATTTTTGATAGTATAAGAAGGAAGTTTGTGGTATTAACACCAGAAGAGTGGGTGCGACAGAATTTCATTTCTTATTTGGTGGAAGAGAAGAATTACCCCAAAGGATTGATTGCTGTTGAAAAAAAAGTGGATGTTAATAGGATGCCACAACGGAGTGACATTGTTCTGTATAACAATAATGGTATTGCATTGATGATTGTCGAGTGTAAAGCATCCAGTGTGAAAATTTCACAAGATACTTTCAATCAAATTGCGCGTTACAATATGAAATTACAGGTGCCTTACCTTGTTGTAACCAATGGATTAAATCATTATTGTTGTCATATTAATTACGAACAGAATAGTTTTGAGTTTATTCCTGAAATCCCGGATTATAAGGTTTTAAAATAAATCGTTGTAAAACTAGTTTGTAATAAAATCCAGTTGTCAGAAATGAGTTCTGAAAACCGGATTTTCAATTTTAAAATTGTTCTAACTGGGGGAGTTCGACTTAGGTTGAAGTCGGAATAAACAACTTAGAATAGATGAAATAAGGCTCATTAGTTGATGATCAAGATCTTACTTTCACCACTACTTTTCGAACTGTTGAGCTTTGATTAAGCCCGACACAAGGCTGATGAAGATCATTTGGGAAAAAGATTCCAAAGGTTCCGGTCTTAAATTTAAATAGAGTGGATTCTCCCTCATAAAACGCATAATCATCTTCATCGTTTTTAGTCAAAATCTTTTGTGTGCCTTTCGAGACTAAACCAATGTGTTCTTCACCTGAAATAATGTATTGAATATCGATGTACTTTGTATGACCTTCAAGCTTGCAAGATTTAAGAGGTTTTGTCTCATATTCTTGTATCATGGCAAAAACGTCATCCCCTTCAATTTGATAGGTTCCCAGTTCAATTTTCGAAAAATCAGAATTGTTTATATACTCAAGTCCTAAAGCTATTCGTTCACTAATACTTGCATATCGTTTGGAGTTTTCAATCGTGTCTATTATCATTTTATGTTTTTTTTTAAGAAAAGTGTTTTAAGGATTATAAATTTAAGACCCAAACGTATCAAACTTTTTGTAATGAAAGAAGGTTGCCCCAATGGACAACCTCTATTTCTATTTTTACTTCAATGTTTAATGTAAGGACTTAGCTCTCTAAAAAAAAGGGATTAGGCTTTTTTAGCTTTCTTCTCTCTTTTCTCTGCTTTTTTCTCTTTAGCCGTTTTTTGAGGCTCTTTTTTCACGCTCTTTTTTGAATCTTGAGATTTTGCCATGTTATTCTATTATTAATGAGGTTCTAGTGTTTTTACTCAGTAGATTAATTGAGTTATTCATATATAAATTTAGATTTTTATCTCTAGTTTTTCTGTTTTTTGAGATATTAATTTTACTTATGTTTTTTCAGAATGAAAAAAGCAACAACGTTATGGATAGAATATATTAGGGCTGAATATAAAAGCAAAAGGCTGTCCCTAAGGACAGCCTAACTCTGAAAACTAATTTAAAACAACAACTTATAATGCACCTTCATCATAAGCTTTTTCACCATGAAGAGAGGCATCTAAACCTAGATCTTCATCTTCGACATTTACTTTTACAGGTGTGATGTAATTGATGATTGTTAACATCAGGTATGTAAATAGGAATGCATAAACCGCACTAATTACTACGGCAGCAATTTCTTTTCCAAAGAAAGCAAAATCACCTTCTAAAAGACCAGCTTGAGTATTGACAGCAGTAGATGCAAAAACACCTAATAAAATGGTGCCAAAAACACCACCCATACCGTGAACTCCCCATACATCAAGGGCATCATCCCATCCAAGCTTGTTTTTAAGATGTACAGCCAAATAACAAAGTGCACCAGCAGCAATACCAATAATCATGGCAGCCCACAATGGAACAAAACCAGCTGCAGGTGTAATCGTTGCAAGACCGGCTACCGCACCTGTTAATAAGCCTACAAATTTAGGTTTACCTTCACTTTTCCATTCAATAATTAACCAGGTAATAGCAGCAAATGAAGCAGCGACATCAGTATTTAGGAATGCTAGAGTTGTAATTGAATTCACATCCAATTCGCTACCTGCATTAAAACCATACCAACCAAACCATAAAAGCCCAGTACCAATAGCAACCAATGGAATACTGTTTGGAGGTGATTGACGGTCACGACGTTTCCCAACATAAATTACTGATGCTAAGGCTGCAAAACCAGCAGTTGCATGTACAACAACACCACCAGCAAAGTCGATAACACCCCATTGAGCCAAGATACCATTACCCCATACCATATGTACAAATGGGTAATAAACAAATAGTTGCCATAATACTAAGAAGATCAGGTAAGCCTTAAACGTCACACGGTTCACAAAAGCTCCGGTAATCAGGGCAGGCGTAATAATGGCAAACATCATTTGATAAGAAATGAAGATATAAAGAGGGTATTTTCCTCCCGGGCCAAATGGTGTATTAAAATCGATTCCATTTAAAAATGCAAGGTCGAGGTTACCGATGATACCACCTTCGCCACCGCTAAAACAAAGAGAGTAACCAATAGCTACCCACATAATTGTGGTGATACCCAGAGATACAAAAGTTTGCATCATTACACCAAGGATATTTCTTTTTCCAGCAAGACCACCGTAAAAGAAAGCCAGTCCTGGTGTCATTAGCATCACCAAACTGGTACATAAAATCATAAAGGTTGTTGAACCTGTATCAAAAATCATATCTAGTTGTTTTTAGTTATTGTTAAAATGATAATCCCAATACGAAATAAATTTTCTCGTCTACAGGATTGGTTATAAGTGAAGCTGAAACCGGGAAAGTAAGTTTCTCGTTAATAGCGACTTCTTTGGATAGTTTGCATCCAAGATTTACCACACCTGCTTTAGAGCCGTAATAGCCACTTTCGCCAATAAAACCCGTACTTGTGTTTGCGTCTTTGGCATTGTTAAGACTTGCGCCAATAAATGCATCCAGAGTGATATTATTATCTAAATTGTGGCTGTAAGTCAATTCCAGATAACTGGAATATTGAAGTCCTGTTTTGGTATTGAAATCGGCTTTAGAAGGATCATCCCCTAATTTTACCGCATCAGCGCCCCAAAAATTAAGTGCGAAAGTCAACCCGAAAGGAATTTTTTCAGTCCCGTTAAAGCTTAGCATTCCTTCCATAACATGACCAGTACGGTTGTTGTTATATTCAAAATACTTATAATCTTCGGTTTCATTTGGAAAATAATAATCGGTAAGTGTCAAGCTAAATAGCTCGTTAGGTAGGGTATAGGATACATACAAATCGAGTTCCTGACCCGAATTTGCGCCAGATAAAGAGTAAGCACCCCAGGCTCCAAATTCGAATCCTTCGTAAGTAACGCTCATCGAAGGTTGTAGGCTTGGACTGTTTCCACCAAACTGAGTACCACGCCAAACGTATCTGCTCATGACATCGGCAGAAAAATTAACATCAAGTTTCTTTTTCTGACCAAATGAATAGCTACTTGTAAAAAACAGGAGAGCTATCAGCAGACAATTAACTGATTTCTTAATCATAGAATTTTGTCTTAGTTAGTAAATTGTTTGTTTGTTAGTTTCAACAAGCAAAAATATAGCTGCGACAAGACAGGTGAAATAGATAATTTCCCCTAAAGTATTCTACGAAAAAAGGTGAGAGACTAGGTAGATTACCTATATTTCTATAAGGTGATTTCGGATAGCATATTTAACTAACTCAGCAGTGGTGTTGAGTTTCAACTTGCTCATGATATTGTTTTTATGGCAGTCGACTGTTCGGACGCTGATGTGTAATTTATTGGCGACTTCCTTATTCATGAGACCATTGGCGACCAAAATCAAGACTTCCGTTTCCCGGTTGGTTAATTCATTTTGTCCTTTGTTGTCCTGATTTTTTTTCATCAGGCTCCTCATGATAATATTGCTGACAAGTGTATTAAAATACTCACGGCCCTGATTGACTTCATAAATTGCTTCAATCAGTTCTTTTCCTGCAATATCTTTGGGGAGGTAGGCTTTTGCACCGGCTTCCATTGCACTCAAAATAAAATCTTTGTTGATGTGCATGGATAAGATAATCATTTTAATTTCAGGAAATGCTTTACCCACATATTGTGTCAATTCGATACCATTCATCCCTGGCATACTGATATCAGTAATAATAATTTCAGTTTTCAGTTTATCCATCTGATGGATAAGATCTTTGGCATTTCCGAATTCTCCTACAACTTCAATATCTTGATTGCTAAGAAGTAAAGATTTTAAACCGTCGCGAAACAGTTTGTGATCGTCAACTAAAACAACTTTTATCTTACTCATTTGAACAATTTTTGAATGGGATTTCACATTGAATTTTTAACCCATGAGGTGAATTGTTGCAAAATAACACTTTTCCTCCTAATACGGATATTCGATCTAAAATGTTCGATATGCCATTGCTTTTATTGTACTCAAAATCATCCGTCAAGCCTATACCATTATCGCAAATTTCAAATAAATATAAGTCATTTTCGATATGGATGCTTATTTTTATTTGTGTTGCCTGTGCGTGTTTAATGATGTTATTTACAGCTTCTTGAGCTATTCGGTATAGGTAGGTTTTCGTTTTTTTATTTAGTTTTGGCAGGTGATCATCTACAACAAGGAATGTTTTTAGTTCGCTGTTTTCTTCGATTTGAGATAATAAACTTCTGAGTGCATTTACCAAGCCAAACTCACGTAAAACGGCAGGCATTAAGTCATTCGACATGCTGCGAATTTCGTGCATTAAGCTGGCGAACATTTCTTCAGATTCTTTTAGAACAACGCTTGCATTTTCAGGAGCCGTATTTTCGATTCGCATTTTAATAGCCAAAATTGTTTGGGCCAGTCCGTCGTGTAATTCTTTGGCTAAGCGGCTACGTTCTGCCTCTTGGCCATCAATCATCGATGAGATACTTTTGTCGTGAGCCAGCATCAGATTTTCTTGCTGCTTTTTTATTGTTTTTGTCATATGATTAAAAGCCTCAACGAGTTCCAGTATTTCTCCATCCGCCTTAATATCGGTAACAGGTTCGTAAATACCCGAAGATATTTTCTCTGTTTCATTTCTTAGTTTCCGAATTGGAGCCGTAATTGTATTCGCAATAATAGCCACGATACCTAATAGGAATAAACTTAGAATAATTAGAATATAGCTGATATTATAGCCGTAATTCTGAATGGGTACCATTGCTTCCTGATGATCAATCTCAGCTAAAACGACCCATTCGAGTCCCATAAGATTTAGCTTACTGTATGAGCTTAAAACTTTAACACCGCGATAATCTTTAAATATCGATGTTCCTGTACTATCCTGAAATGCTAATTTAACGCCTTGTGTAGATGCTTCAATCGGAAGTTTCGAATTCTCTTGAAATCGGCTGGTGCTTCGCAATAAATTATCTTTTCCAACAAGATAAGCTTCACCTGATTTTCCTAATCCATTCAAAGGATTATTATCGAGCATGATGGTATTAATAATATCAGAGTTGATTTGAAAAGCCAATACAGTTTTCTGATTTGGCTGACTGATGACCTTGCAAATGATGATTTCGGAAGGAAATTTCTTTTGTGCTGTGAATAGTTCGTGGACAGTAATAGCATCATTCTGTTTATTCAATATCGATTGAAATAACTGTTTGTGATGTGGTAAAAGACTACCGACTTGTTTAGCAATACTTGGAGTCTGTATGTCAGAATGAATAAATAAACTGTCTGACTGGTAGATGTATATGCTCTCGAAATTTTGTTTGTTTGTAATTAGGGATGTAAAACCATGTTTGAACAAATCGTGGCTTATATTTTGGTTCGTTAACTTATAGTCAGATATATAAGTTTTTTTTGTCTTGTCAAGCTTGGGAAATTCGATGCTACTGATGACCTGCATATCATGCTTGCATTGTTGAAAGAAATCTTCAACTCTTTTTTTCTTCTCGATGCGTACAGAGATTAATTGATCAAATGTTCTTGAGATGAGAGCTTCTTTTGCTTGAGTATACGCATATATTCCAACAATAGTTATTGAGAGTAGGTTGAGTAAAACAAAATAGATTAGAAGCTTTTTTGCCAATGATTTTTTCATGTTAAGACCTCAGGATTTGTTTATTGTTCGCTTCAAAGGTATCATTTATATATGAATGTCATTTTCTGAATAAAGTGATTTTTAGAATTGACTAATAAACGACGCTGTGTCTGATTTATAAACAACGAAAGGCTGCCCCTAAGGACAGCCTTTCTATATATTGAGAAGTAATTCTCTTAGTTTTGCTTCAAGTTTGCTTGAGCAGCAGCTAAACGTGCGATAGGCACACGGAAAGGAGAACATGAAACGTAATCCATACCCACTGAGTTACAGAACTCAACTGATGATGGCTCACCACCGTGCTCACCACAGATACCCAATTTGATATCTTCACGTGTAGACTTACCTTTTTCACAACCCATACGAACTAATTGTCCGATACCGTCCTGGTCAAGAACCTGGAATGGATCGTGCTTAAGGATACCTTTCTCAATGTAGATAGGTAAGAATTTACCAGCATCATCACGAGAATAACCGAATCCCATTTGAGTCAAGTCATTTGTTCCGAATGAGAAGAATTCAGCAACTTCAGCAATTTCGTCAGCAGTTACAGCAGCACGAGGAATCTCAATCATAGTACCTACCATGAAATCAACTTCGATACCTTTCTCAGCGAATACAGCAGCAGCAGTTTCTCTGATAATAGTTTCCTGCATCTTAAGCTCTTTTACAGTACCGATTAATGGAACCATAATTTCTGGCTTAGGATTAAGACCTTTAGCTTTCAAGTCACAAGCAGCTTCGATAATAGCGCGAGCTTGCATCTCAGTGATCTCTGGGTAAGTGTTACCTAGACGACAACCACGGTGACCCAACATTGGGTTAAACTCGTGAAGAGATTCAACTTTTGCTTTAACGATAGATACATCAACACCTAATTTTTCAGCCATCTCTTTTTGAGAAGCATCATCGTTAGGAGTAAATTCGTGCAATGGTGGATCCAGTAGACGGATAGTTACACCAAAACCGTCCATAGCTTCAAGAATTCCTGAGAAGTCTTCACGCTGGATAGGTAATAATTTAGCTAGAGCTTCTTTACGACCTTCAAGGTTTTCAGCAAGAATCATCTCACGGATAGCCCAGATACGATCGCCTTCGAAGAACATGTGCTCTGTACGACATAGACCAATACCTTTAGCACCAAAATCACGAGCAGTTTGAGCATCAGCAGGTGTATCAGCATTTGTACGAACATACATACGAGTATTTCTCTCAGCCATGTCCATTACTTTACCGAAATCACCATCTAATGAAGGAGTGATAGTTGCAACTTTACCTTCGTAAACAACACCAGTAGTACCGTTTAATGAGATGAAATCACCTTCTTTGAATTCAACACCGTTGATAGTCATTGATTTACCAGTAACCAAAACACCAGCAGCAGAAGAGATACAACATTTACCCATACCACGAGCAACTACAGCAGCGTGAGAAGTCATACCACCACGCTCAGTAAGGATACCTTCAGCAGCGTACATACCTTTCAAGTCTTCTGGAGAAGTCTCGCGACGTACAAGAATTACTTTTTTACCTTCAGCAGCCCATTTCTCAGCATCCTCAGCTGAGAATACGATTTGACCTGTAGCAGCACCTGGAGATGCAGGAAGACCTTTAGAAAGTACTTTAGCAGAAGCCAAAGCAGACTCTTCGAAAACTGGGTGAAGCAACTCATCCAATTTGTTAGGTTCCTGACGAAGTACAGCTGTCGTTTCATCGATCAAACCTTCTTCAAGCATATCTACAGCCATTTTAACCATAGCTGCACCAGTACGCTTACCGTTACGAGTTTGCAACATCCAAAGTTTACCTTGTTGAATAGTAAACTCCATATCCTGCATATCAGTGTAGTGAACCTCAAGCTTACGTTGGATAGTATTCAATTCGTTATACAACTCAGGCATAGCTTCTTCTAATGAAAGGAAGTTTGCTTTACGATCTTCTTCAGAAGTACCGTTACGCTCAGCCCAACGCTTAGAACCAATAGTTGTAATCTCAAGAGGAGTACGAACACCAGCAACAACGTCTTCACCCTGTGCGTTAATCAAATACTCACCATTAAATAGGTTTTCACCTGTAGCAGCATCACGAGAGAAACATACACCAGTAGCTGAAGTTTCACCCATGTTACCATATACCATAGCCTGAACGTTTACTGCTGTACCCCATTCGTCAGGAATATTCTCCATACGACGGTAAAGAATAGCACGCTCAGTATTCCATGAATCGAATACAGCGCAGATAGAACCCCAAAGCTGCTCCCATGGACAAGTAGGGAAGTCAACACCAGCGTGTTTACGTACTACGGCTTTGTAACCTTCAACAAGTTCTTTTAGATCCTCAACAGTAAGTTCAGTATCTAATTTGTAACCTTTAGCTTCTTTCAATTCGTCAAGAACAACCTCGAATGGATTGTGCTCACCGTTCTCTGCCTCAACACCCATTACTACGTCACCGTACATGTGGATGAAACGACGATATGAATCGTAAGCAAATTTCTCGTTTCCTGATTGTTCAGCTACAATTTTCACTGTATCATCATTCATACCAAGGTTAAGAACTGTGTTCATCATACCTGGCATAGAAGCACGAGCACCAGAACGAACAGATAGCAACAATGGGAAACCATCTTTTGCATCAAATTTCGCGTTCATAGCTTTTTCAGTATCAGCAACAGCAGCTTCAACTTGCTCTTTAATCATTGCTACAACAGCATCTTTTCCAAGCTTGTTGTAATCAGTACAAACGTCAGTAGTGATTGTGAAACCAGCAGGAACTGGCACACCAATTAGGTTCATCTCAGCAAGGTTAGCTCCCTTACCTCCAAGCAAATTCTTCATGTCTGCTTTACCTTCGGCTTTACCGTCACCAAAAGTATAAACGTACTTAGTACTCATAATTATCGCTTTTTAGTTTTAATGTTATTTTATGCAATAAATGAAAGCATTCAATAACAATTATATATTAACTTATAATCTTCAAAATCTTAAATTTACAAGACTTTGTCACAAAACGTGCCTTGAAAATTGTACACAAAAGTAGTGTTCTTTTTTCAAAAAAGGAAGTAAAGGACAGACAATCTAACTGTCTTTTTTCAAATGATTTAGACTTTTATTTTTCAAACGTTTGCAGGTGTTTAAGTTCTAGTTTTTTATAAAATACCTGCATAAAAAGACCGATCTTTTGATCGGCCATTTCAAATCAATTTCGATCCTGTTATCGCATTGGATACTTGTTGATTATTTCTTCCGGATTTAATAAAAAATCCAGATATTGAGCCCTATAATACACGTCGGACTGTTTCAATTTATTATCGGAGAGTTTACCTTGAAATTCACGGATTGTTTTGTAACCTTTTTGATCCATCCACATTTCTAAATCTGAAAGAATCTCCGTTATATATGATGGGGTATTTTTGTAAATGGCACTGACCATTTGAACCACATCAGCTCCACTTAAAAGCATTTGAATCACATCCTCAAATGAATAGATTCCATTGGTTCCGCATAACTGAGCTTTAATTTTATCGTGGAGTAAACCGACATAACGAAGTCCCAATTTGATATCTCCGCGCTGGCTTAGATTAAAATGGGTGACGTGGCTTTCAGTTTTAATATTTACCTCAGGTTGAAACAGGCGATTGAATAGAGCGAATGAGGATGCTCCGGCTTTATCGAGTCGACTGACAAAGTTTAAGGTATTGGTATAATAGGGACTCAGTTTAATACAGAAAGGAATTTTTAATCTTTTTTTGAGGGTTTTGACGATCTTTATTTTTTCTTCTTCTATTTCTGCTGCCGTTTTATCCAAATCGGTTGGCATGGAATAGAAGTTTAGTTCGAGTGCATCAACACCAGCATCTTCCAATTGCTTGGCATAGTCAAACCATGTGACATCGTAAATACAGTTTAAACTGGCTATAACCGGAATGGATATATTCTTTTTGACATCAATTAATTTTAGAATATGAGCCGTGGGACCCGCGTGTTCTAAGGCTGGAAACAGAGATATCATTTCAGCGTTTCGTTCGGTGTACAAATCGAGTTCATCATCGAGCTGAGCTCGCTCCATTTGAATCTGTTCTTCAAAAAGTGATTTGTACACAATTGCTCCCGCACCAGCGCGTTCCAATTCTTTTGCGCCCTCAACAGTTGCTGATAGGGTACAAGCACCTACTATAATGGGGTTTCTAAGCTTAAGCCCCATGAATTCTACATTTAAATTTGCCATATGATTTAGGATTTAATTTTTCGGGTCCATCTAAATTAATCAATCCAAGTGAATAATTCAATAGATGAAAAATATCGTTAATTATATGGTAATCAATATGTCGTGTTTTTGTTGTCGCTAATTGAGGATTGTGAGGTCTTATTTGTGTTTTGTTAATTTTTATAAAATTAATACTTAACAGATTTTAAGGGTTATATGCAAAAAGAAATGCCCGATTCGAAAGAATCAGGCATTTTATTTAATCTCTTTATTGTATTATTTACAATCTTTTGTAAGTGCTCATTTTGTCACCATGTCCCATTTTTAAAACTGTTTGACTTTCGAAAACGTAATCCATTGAATTATTTTCAGGCTGTTTGTGTTCGTGATTACAGTTCTCATGTCCATGTTCTTCTTGGGGACTTTTTAAAATCAAAAGACCTTCCTTAAGTTCGAAGATGCCTTTTTCAAGTAAGTTATCATTCTTGTAAAACATCCATTGCATGTCCTTTGTAAATTCGACAACAATTTTTACATCGCTACTTCCACTGTTTTGCCATTTTCCTATTATCAGTTCCGAATCGGCCTTGCTAGCACAAGAACTAGCTATTAGCATAGTCACAAATAGAACGGCTAAAATTTTAAATAATGATTTCATAAATTAATATTTGGGTTAGTTACCAAAGCTAAACAAATCCGGGATATATTTAAGTTGATTTAGAGAATGAACTCAAAATATTTATATAGAAAAAGGGTTGGTTCTTTAAAGAACCAACCCTTTCTATGTATAAGTGCAATTGATTTACTCCTCAGTAAAATCTAAAGCAGCTTGACGCTTGTAAGATTTGTATCTCCACAATGCATTTTCCTCAGCAGCTTTGAATAATTCCTTAGCTCTTTCTGGGAAAGATTTCTGTAATGAAGTATAACGCACCTCACCCAACAAGAAATCCTGGAACTTAGACCAATCCGGCTCTTTAGAGTCAAGAGTGAATGGGTTCTTTCCTTCAGCTTCCAATAGTGGATTGTGACGGAATAAGTGCCAGTATCCTGCTTCAACAGCTTTTTTCTCTTCTAATTGAGATTTACCCATAGAAGCTTTCAAACCGTGAGAGATACATGGTGAATAAGCAATGATCAATGATGGTCCAGGGAAGGCCTCAGCCTCTTTAACCGCTTTCATATATTGAGCGTGGTTTGCACCCATTGCAACCTGAGCTACGTAAACGTAACCGTAAGATGCAGCCATCATACCAAGATCTTTCTTTCTGATTACTTTACCCGCAGCAGCAAATTTCGCTACAGCACCAACTGGAGTTGCTTTAGAAGCTTGTCCACCTGTGTTAGAGTAAATTTCAGTATCCATTACAAGAACGTTTACATCTTCACCAGAAGCAAGAACGTGATCTAATCCCCCGTATCCGATATCGTAAGCCCATCCGTCACCACCGAAAATCCACTGAGACTTCTTAACTAAGTAGCTCTTAAGATCTTTGATTTCTTTAGCAACTTCATGAGTTTCGTTTTCAAGTGCAGCAAGAACTTTATCCGATGCAGCTACTGAAGCTTCACCGTTGTCCTTATTTTCTAACCACTCAGTAAATGCAACTTTAGTTTCAGCATTTACAGCGTCGATAGCAGCTTCCATACGCAAAGCGATACGGTTACGCATCTTGCGAACACCTTCGTTCATACCGAAACCGAATTCAGCATTATCTTCGAATAAAGAGTTAGCCCAAGCCGGACCTTTACCACTCTTATCGTTTTTACAGTAAGGTGTAGATGGAGCAGAACCGCCATAGATTGAAGAACAACCTGTTGCATTAGATACCATCATTCTCTCACCAAACAATTGAGTGATCAATTTGATATATGGTGTTTCACCACAACCTGCACAAGCTCCGGAGAACTCGAATAATGGTTGAGCAAATTGTGAATTCTTCACATTGTTTTTAGGAAGTAATTCCTTGTAACCAACTGTTTGGTCCATATACTGCCATCTTTCTTTCTCATCCAATTGAGTTTCAAGATGCTTCATTTCAAGAGCTTTCGCTTTTGGAGCAGGACAAACATCAGCACAGTTTCCACAACCGGTACAGTCTTCAACAGCAACCTGAATACGGAAATGCAGACCTTTAAGATCTTTACCTGTAGCTGGCTTAACAGCTGTTCCAGCTGGAGCAGCAGCTAATTCTTCGTCAGTCAATAGGAAAGGACGAATAGCAGCGTGAGGACAAACGTAAGCACACTGGTTACACTGAATACAAGTTTCGTCTTGCCACTCAGGAACATTAATTGCGATACCACGCTTTTCAAATTTAGTTGTTCCGTTAGGGAAAGTACCATCTTCACGACCAGAGAAAGCAGAAACAGGAAGATCGTCACCTTTTTGAGCATTCATAGGATCACAAACTTCAGCAACAAACTTAGGACGGTTATTGGTTGAAGCAGCCTCAACTGCGTCTGAAAGATTTTTCCAGTCAGCAGAAACAGGAACTTCAACAACATTTTGTCCACCTGCATCAACAGCAGCAAAGTTCATATTAACCACTTTTTCTCCTTTGTTTCCGTAAGATTTAACAATGGCTTTCTTCATTTCTTCAGCAGCTTGCTCGAAAGGAATTACACCAGTGATCTTAAAGAAAGCAGCCTGCATAATCGCATTGGTACGGTTACCAAGACCAAGTTCTTCACCTAATTTAGTACCATTGATAATGTAGAATTTAATCTCATTGTCAGCCATGTACTTTTTCATATGATCAGGAAGGTGCTTAATAGTCTCTTCAACATCATAGATTGAGTTCAATAGGAAAGAACCACCTTTTTTCAAACCTTTTAATACGTCATATAAATAAACGTAAGCAGGAACGTGACATGCAACGAAGTCAGGAGTTGTTACCAAGTAAGTCGAACGGATTGGTTCATCACCGAAACGAAGATGAGAAGCTGTAAAACCACCTGATTTTTTAGAATCGTAAGCAAAGTAAGCTTGACAATATTTATCGGTTGAACCACCAATAATTTTGATTGAGTTCTTGTTTGCACCTACAGTACCATCAGAACCTAAACCATAGAATTTCGCTTCGTAAAGAGATTCAGAATTCACCTTAACTTCTTCTAATAATGGAAGAGAAGTGAATGTAACATCATCAACAATACCTAAAGTAAATTGATTCTTTGGCTCGTTCATTGCAAGGTTGTTGTAAACCGAAATGATCTGTGATGGAGTTACATCTTTAGAACCTAAACCGTAACGACCACCAACGATAAGAGGAGCGTTTTCTTCACCATAGAATACGTCTCTTACGTCAAGGTATAATGGATCACCGTTTGCACCCGTTTCCTTAGTACGATCAAGAACACAAATACGCTTAACAGATGCAGGAATAACTGCTTTGAAGTGTTTAGCAGAGAATGGACGGTATAAGTGAACGCATACCAAACCAACTTTCTCACCATTTGCATTTTTGAAATCAACAACTTCCTTAATTGTTTCGTTAACAGAACCCATAGCGATGATGATGTTTTCAGCATCTTCAGCACCGTAATACATGAATGGCTTGTACTCACGACCAGTGATTTTAGTCATTTCTTTCATGTAGTCTGCTACCATGTCTGGAACCGCATTGTAGAATGGGTTTGCAGCCTCACGAGCCTGGAAGTATACATCAGGATTCTGAGCAGTACCTCTGGTAACGGGAGTTTCAGGATTTAACGCACGATCACGGAATGCTTGTAAAGCGTCATAGTCAACAAGACCTCTCATGTCTTCCATATCGATTGCCTCAATCTTCTGGATTTCGTGAGATGTACGGAAACCATCGAAGAAGTTCATGAATGGAACTCTTGATTTGATTGCTGTAAGATGAGATACAGCAGATAAGTCCATTACCTCTTGTACTGAACCGGAAGCCAACATAGCGAATCCAGTCTGACGAGCGGAATAAACATCAGAGTGATCACCAAAGATTGATAATGCTTGAGCAGCAAGAGCACGAGCACTAACGTGGAATACACATGGTAATAACTCACCAGCAATTTTATACATATTAGGAATCATCAATAATAATCCCTGAGATGCTGTATAAGTTGTTGTTAAAGCACCGGCTTGCAATGCACCGTGAACCGCACCTGCAGCACCGGCTTCTGATTGCATTTCTACTAATTGTACGGTTTCGCCAAATAGATTTTTACGTCCTTGTGCAGCCCACTCGTCAACATTTTCAGCCATAGGCGAAGATGGTGTGATAGGGTAGATACACGACACCTCGCTAAACATATACGCAATATGTGCAGCAGCGGCATTACCATCACAGGTAATGAATTTTTTCTCTTTTGCCATTTTACTCCTCCAATTAAATTTTATTTATGGTAGATGTTATATATTTATTTGAATAAATATCAGTTTGATAAATTTGTATTCAAGTTGATTGTGCTAGTATAAGAACCCAAACAGCCATAGGGGGATCGTGTTTCCTTCGCCACGCTCAATCATATCAGCGGCGACGAAATAATCTCCTGTTTTATATTTAGGTTCGCTTGTTTCCGAATTACCTTTTATTTCAAAATTGAATTTTTCATCCACTAAAAAGTGGCCTCTGTCAGTACTTGTTAAAATGCTCCCAACACCTACTTGGTTGTAGAAAAAAGTTTCACGCAAGCTATTTTCTGAAACGCTATCGGGTGAGATTGCAAAAAGCAAGTTTGTATTATGCAGATAGACTTTATTCGGTTTCTTCAGCTTTTCTTTATCATCTTCCGATGAGTTTAATAAATTGATTAGGCGAGCATTTTTCAAATACCCAAGGTAATTCATAATGGTTGCTCTTGATGTTTCAACATCATTAGCAAGTTTGCTGACATTAGGCTGAAAAGGCGCGTTACAAGCGATGATATAAAGAAGCTTTTTCAGTTTGGTTAAATATTTTAATTCGATTTGATTTAAATATGTGATATCGAATTCCAACATCAGGTTGATAATTTTAAGTAAATTATCGATGAAACTTTTTTCTTCAAGGTAACAAGGGTAGTACCCAAATTTCAGATAGTCGTTAAAAAATGCAAGGGGGCGAACCTTTGTTAAGATCGTTTCAACAATTGATTCGTGATTCTTCACAATTTCGTCCAGACTGTAACGTTTAAATTCACAACCTGCTTCATGGTTTAGAAATTCACGAAAGGACAAGCCTTGTAGATAGTAGATGTTGACACAAGACTGCAAATGTTCGTTGGTTTTGACACGAAGTATTGATGAGGCTGTAAAAATGATCTGTAGGTCTGGGTAATTGTCGTGACAGACTCTCAGGTCTTTAGCCCAATCCGGATATTTGTGTATCTGATCGAGTAATAGGGTTTTACCACCTTTTTTGTAGAATTCATCTACGAAGGAAACCAAGCCTCGTTCGGTGAAAAATAAGTTGTTAAGGTTGATATATAAGCAAGATTTATCATTCTCGCGATTATTTTCTCGTATATAGTCCAATAGGAACGTGGTTTTCCCCACGCCTCTAGAGCCTTTAATAGCTATTAAACGCTGACTCCAGTCAATCTCTTTGCCTAGTTCACGTTTAATGGTGCTTCTTTTATTTTTGAGTAAACTACAATGAGTTTGTACTAGCGTATTCATTTTTTTTAGATTTACTCTACAAATCTAAAAAATAAAAACCCATAGTTGCAATCTTGAGATTACAATTATAGGTTTGAATTGGAATTTATACTTGATAAAAATAAAAAAAGAACCATGCTAGTTAGCACAGTTCTTTTTTTATGTAATAAGCTTAACGCTTTATAATTCAATAATGAAACTCAAGAATCCCTTTGTTTTAGAATAAAATTTATGATGAAATCTTATTTTTGACAGATCGTCTTGATGCATTCATAATTATTTATCGTTCATTGAAATTAGGAATTCTTCATTTGAACGAGTTTTGCGCATTCTGTCGCTAATGAACTGCATCGCCTCAATAGAGTTCATATCAGTTAAGAAGTTTCGAAGTACCCAAATACGGTTCAACTGACCTTCATCAAGTAAAAGATCTTCACGACGTGTACTCGAAGCTGTAAGATCCACAGCAGGGTATATACGTTTGTTAGATAATTTACGATCTAACTGAAGTTCCATATTACCAGTACCCTTAAATTCTTCGAAGATAACTTCATCCATCTTCGAACCGGTTTCGGTTAATGCCGTTGCTAAAATGGTAAGAGAACCACCATTTTCGATATTACGGGCAGCACCAAAGAAACGCTTAGGCTTGTGAAGTGCGTTTGCATCAACACCACCTGAAAGCACCTTACCTGATGCAGGTGAAACGGTATTGTAAGCACGTGCCAAACGTGTAATAGAGTCAAGAAGGATCACAACATCGTGACCACACTCAACCATACGTTTTGCTTTTTCAAGCACGATATTGGCAACACGAACGTGACGTTCTGCTGGTTCATCAAAAGTAGATGAAATAACTTCTGCATTTACAGATCTTGCCATATCAGTAACCTCCTCAGGACGCTCATCGATTAAAAGAATAATCATATAAGCTTCCGGATTATTAGCTGCAATTGCGTTGGCAATTTCCTTTAGCAAAACAGTCTTACCTGTTTTGGGTTGTGCAACAATCAGTCCACGTTGACCTTTACCGATAGGAGCAAACATGTCAACAACACGAGTTGAAAGACTGCTTTTTCCATTTCCGGTTAAGTTGAATTTTTCATCTGGGAAAAGTGGAGTCAAATGGTCGAATGGTACACGGTCACGGATGACTTCAGGCAAACGGCCATTGATTTTTTCAACTTTAATCAGAGGGAAATATTTTTCACCTTCTTTTGGAGGTCGAATAGTCCCTTGAACTGTATCACCTGTTTTTAAACCAAAAAGTTTAATTTGTGATTGTGAGACATAAATATCGTCTGGAGAGTTCAAATAGTTGAAATCAGATGAACGAAGAAATCCGTAACCATCTTGCATAATTTCAAGTACACCCGAGTTGCTGATGATGCCATCAAACTCAAAAGGTCTTTCTTTTTCACGACGCTCAAAACGTTTTTTACCTTGAGGGGCTCTGTCTTGATTCGATTTTTCCTGAGGAGCTCTTTCCTGAGCTGGTTTCTCCTGACGAGCAGTCTCCTTTGTTACATCTGCTTTAGGAGCAGGTGCTTCTTCTTGGATTCTATCCTGAACTTTAGGTTCAGTTTTGACTTGCTCTTTTACAACAGCTTCGCTCTTTTGAAGAGGTTCTCTTTGTGTTTTGTCAGTAGGACGAGCATCTTCGCGTCTTCTGCGAGGATTAGGTTTACGAACTTCTCGTACCTCTTTGGTTTCACTTGCAATTGGTGCAGATGCCTCAACTGGGGCAGATGTTTCAGCTACTTTTTCAGCAACAATATCCTCAGTTGGTTTTCTTTTTTTACGCAATATTGACTTTCTAGGCTCTTCTTTTATAACCTGGTCGTCGTCTTTTTTGGGGTTGCGTTTACGTATAGCTTTTTTATCAGAACTTTTCATTTCTGAAGCTACAATGGCTTGTTGATCAAGAATCTTATAGATTAAATCTTGCTTTTTAAAGGACTCAATTTTTTTAATATTAAGCTCTTTTGCAATCTCTTTCAATTCAGGCACAAGCTTCTTGTTTAATTCAAGAATGTCGTACATAAATAATATTATTAAATATTTTGGATTTTATTATTTGATAGAAATATTATCTTCTTGGGAATTTGATTTTTCGATCTCAGAATGAGGAGACCTACTGGAATTCATTTGCAATATTACACAATAACTTGTTAAAACACAAAAAAAAGTGTGCCATAATCTGATTATTGACTTTTGTGCATCGTATTAATTTATAAAGCATTACTTAATTCGTCAAGTTTGCTTTTTTTCTTACTCAGTTGTTTCTTTTTTAAGCAAGTGATTTATAGTTGTTTGTGCTATGGATAAGGGTTTGTGGATATTTGTTGAAGTCGTTATCTTTTTTTTATTCTAAATTAGCTAATAAGGTGAAAATTATAGGTTTGTGATTTTGATTTTCACAATAAAATCTATTTCTTTAAGATAGCTAGTTGAAATTATGAGATAGTTTTTAACCGAAGCCCTAAATCCCCTAACCGAATATGAGACAGTTAAAAATCACGAAGCAAGTTACAAATAGAGAAACACCATCTTTAGACAGATACTTGCAAGAAATTGGCAAAGTTGATCTTGTTACTGCAGAAGAGGAAGTCGCCCTTGCTAGACAAATTAAAAAAGGAAGTAAAACTGCTCTCAATCGATTAATTAAAGCGAATTTGAGGTTTGTAGTTTCTGTTTCGAAGCAATATCAAAATCAGGGGCTGAGTTTGTCTGATTTAATTAATGAAGGCAATTTAGGTTTAATAAAGGCAGCCCAGAGATTTGATGAAACCCGTGGATTTAAGTTTATTTCTTATGCCGTATGGTGGATTCGTCAATCCTTATTGCAAGCACTGGCAGAACAGTCTCGTATTGTTCGATTACCCCTCAATAAGATTGGTTCGATAAATAAAATTAGCAAAACTCTGGCTCAGCTTGAGCAGGAATATCAGCGAGAACCTTCTCCTGATGAGATTGCTAATGTTTTGGATATGAGTCCCAAAGATGTGAAGGAAGCGATTAAGGCTTCGGGGCGCCAGATTTCGATGGATGCACCAATCAATTCGGAAGAAGATAATACCTTGTATGATATTCTTTTAAGTACCGATGAAGTGGGACCTGATAAGACTTTATTGAGAGATTCCCTGATTATTGAGATTGAACGTTCTTTGTCAACTTTATCCAATAGAGAAGCCACAATTATCCGGATGTATTTTGGTTTAAAGGGGAATCCTCCTTGCTCGCTTGAAGAAATTGGTAAGGAGTTTGATCTGACTCGCGAACGTGTACGTCAGATCAAAGAAAAGGCCATTAGGAAAATGAAATCGACTTTCCGATCGAAGATTCTCAAAACCTATCTGGGTTAGATTAGTTAGAAGTTAAATAAAGATTTTTACGAAGCGTACTGTTTTCAACAATGCATGTACGCTTTTTTTGTTGATCAAATTTTCAGGCAAAAAGTAATTTAGAAAGATAAGTTGAGCGATTTCTTATATCTTTGCAGCAAAACAATTAAAAGCCCCTTAAACAGATGCAAACATTAATATCTCCCTCATTATTAGCGGCCGATTTCATGAATTTGAAAGCCGATGTTGAAATGGTAAACAAGAGTGAAGCCGATTGGTTTCATCTTGATATTATGGACGGCGTTTTCGTTCCAAATATTTCCTATGGACTTCCAGTGGTTGAGCAAATCAGCAAGATTGCAACCAAACCTCTTGATGTTCATTTGATGATTGTTGATCCAGATCGTTATATCGAGGCTTTCAAAAAGGCTGGTTCTGATCTTTTAACGGTTCATTACGAAGCTTGCACCCACTTACACCGCACGGTTCAGAATATTCATTCTCACGGTATGAAAGCAGGGGTTTCTCTTAATCCGCACACGCCTGTTTCTGTTCTTGAAGATATCATTCAGGATATCGATTTGGTTCTTTTGATGAGTGTGAATCCTGGTTTTGGAGGACAAAGTTTTATTGAGAATACCTATTCAAAAATTGAGAAACTGAAAGCCTTAGTCGCTGAAAAAAAGACAGAGCTTATCATTGAAATTGATGGCGGTGTGAATCTGGAGACGGGTAAAAAATTGGTTGAAGCCGGAGCTGATGCTTTGGTTGCTGGTAGTTTTGTTTTCAATTCGGAGAATCCAACACAAACAATTGCTGATTTAAAGCAATTATAGGTTGTATTTGAAACAAAAAATAAAAGAACGCCCGATCTGGATAGGATCGGGCGTTCTCTTTTTTATTCTGATTTGTAAACGTAATCTTGCAAGTAGCTAAAGGTTGGCGTGAGCTGTCCATCCTTTGTAATACAGGCTTTTTCGATGATGTCATCGTCGGTGTCTCCTAAAAGAGCAGGAAAGACGTGTTCGGAAAGAGCCTGACAAAAATCATCCGATGATTCCCGAGGCAATTCTCCTGGCAGATTATCCACAGCCATCACCGTTACATTTCTTTTGTCGACAAATGGGATTGCCTCTTCTCCTGTAAACCGATCGTAGCCATAAAATGAATTGGCAATGGTTGAAGTCCTTATCGTAGAGGGAATAGGTCCGTTTAAATCACAACTGACATCGGCGATTACAGAAATTCGGAAATCCTCCTCTTTATAATCTTCAGGAGTCATAAACTTTGGCGATTCCGGATCCCAATAATGGCAGGTTATAAGCAGGTCTGTTACCTTAGTAAATGGTTTAAAACTGGATTTATACATTTGAGGGTGCGCGTAAAAGTGCTTTAAATCAAACGCTTCCCCGTCTATTCTCTCAACGTAGTGTTCCGGATCCAAACGGCAAACCACAGGTTCATTAAAATCCTGATTAAGAAATTCATGTGGGGTAACTTCACGAATATTCAATACCTGTATTGTTTGCATAGCTCCTTTGGCCACACGTCCTCCACCAGTAACCAATATTTTAATGGGGCGCAATTGTACTTTTCTCAGGTGAGCATACATCTCATCCATATTTTCGCACGTTCGGGCAGGAGGTAAGTCAAAGGAATCGGTCCGCATACCTCGTGCACGTAATGCTTTGTAAGCACCGACTACACCAGCCCAGTAACCAAAGGCGACAACTCGCTTGCCATTGGGGTCGCAAAGATATTCGTAATCGATGAGCGTGATATTGCGTTTTAAAATCTCCTGAAGGAGTTTCCTGTTATGAGCTTGTTCTTTGGCGGTATGAGAGAAGAAGAGGTATCTTTTGTTGGGGATAAGGGTCGGAATACTGACTTCTTTAACCCCAATAAGGATATCACATTCGCGTAAGTCTTCTGTTAAAAAGAAACCGGCTTTTCGGTATTCTGCATCGGTATAGCAGCGGATATCACTGGGTTGAATAAAGATGCTTATGTTGGGATGTGATTTTAAAATGTTCAGGCCTTGCTGAGGCGTAATAGCAACTCGTCTGTCTGGTGGGGTCTTGGTTTCCCGAAGTACCCCAATGCGTGTGGGTCTAATCATGTGTTGTGTATATGGCTTAATTTTTAGGTTAGAAAATCAAATTTTGGGGATGATTTTCATTCAGGATCACCAATTTAGTGATAATTGATAAGTTTTCGAAGAAAAAATAAGCTTAATCCAGTTGAATTTTCTAGCTTTGTACAAATTCTGGGGCTGACGTGGCTTTTGACAGCATGAAGAATTGGTATGTAAGCATGTCGAGCATTGTGTATCTGGCTCGTTAATATCAGGTCTCACACTTTTTAATTGGCGAAAATAACTACGCTCTTGCTGCCTAACCGAATTACAGTAGGTTAAGCTTCATCATCGCTCTAGGAGCGAAGACGAGACATCCCGCTTATGGTTACACCTTGTTCCGGTAAGTATATGGGATGCTATCAATTCAGGGTTAGCTGGCTTCAAGCTTTGGGGAGTTGGTGAAATTTAAAAGATAAGGTTTAGTCTCGGGTGTCCTTTCCCAAACTAGATTCGAAAATTAAGAACGGAATAAGCATGTAGAAAGCTTATTGATCGCATGTTTGGACCAGGGTTCGATCCCCTGCAGCTCCACCAGAACACGCTCAAGCGAGCAATGAGAAATGCCCAGATCATTATGATTTGGGCATTTTTTTTAAGTTGAAAATGTCTTTTCGTCTATCTCTTAGATTATTAACGCTACCAAATTGATTGAGTTCCCTTAATAAGTCGATATCAACATCAGCAATCAAAATCATTTCGGTATTGGTAACAGCTTCAGCTTTAATGCCATTGGCAGGGAAAGAAAAGTCACAAGGTGTAAAAACCATCGATTGGGCAAATTGAATATCCATATTATGAACGTTAGGCAAATTCCCTACGCTGCCTGCTATGGCAACATAGCATTCATTTTCAATGGCTCTTGATTGTGCACAATGTCGAACTCTGGAATAGCCATTTTGTGTGTCTGACAGAAAAGGGACAAATAGAATATCCATGCCATCATCAGCTAAAAGTCTGCTTAATTCGGGGAATTCAACATCATAACATATCAGAATCCCGATTTTTCCGCAATCCGTATCGAATGTTTTTAACTGATTACCGCCTTGCATGCCCCATATTTTTGCTTCGTCTGGTGTGACGTGTAGCTTTTCATAACTTTCAGTCGTGCCATCTCTTTTGCATAAATAGCCACAGTTATATAGAAAACCATCTTTCATCTCCGGCATACTTCCCGTTATGATATTGATATTGTATGTAATAGCTAATTCTGAGAATTTCTGAACGATATCTGCCGTATGCTTTGCTAGTTCTCTGATTGCTTCCGATTCAGGAAGATGATTGTTTTCTGCCATCAAGGGGGCATTGAAAAATTCAGGGAAAAGTGCAAAGTCAGCACGGTAGCCCGAAACTGCATCTACAAAATATTCGGCCTGTTGCATTAACTCTTCAAAATTGTTGTACGGACGCATCTGCCACTGAATTAATCCCAAACGGATGTTTTTTTTCAAAGTGGCAGCCTTTTTTGAATGCTTTTGGTAATAAATATTATCCCATTCAAGAAGGACAGCAAACTCATTCGATGCTTCATCCCCTTCGAGATAACTTTTCAAAACTTTTGAGGGATGAAAATCGTTTGAAATCTGAAAGTTCAGAACAGGGTCGTTTATTTCCTTTCGTTTCACCTGTTCAATATATTCTTTGGGAGAAATCTTATCCGAATACTTGTGATAGTTTGGTATTCTGCCTCCAAAAGCAATACCCCTCAAGTTGAGACGTTCGCACAATTCCTTTCTGTAATCGTAGAGTCTTCTGCCAAGTCTTAGGCCACGATATTCTGACTTTATAAAGATTTCAATCCCATACAAAACATCCCCTTCTGAAGTGTGCGTGTTAAAGGTGTAATTCCCTGTTATTTTGCTGTAAGTATGGTCTTCATCATATTTGGCGTAGTCCACAATTATCGATAATGCACAACCTGCTAATTGATTATTGACTTTTATAACAACCTGTCCTTCCGGAAATTTTTTTATTAAAGACTTGATATGATTTTCGGACCAATATGAATTTGGCATGTTTGGATATGCCTCAATCATAGCGCGCTTCAATTCCTGATAATCATTTAGGGTTAAAAATTGCAATTCGATATTCTCTATATCTTTTATCATCTTTTTTCAATTAAGAACAAATTTTAAAGGTCGCTTTGATGAATTTCTATTCAATTAAAATTAATCAATTTACTCTAAGAGTTTGACATTGAGTTGTATTAATTTACGATTTTAAAAAAGAGGTTTTGATTTAGGGAAAAGGGAGATTGGATTTATATTATCTATTAAATGGCTTTGATTTTAGTTTCATTTTCCTCTGAGAACTTTAAATTTTCGGATCCAAGTGTTTATATTTTACGTCTGAGGCTTTCTGTGCATTTAAATAGTTCTACTATCTTTGTTGATTAATCAAGACTTAATAAATAGAAGATGCGTACAGACAAAATAGGGAGGTTGAAAGTCAAAAGATGGCAGGAGTTTTGGGTAACAACTTTTTGGCGTTATCCTAATCGTTTGTTTGCCCTAAAGGCAGCTATTGCCATGGCTGTTTTGGTTATTCCCTTTGTCGCTTTAAATCTTTCGTTTATTGGTGTAACTCTTGGCTTGGGAGCATTAGCCGGAGCTCTTTCTGAAACCGATGATCATCCTAAGGGGAGAATAAAAGCTTTAATATTATGTCTGATTAGTTTTGCTATATCAAGTGCATCCGTAGAGTTATTACGTCCTTATCCTATTCTGTTTGGGGTGGGATTGGTGGGCTCAACATTGACCTTTATCATTCTTGGAGGTTTGGGCGAACGCTACCGGGGCGTTACTTTCGGGGCTTTATTGGTCGCTATATACACCATGCTGGGATCTGATATCAGTCCTCAATGGTATTGGCAACCTCTTTTGTTACCTGCGGGTGCTCTTTGTTACGGGATTCTTTCTTTATTGCTGCTGGTTTCCAACCCTTGGCGATTATTGGAAGAACAATTGGCGCTGGGATTTGAAAACCTATCGCTTTATATGAAAGAAAAGTCAAGACTTTTCCCTAGTGAAGCCAAAGTTCAGGAGAAGCTGATCAATCGCTTGTCCATGCAAAACATACAGGTGATTAATTCTTTGGAGAGCTGCAAAAATGTGTTGAATTCTTATGCTGACGCTTTGCAATATCCCAATGCCCTTCGTCCGTATTTACATCAATTTTTGTTGTTGCAAAGCCTTCACGAAAGAGCAGCTTCGAGTCACGAACGATACGATTTATTGAGTAAGGACTCTGATAATCATGAGATGATTGAGGGATTGGGGCAACTTCTGTTACAATTGTCGCAGGCTTGCCATCAGCTCTCGAAAAGCTTACTAACAGGAACGGCTTATCAGCATCCGGTTTCATTAAAATGGACGATAGCAGCCCTAGATGATCAAATTAAAAAACAATTATCGAATCATGAGACCAATAATTTGTCTCTCTTACTGAAAAATCTAACGCAGTCGCATATTTCTTTACAGAATCTGAATTATAATGTCGAAACGGGTTTGCTTCCCCGTGTTGACCGTGATTCCCGTTCGCTATGGGAGCGCTTTACAGAGCAACTCAATTGGGAGCATCCTCGTTTGCGTTATGCCATTCGATTAAGCACCTGCTTCCTGATAGGTTATATTCTTTTGAGATGGTTAAATATTGAGAAAGGGGATTGGATATTGCTGACCAGTTTATTTGTGTGCCAACCCAGTTACAGTGAAACCCGCAGACGTTTATTTCAAAGAATACTTGGGACTCTCAGTGGCGTGGTGGCTGGTGTATTAATTGTTCAGATTTTGCCAACAAAGGCGGGACAAACCCTACTTATGCTAACGGCTGCCTATGCTTTTTTTGTTTGGCTTCGCAAGAACTATGCAGTTTCGGTTGTCTTTGTTACCATATTCGTTATCGCAGCATTTAATCTGATAGCGGGTAAAGGGCTTATTGTTATGGGGCCTCGAATTATGGATACCATTATTGGTTCTGTTCTGGCAATAGCCGTTGTTCGTGTTTTATGGCCCGATTGGCAACACAAACATCTACCAAACTTGTTGACAAAAGCTCTGGAAAAAAACAAGGTTTATTTCAGTTCCATTCTGAAGGAACATCGGGAGCATCAAGTCGACGATTTGAATTACCGAATTGCAAGACATCGGGCTCATCAGGCTGACAATGCTCTGGTTTTGGCCTGGAAGAGTATGAAACTGGAACCTAAAAAACAACAGAAATTCCAGAAACATGCTTTTTCCTTAACCTATCTCAACCATGCCCTCTTATCATATCTTTCGGCTTTGGGGGCTCATAAGAATACGACTGATTATATTAGCAAAGAGCAAAGGGAAATGTATTTGAGAATTGAGAGCGTATTGGATCGAGCTGTCAGAGCATTAAAGGAAAACGAACCTTGCGACCCTTCAATTGGCTTGCATGACTTCCTGAATGAATTGTCGATTCTACTCACGTCCTGTGAAAAAGGGGTTGAGCGACAAAAACTTGTATTGCTTTATAATATTGCTGAGGTAAGCGAACAATTGCTACGAGAAGCAAGCCTCATCACTAAAGAAAACAAATCCTGAGAAAACAAATCTTACGGCTAAGTCTTATTTATACAGAGGTAATGTTGCTACGACTCATTGGTGTTTGGGGTTGTAAGTTTTCCATGCTTTCAACTTTTTACACTTTGAATCGGACATTAAGCCTAGTAACATTAAAGCAATTGATAGTCCAAAGAGAAAGCCTTGAATAAAATCAGGAATTGATATGAATTGCTTTAAAGTGAGACCTAGACTCAGGCATAAAAGTCCAATGATGATTTTTGTATTCATGGTGGTATGATTGTAAGTGTTATTATTAATTAGTTAGCTTAATGGGCTTAAAGGGATTATGCTTTTTGATGGTGCACCAGACTATAAATAGAGTTCCGATCACAACCAGACTGACCGATAAGCCTTCGCAGAAGCCCAGTTGAAAATCCGTTAATTTGTCATCGAAAATCCGACTCATCGACAGGATGAAGTTTCCAATGAATATGCATGACAACAAAGCGATGCGTAATCCATTCTTCATCCTTTTATCTTTTTTTCTCAATTTCATAATACGAAATTCATTTGTTTGATATACTGAGCTATTCTTTTTGTGGTAAGATGATCTAGACTGTTTTTATTCCCCTTCAATTTCAGCAATCAGGCTTAGAGCGTTATCCCGAAGTGGTTTATATTTAAAATACCAAATAGTTAAGCCAATCATAACAGCAATAAACATGGCACCCAGAAAATAGATTTGAACTTTTATAAAGGAGAAGCCAATGGATTTATTTAAGCACAAGCCTGCATCCATAAACAAAACAGCAATAAAGGGCCAAATGCTTTTTACCTGAACAGGTTGATATCTGTAAGCTGCATTTTTCAGCATCTTAAGGGTAGGGAGTGAATAATCGGCATACTTGTATTCCTTATGGTATATCCCGAAAAAGATAGCGAATATGAAAAATGAGATCACATAACATAGTCCACCAATTAGGTCATTAATTTCGCCAGATTCCCTGTAATGATTGATAGCTAAAAAGGTGTAGAGTGGAATGAAAATCCAATACACAATTTGAAGACCTCTGCTCAGTCTTGCATATTTGGCATCTTCTTTTTGGAGTTTGCCCACTAACTGATCGAGATTGACGTTTTTATTTCTTCTAAAGTTCATGATTACCTCCTGTCAGTTTGGTTTTGAGTTGTGCTTTAATTCTGTGGATTTTAACTTTTACGTTGGGTTCACTAATACCAATCACATCGGCAATTTCTTTCATGCTGAGGCCTTCTAGCATAAGCGATATTAAAGCCTTATCGATGACCGAGAGCATATTCAGTTCGCTTTGTAGCAGATTGAATTGGCTTTCCTCCTTTTGTTTTTCAGCCAGACCCTCATCGTCGATAATGGAGGAGAGGTTTTGTGTATCGGTATTGACAATCAGCTTCATTTGCTTGTAGCTTTTGCCTGTAAAACTTAGCGAGGTATTTACGGCAACCCGGTAAACCCAGGTACTGATAGCCGAATCGCCCCGGAAATTATCCAGACTCTTCCAAATATTCACCAACACCTCCTGGTACATATCTTTCTGATCCTCGGTATTCGAATTGTAGTAGCGGCAGATCCTTTGTATCCGCTCACTATTTTCCGATAGTATCTGATTAAAATGCTCTTCTTTTTTCAATGTATAAGTTTTTGTTCTCATCTATTTAGTAAGGGAGAATAAAGATAGTTACATTATTTATTTCCTTTTTTTCAAAAAAAAGTGTCTTCTATCTTATTCATAAAAAAACACCTTTTGTGTTTGTACAAGAGATGTTTTTGTTATTCAACTGATTAAGATGTTTATCTGAAGATAGATTTGAGTTGACTATTTTTTAGTTTTTGGCCTTAAATTTTCAAGAATTTTAGCATCCACCCAATAAATGTCTGAATTGCCATTCTGAGGCATTTCGGAGAATTTATTTAGAAACTCCACGCTTAAAGATTTTGGATGGTTTTGCTTAGCTAATGGTTTTGTTGCCATATAGAAGATATACTTTTTGTCAGGAGAGATATAGAAAGACCAGCCGGTTCCCTTTGGCGTATTAATCTCAGAGCTCAATGCAAGAGGTTCTTGCCAGGTATCATCTTCGTTTCTAAAAACAATATAGTAGTGTACACCTCTGTAATCTTTTTCAACACCCACAGCAGGCACAACCACAAAGCTTTCGTCGGGTGACACATAGGCATTAAAACGATTCGTGCCGCAATTAATTTGCTGAGGTAATTTCTCAGGAGTGCTGTATTTGCCATCCACAAGGTGTTATCGGTATATATTGCTGATTCGGCCTTCCAGTTCGTTTCTGGTGAAATAAAGCGTCCCATCTTTTGTGAGTGATGGGAAAAAATCCCCGCCTTCGAAATTGACAGGTGCGCCCAGATTATAAGGTTCTCCCCATGTGTCGTTTTTTCTGTCAACGACCCAGATATCTTCAGCAACTGGTTCTTTGCTTCCATCCTTTGGTCGGTCCGATACGAAAAACAATTTCTGACCATCGTAGCTCAATGCGGGTTCCAAATATTTATAACGTGAATCGGTTGCGAAGGGTACAATTTCAGGTTTTGTCCAACTGCCATTTACCAATTTGGAACAAACGATTATGGCATACTGAAACCTGGCTGTGTGCATAGTGAAATACATCTCCTTTCCATCGGGGGATATGGCGACATCTCGGTTGGCCAGGCCATTGGATATAATATTAGGCGCAAAAAGTTCAGGGCTTAGTCCAGGCAGTTTTTGTCCCATATAGGATCCTTTTAGTACAGGGAAAGTCTCCAAATTGCTTTGTGCGAACGTGGAATTAAAGATTGCCAGCAAGCTTAATATCAGTAGGGTCTTTTTCATGTCAGTAATAGCTTTTAGTCGTGTATAATGGTTTGACTTGAAGGCTAATTTAATAAAAGTTCTGACCTTATCTTAAATAAAAAAGTGCTGTTACATCTTTTTAAAAGTTGTAACAGCACTTATTTGTTAATCTTGTATCAAAATCTTCTTAGAACTCTAATTTTATTGCAAAATCAACCGAAACCTTTTTCCCTCTTTGCGAGCCTGGTTTCCATTGTTCCATTTCCTTAGCTATAATTTTCGCAGCTCTTGCAGTCGTTTCTGATGTTTTATCCAATAGCTGAATGTTTGTAACATTTCCTTTGGTATCAACAGTAAAACCAACAGTTGCTTTTCCTTCTAACTTTTTGCCAAATTTAGCCTTAAGTTTACGTTTCTGCTTTTTTACATACTGAGCTAATCCGTAACGACCTTGCTTATATTCTGGCATAGATTCAACAATAAAAAAAACGGGTTTGTCTGAATTTTCGTCAAATTCAGGAGCTGGTGGTGGAGGAGGAGGAACATCTCCGGCATTCTCCATCTCTTTTGAATCGATTGATATGACTTCTCGTTGTAATACAATCTTAAAATCAAGATCTGTTTTATCTTGAAAAAATTCGACTTGGTTCTCGATAGTTTTATAACCTACATATGAAACAACAAGTGACCACTCTTTATCTTCAAGCACTTCTAACTTAAAAGTACCATCTTTATCAGCAACAGTTCCTGTTGTAGTACCTCTAAGTACAATAGAAGCACCAGGCATAGGATTTCCTTTGTCATCTTTTACTGTACCTTTTACTTTAATAGGCGTACTTTTTTCTGATTTGGTATAATCTGTGCTATTGATTGGTTTTAACATTTCGCTACCCGAATTATTAGATCCAATTATTTCGCCTTTTTTGTTTTTAACAACAAAAGGAACTTTAGAATCACTTACATTAAAATAAGCTTCCCCATCAAGAGTTACCTCTCTTTTATCTTCAGTAAACTTAACAGGGTAGGTGAAAGTGGTTCCACCCATAATCGTTACTACAGTTCCATCAGGAAGCGTATGTTCCAATTCTTTATTTTCTGGAATTTTAACTGTTTTGGTCTTTTCTTGTGTTTGCATTTTGTAATCCGGCTGAGCAAAAGCCATTAATAGAAGTGCCAATACAGGTACTCCCCATATCATTCGAAACAATTTACGTTTCGATGTCTTTTCTTTTGTCATCATCTTAAATCGGTTTAGGCCGAGGGACGAATTAAAGTGATTGGCCAAACCAATTACTTGTGTCCCCATTAGCCGGTTAATTAATAATGCCTGATACCTGACAGGTGAATGGCCCAGGGATAATACACCTTTGTCGGCCAGGTATTCATGGTTTTGTTTAATTGCTCGTTCAAAGAACCATATAAATGGATTGAACCAGAAAAATACTGTTAACAGCTCTATAATGAACAGATCGATCCAATGACGCTCCTGAATGTGCACTTTTTCATGAGTTAAGATGTCATATATTTCGTCCTGTTTAAAATATTCAGGATTGATTAATATGCGATTGAAAAACGAAAATGGTGAATTGAATTCCTTGTTTTCGTAAATCAAACAATCGTAAATTTTTTTAGGTTTTGATTGGGTAATAATCAGCATCGGTTTTCTGCATTGTATCAGTAAGCGTAGCAATACTATTGCAGCTCCAATGCTATATATTATAAGTAAAACACCCAATAAGCTAATACCATTTGAATTTTGAACATCATTTGGTGTGTTCGCAATATCACGATTAAAAACGCCGCTATAGTCACTTAAAGCAGGCGATGAAGGAGTTTGTACTAATACTTGATATTGAATGGGAACCAATGCTAATAGGACTGCAACCATTAGGCTTATCAGTAGAAAAAGACGGTTAGCTTTAAAATGAGTAGATTGTCTTAAAAGTAGCCAGTAAAGCGCATAGAATAGAGCTATACCGATTGAAGCGCGAATTAATATTTCTAATAATACTTCCATCGTTTTAATTTTTTTCTTGATCTTTCTTCATTTCCTTCTCGGCTTCTTTCAGAACTTTTTCCAAATCGGAAATGTCCATATCGTTTTCTTTAGCAAAAAAGCTAGCCAATTTAGGGAACGATCCGCCAAAGTAGTTTCCCAATAGAGAGGTGACCTGGAATTTGGTATACTCAGATTTGCTGATTGTAGCTGTAAATAGTTTAGAATTTCCAATTTTACGATGCGAAACAAAACCTTTTTTTTCTAATACAGTTAAAACGGTTGCAATGGTCGTATAGGCAGGTTTTGATCCTTCAAATTCTGCAAGTATATCCTTAACAATAGCTTCGCGCAATTTCCAGATTATTTGCATGATTTGTTCTTCCGCTTTTGTCAATGATTTTACGTTCATAGAGTTTTTGAATATTAATTTATACAACAAATATAATCGTTTTTTTTAAACTCTACTATGTTTGTAGTAATTATTACTATAAAAGTAGTAATAGTTACTATAGATGTAGTATGGTGATTCTTTGGAAGTCGCCAAACACCATGTGTATAGCCTTTTATTCCGTAATTTGCGATTTGTTTTTTGTAATAGCCAACATGCCCACATTTTACTATATTTGTTTTTCACTAAAAATTGATAAAAATGAAATATAGTTTATTAGCCATTGTATGTGCCTTTTTATTTTCTTGCTCAAGTGGGCCTGAGAAAGATTTCTCGACTATAAATGAGAAACAAATTACCGATTATATAAAGACCAATAAGCTGGAAGCAATAAAGTGTGAGTCTGGTTTGTATTATGTGATTGATGAGGCAGGCGAGGGTGTTCAACCCACAAGTGCATCCACTGTTCAGGTAGCCTATAGAGGGCATTATTTAGATGGTGAAGTTTTCGACGAGAGTAGTGAAAGAGGCATCTCTTTCCCATTAAATAGAGTTATAAAAGGATGGACAGAAGGTATCACCTATTTTAAAGAAGGCGGAAAAGGAATGCTTTTGGTTCCTTCTCACTTAGGCTATGGACCCTATGATACAAGAGGCATTCCAGGTGGCTCTGTTTTAATCTTCGATATTCATTTGATAGAAGTCAAGAAGTAAATAAGCTACTCCGCTAGTGCGAGCATGTAGCTCGTACTCTGAGAAGCAGAAATGGAAACAAAATAGAAACCCAAGCCTTAAAGCTTGGGTTTTTTCATTAAAAAACAGTGTAGCCTACTCCGAAGGGTAAAAGTGCACGAGGGATTTGCCCCAAACCCCTAAAGGGGCTTATAGTTACTACTTTGTAAAATTCCCTTTTGATTGCGGGGGAGGGCATTTTAACACTTACATAATCGATTTTACTAATAAATATTCTCATTCTACCCTTCGCAAAGTCCATTTTACACTCACAGAATGAATTCTACCGTCTGATTAATCAATTTTACCAAGTACAATGTCCATATTACGCTTGCAGAATGAATTCCTCCAACTGATGTAATGGGTAAATAACAAAATGAACCCAAACTCAACGAGTTTGGGTTTTCTCATTAAAAAATTCTTGCGCCAATATTAAGGCAGAAAAGGCAATTTACCCCAAGAGGTAAACTGCCTTTATCATCTTTTGGTCGGACCGACTTTATTTTTTCTTCTGAAGGAGATAGTCAAGTGAAAATTTACGGCTACCTACAACAAATACAACCAAGTAAATAAGCAGGTAAAGTAGGGCAAATTCCTTTTTTGCAAAAGGATCATCAGCGTGAATCATAAAAACAGCCACTAGCATGGTAATGATGAGAGGAATAGAAGCCAAACGCGTTAACAGACCCAATCCAATTAGAATGGAACATAGAACCTCTGCAAAAACAGTAAGTGCCAAAGAGAAAGTGGCGCCCAATCCGAATGGGTCGGCAAATTGAATCTCATTGCCCGAAAATAGGAGGTTAAGCTTTCCCAAGCCATGTGTTAGCATGAAGGCTGCAATGCTTACTCTCAATATAAGGCTTAAGAAGTCTAAGTAGTTGTCGTTTGTTCCTGTATGTAATAATCGTTTCATACTTATGAATATTTGATGGTTTTATAAAAAGCAATAGATTTTATATATGCAAATTTAAGACATAGGAGGAGCTAGTAGCTTAATGAATTGTTAAATCCCTAAAAAAAACACTTTCAACTCTTTTTTTTATTTGATAAGTCGTATCATGACCTGTGTTGGAAACAGAACCTGCGGGCAGGCTTGTTTGAACAAGGCTATATTTTAAATGCAAGATTTTTCATTTGTATGTGTTATTAGTGTTGAGACAAAATCAATTGTTTCAACACCTGTTTTATCAAGCTAGTCCTCTAATAAATCATTTTTGAAAACGTAATCTTTATAGCTCACCTTATAAAGGATGCTATAGAATGATGGAATAAATACCAAGGTAATGATGGTTCCGAACAGAAGTCCAATCATGATTGATGCTGCCATAGGTTCCCACATGAGTCCACCGCCTAAATACAAAGGAATTAAACCCAGCGAAGTTGTGAAAGTGGTCAATAGAATAGGACGAAAGCGTTGCAAACAGGCTGCTATTACTGCATCCTGAGGCGTTCGTTTTAATTCATTTATCTCAATTTCAATTCTGTCGATGAGTACGATGGCATTGTTGATGACAATACCTGCCAGAGAAATCACCCCCAGGAAGGCCATAAATCCAAAGTAGGAGCGAAGCACAATCAATCCAATAACCACACCAATCACACCCAATGGAATGGTACTGACAACCATCAGTGTTTTTCGGAACGAATTGAACTGAATAACCAAGAGAAGCAGAATAATGAAGGCGGATAGTGGCAAATAATCAATCACAGCCCCCATATTTTCAGAGGTTCTCTTGCTGTCACCACCCAATTCGTAGACATAACCTTCCGGCCAATTTTGTGTTTGTTCGTCGAGCCATGGATTAAGCTCTGCCATTATATCTGAAGCATTCCCGTATTCATTAAGCTCACTTGAAACGTTGATGCTTCGAATCAGATTTAAGCGCTTGATTTTGGCATATTGCCATTGAGGCACAATAGAAGCAAGCTGCGAAAGTGGCACACTTCGTCCTGATTTTTGTGCGAAAACATTCATGGTTTCGATTGACTCATAAGTCTGTTCCTGATTCGAAAATCCTCTCAGTAGAATCGGAATGTTTTTATCATTTTCGCGATATTCCCCGGTTTTGAATCCATCCAATACTGTTTTAAGTGAGGTGGCAATATCCTGATTGGTTATGCCTGCCATTTGTGCATTGTTTTGATTGATATCGATGATGAATTTTTTTGTTTTGGGCCCCCAGTCATCTTTCACATTTTTTGTTCCCTTTATGACAGAGAGTCTTGATTTGATTTGCTCCGATAATACCGAGAGGATATCGGGATCTTTTCCTGAAATTTTAATCTCGATGGGAGTTCCGCCACCGCCTGCAGCCAATGGACCAACCTTAATATCGGCATTGGGAAAGTGGGAAAAACAGTAGTCGTCCAGCCGGGTAATCATCTCATTGTTGACTTGAAATGTGCTGGTGTTGACGAGGATATGGGCGTAACTCGAGTTCGCTTCATCCTGCGAATATCCTAAATCGTATGATTTAGGTCCCTGACCGATGAAGGATGACCAATCGGCAATGCCCTCTGATCGGGATTCGTTCACCAATAGACTATCGGCAATAAAGCTTTCTATTTTTTTAACGACGGTTTCAGTTTTTTCGATTTTTGTACCTAAAGGTAAATTGATATTGATGGTGATCATATTACGATCGCTATCAGGAAAGAAGTCGAAAGGAACCAGTCCAAAACCGAAGAGTGACAGAAAAAATAGGGCAAATATGCCTATAATGACGCTGCGTTTGAAATCCAGAGCCAGCAAGATAAGTGATTTGTAATACAATTTTAAGGTATCAAACATGCGATCCATTAAACCGGGCTTTCTTTCTCCCTTGGGTTTAACCTTTAAGAAAAGGTAGCACAGCATCGTAATAATAGTTAGGGATACGATCCATGAGGAAAGTAAAGCCAACGTAATTACCACGAAAATAGGTCCCATAATGTCGCCCATAACCGAGTCGGCCAGGAAGAAGGATAGAAAAGCAACCGAGGTTGTTAGTGTTGATATTAAAAGGGGGATCAGGAGTTCAGAACAGGAAGAAATGGCTGCCTCCTTAACGGCAATTCCCTTTTCCATTTTCACCATGATGGATTCGGAAACCACAATGGCATTGTCTACCATCATTCCCAGAGCCATAATCAGTGCTGCAAGGGTTACCTGGTTTAGTCCCATGTTGATAAGGCCCATTAGCATCAATGTCATAATGGTGACAAGAGGAATTAAACTGGCAACAATCAGTCCGGTTCTTAATCCAAGAAATATCAGCATCACAACCAAAACAATCACAATGGATTGAATCAGATTACCAATAAAATTCCCAATGCTCTTGTTGACAAAGGTATCTAGTGAAGAGAGTCTCTGAACCTTTAATCCAATAGGGAGTTCCTGATTCCATTTGTTTATAACTTTGTCCACTTCTTCGCCAAGTTTGATAATGTTGGCACCATCAATCAGCGAAATTGCTAATGAAATAGCAGGCTTTCCATTCACATGTACAATGGAATTAGCAGGCTCGATATAGGCTTTTCGGATGCTCGTAATATCGCGAAGCTGCACCACTTGTTTACCATCGCCAACTGGAATCAGGGTGTTTCGGATGTCCTCAAGCGAGTTGTAGTTCCCGGTTGGTTCCAGTATGATTTTCTCATCTTCAAGATTAACTTCACCACCAGAATCAAGTATATTGGTGGAGGCAATCACATTTTGAAGAGAGGTTGAAGTTAAACCATATTCTTTTAGTTGGGATTCATCAAATTCGATAAACACCCGTTCTGCTTGGGCACCACCAAACTCAACTTTGGCAGCATCATCCAGTTTAATCAGATCATCGCGAAGATCGTCAGCAAAATCCTTCATTTCGGTATAGGAATAGCCATCGCTAATCAGGCCTACAATAATGCCATAAACAACACCAATATCATCGTCGTTCAAATCAGGCTTAACACCTTTAGGCAAGTCGCGTATGCCATCGAGTTTACGTCTGAGTTTATCCCAAATGTTTTGAAGCTGTTCGGGTCCGACTTCGTCTTTTAGTGTGACTGTAACAACGGATAGTCCCGTTCTTGAGGTGCTGTTTATCTCTTTAACTTCAGGTATCTCCTGTGTTTTTTTTTCGATTTTATCGGTGACTAAAAGTTCGACGCGTTCGGGGCTTGCTCCAGGAAAGGAGGAGACAATTGTTGCAACTCTAACCGTATAGGGAGGCATACTGTCTCTGGGTAATGATTTGTATAAAGCTAATCCCATGATCACCACTACAGCAAGCAGTGTGAAAGTAATTCGGCTTTTTTCAATGGCGAATTTTGTCAGATTCATATGTGCTGATTTAATGTGTTGATATTATTTAAGACTAACTTTTTGTCCATCGAGCAGGGTTTGCAATCCTGCAGTGGCAACAATTTGTCCGGATTTGAGTCCGCTTTTCACTTCGAAGCCGGCAGGAGACAGATCTCCAAGTGTAAAATGTTGTTTTTTAATGATACCCACCGCATTGTTTTCTTTTTCGATGAGATATACAAACTTACCTTTGCTGTCTTCACCTACAGCAGAAATTGGCACGATTAAAACTTCTTGATTATCGGACTTTGGAAAGGTGAAGGTGATGTTAGCAGCCATTCCCGATTTTATTTCGGATGTTTCCCCCGAAAGCTTGATACGTACGGGATATGTTGCGGTTCCGCTCTCAATAGAAGGCGCTATTTCGTTGACAATACCATTAAATACTTTGCCTTGAAGCGCAGGAAACTTAGCAGTGATTTTCATACCCTTATGCACGCGGTTGATCACATTTTCCGGCAAACCCAGGCTGATTTCCATGAAGCTGCCAGCGTTTAAAACTGCAATAAGGCTACCTGCCCCGACATTTTCGTTATTCTCCACATTCTTTGAAGCAATCACACCGTCAGCTGGGGCGTAAATGATACCGTAACCCACCTGTTTTTTCTGTATTTCAACGGTTCGTTTAGCTGATTCGTAGTTGGCTTCGGCTGAGGCAAATGAGGATTTTGCATTCTCGTAATCGCTAAGCGATGCACTTCCCTTTTCAAAAAGAGTTTTGGTTCTCTCTAAAGTAGAGGTGCTTGTGTTTAGATTGGCTTTGGCACTGTTTAAGGCTGAAAGAGATTGTTCTAAAGACAAACGAGCTTCAGAATTATCGATTTGAGCCAATAAATCGCCTTTATGAACTTTTTGTCCGGCAGCAATATTCAATGTGGTTAGGATACCACTGGTTCTGAAACTTAGGTTAATTTCCTTGTCAGACCTGGCCGTTCCATTAAATGATCTAACCTGACCGATACCTGAATAGCTCACCTCGGCATATTTCACCGGGCGTAATTTCTCTTTTTGTACGGGCTCTTTTTTGTTGGAACAGGCTGTTTCCAATAGTAAAACTGAAAGGATTAAGATGTGATATATTGGTTTCATATGCTTATATGTTTAAAGTTTTATCGAACAATTTTTTCTTTAACACGATTGATAAAAGCCTGATTTTCTTCTTCGGAATGGAGAATAAAGAAGTACGACATGATTCTCTCAAGTTGCAAAATGCTTAACTGAAAATTATAGGTCGCATTGGCTTGTTGCTGCTGAGCCTGAAAATAGGCCTGTTGGGAATCAATTAAAGAGGTAATACCTATGGCTCCGTTGGAGTAGGAAACCTGCATCAATTCAAGACTTTCTTTGGCGGCCTCGGTTGAGACTTGCGAAAGTTCGATGCTGGAATACTGACTTAGTATGGATAAAATCATATCGTTCACATTTTTCTTGATCGAAACGATTGCTTCATCTTTCTGAAAATTCAATTGTTCCCGTTGAATAAATGATTTTTGGCGGTTTATATTTCTCTGGTTTTTCTGAAAGATGGGAAGAGTCACCTGTACACCCAGATTGTAATAGCCATCAGGAGCTCCTGAAAATCCAATTGGATATGTCGAACCTTTACCATCTCGGGTGAAGGTGTGATTGTATTGCCCTTGAAAACCCACTGTTGGTAAAAATTTGCTTCGCTGATATAAGGTTTCCAATCGTTTTGTTGCGCTAATGTTGTATTGCAATGCTTTTAATTCATGCGCATTCTCAATTGCGAGTTCTTCCACAAAATGAGTGAATTTTTCCCTTAGGAAAGGATCGTCTAAGAGGTTGAAAAATTTCCAGTGTTCTCTTTTTGTTCGACCTAGCTCATTTTCTTCCGTATTGAACACATCAATTTTTAAGCCAATGGGATTGTTAAGGATTTGATTCAATTCATTGAAGGACTGATTCAGTGAGGTGTACCCGTTTACAATACTCTGTGTTGCTCGAGCCAATTCACTTTTCCATCTTAATACATCAGATTTCCCGGTTTGTCCGGCATCATATTTTTGTTGAGCGATTTCATAGTTCTTACGGGTTACTCTTAAGTTTTCATCGTTTATTAAGAAGTTTGCCTTGGCAATAAGTGCGCTGTAGTAGGCTATCCCGGCATCCAGAATCGCATTTTTTTCGCTGGAATTATAGGATTCTTTTGTTGCTTTTTCAAGCTCTTTCTGAATCTTGATATTGGCACTTGCCTGTTCTGAAAAAATAACCTGTTCGAGTTTAATATTACCGGATGTGCTGTATTCCGGGTTCGATCCATTCGAAACTTCTGCCAAATCGGGATCGATATGTGTTCCGCTAGCTGAAGCCGAGAGATTTGGGAGGTATTCGCTTTTAGAAAGTTTAACTTCCTCTGCTGACAATTCAATATTTTTCTGTTCAGCTTTTAAGTTGAGATTTTGTTCCAATACCTGATGCATGACATCGGGCAGACTGTATCTCTTTTGAGACGAAAGGCGTTTGGCATTCCCCACGATATTTGTCTGTAATAGAAAACTGTATTTTAGTGGAAAATTGATTTGAAATGCCGTTTCGATATTCAAGGATAGTTTTGAGTCAATATCCAAATAAATAGGCAGGTGGGACAGATTATCCCCATTCACAGCCGCTTCAATATTCAAGGCAATACGTCTGAAAAATTGATCTAGATTGTTTACCGGTTGTGATGTCAGTAAAATGCCACAATCAGAAAAGTATTTATCTATAGAGGTGAATGTTGGTAGCTTCTTGTCATTAAATTTTTGAACCAAAGCAATCTGTTCATTCTTAGTGAAGAAAATGCCACCAGACAAATAGATGGCATCCAGGGATTCCAATTGTCCATCAAGATCGGAAACCTGATTGATGGGAATCAAAATATAGTCAGAGTCAATATCCTTGAAGACCTCATCCAGTGTATTTTTTACCGGGTAAATGTCAGTGAGGTATTTATCCAGAACAATCCCAATTTTCTGATAAGGGAATATTTCTTTGAATTGCAGGAGATCTCTTTTGTAGGATTGTGGTGTTAGTATATAGGTCAGGTTAGGCGTGTTCGAAGTCACCTGTCCTTCGGGGAAGGTGATAAAATCATCGTTAATTGCACCAAATAAAATGACAGGCTTGGGAAAGGTCTTGTTTTTTGCAATTACAAAGTTGTTTACCGAACCAAAAGAAAGAATCAGATCCACATCCTTAGATTCGAGCATATTTTGGTAATTATTTTTTGCTTTTTCAAGGTTCAAATCATTCAACAAGACGAAAGAATCTTTAAATACAATATTGGCAGATTGCCCTACAACTGATTTGATTTCCTCTTTAAGTTGTTTGAGTAGTAGAATGGTTTCCGGGATTTGTTTATCGCCCAAAATTGCGATGTGGTAATCTTTCTGTTGCTGTCCTAAACTGGCAATTGATGAAAACAACAGAATGAGAAGGATGATTTTGTTCTTCATGTTTGGATACATTTAGAAATATGAACAGGACTATCGATAGTATTTGGCCCTTTTCGAGAAGCCTCGTCTTATTAAATAAGAAGCGTTTTGAAATTTATTAAAATACTGCTATCTAATATAGTGAAAAAAAGAAAGAAAGTGAGAAGGCAAGAAATGGGATTGAAATGGCTTCTTAAAGGAAGTGATTTTAGAGGTTCAAATATTTTTACTTAGAAGCCTTTGTTAGGAATTAAATCTTCACAAATGTCATTATTCAGCATCGATTGAGGGCGATAATTTAGTAATAAATAGTTCCTAAGAATGCGATTATAAAGCCTTTGAGTTTATGCTTCCATTAAGTTTTTCTATCTTTGCACATTAAAATTTAAAAATAACAAGCTTTGGCAAGACTTTTAGCAATTGATTACGGTAGAAAAAGAGTGGGGTTAGCTGTTAGCGATCCAATGCAAATCATTGCAAACGGTTTGGATACAGTCCATGCTAAAGATGTTTTGGATTATCTTCAAAAGTATATGGAAACTGAAGAGGTTGAGTGTATTGTTGTAGGTCACCCCAAACAATTGAATAACGAGGATAGCGAATCGATGAAATATTTGAAACCTTTTCTGGGGCAGTTGAAGAAGCGATTTCCGGATATGCCTATCGAAATGGTGGATGAACGTTTTACATCCAAGCTGGCTTTTCAGACGATGATAGATGGAGGGATGACCAAGAAACAACGTCAGAATAAGGCAGTTATCGATAAGATTAGTGCGACCATCATACTTCAGTCGTATATGGAAGCCAGAAGGAATATGTTTTAATTAAATTACAAATTGATTGATCTCAATCAATCTTAAGCAATAAAGAATGATTTTACCCATTACAATTTACGGGCATCCGGTATTAAGAAAAGTAGCAAAGGATATTGATAAGGATTATCCGGATTTGGAGAAATTTATGGCAGATATGTGGCAAACCATGTATTTTGCAGATGGTGTTGGTTTGGCTGCACCTCAGGTTGGGCGTTCAATTCGTATGTTTGTTATCGATTGTTCAACTTTTGCTGATGAGGAGCCAGAGTTGGAAGGTTTCAAAAAGATGTTTATCAATGCAAAGATTACCGAGCGCACAGGCGAGGAGTGGAGCATGTCAGAAGGTTGTCTGAGTATTCCAGGATTGAACGAAGATGTTGTGCGCCCTGAAAGCATAAAGATTGAGTATTACGATGAAAACTGGGAGTTTCACGAAGAAGAATATTCCGGTTTTGCGGCTCGCGTTATTCAACACGAGTACGATCACCTGGATGGTATCATGTTTACCGATCATTGTTCTCCTTTACGTAAGCGTCTTTTAAAATCGAAGCTGACAGGTATTTCAAAAGGGAAGTTTAGTGCAAAATATCGATTCAATTTGGCAAAATAAGGCCGATAAAAAATAAAGTCTTCATCTTAAGTGTTTAAGCATTAGGTGTTGATGAACTGATTGTAAAATCCTATGACTCATTTGAGTCATAGGATTTTTTTTTGATTCATACAGAATGTTTCAGTAATTTGTAATGTTACAAACCTAAAAGTATCTTATGTCTTTCAGGGAGTTTCTACATCAGGTGCCTTTTTTGCGCTTATTGCTACCACTTACCTTGGGCACTGTTTTGGCAGAGTTTTTTTTACTGCCAGATTATCTAATATTCATTTTTATAGCCTTTGCTTTTGTTGGTTTGTGTTTATTCCAATTGATACCCGTTTTTCGTAAATCTTATGCTTATTTCTATGTCTTTGGTCTTTTTATCTTTTTACTGATTTTTAGTTTTGGTCAGTTTCGAGTTAACCAGATCAACTCTGCAATGCAATTATATAACACTGACTCCATCTCATCTTTTAAAGGAAAATTGAAGCGTAGCCCCGATGAAAAAGCAAATTCATTGGCCTGTGTTATTGAATTGGATGCTGTAAATAAAAGGGGTGTTTGGGAAAGGGAAAGAGTTCTGGTACTCCTGTATTTGGCTAAAGATTCTTTGTCAAGATCGTTGAAGTTTGGTGATCAAATTTTGGTTTCGTCCAAACTTAATCGTGTGAGAAATAGTGGTAATCCTAACGAGTTTGATTATGCTACTTATTTAAAACACCAGTCTATTTTGTATTCGTCTTATGCGTCGGGTAATCAGTGGTGTATAACAGAAAGAGATGAAGGTGTCAGTTTGAAAGGTCTGGCCTTGGGCTGGAGAGAAAAGTTATTGCGCATTTATAAAAGAACAGGTTTAAAGGATGAGGCCTATGAAATTTTAGCCGCACTAACTTTGGGGGCCAGAGAGGAAGTTTCAGATGATGTGAAACAGGTTTGGACTTCAGCCGGCGCTACGCATGTCCTGGCAGTTTCGGGCTTGCATGTAGGGATCATCTTTGGCATTATGCAATTTCTCTTTAGTTTTATGAAGGGCTCAAAAATAGGGCGTATTCTACGGGCTGTCATATTGATTATGAGTTTGTGGTTGTATGCTTTACTGACAGGTTTGTCGCCTTCGGTAATGCGTGCTGCTTGTATGTTCTCTATACTTGCCCTGGGATTAGCCATCAATCGAAAGGGAACCATTTACAATTCATTATCCGTATCTGCTTTTCTTTTACTGATCATAGACCCCTATGTTTTGTTTCAGGTGGGGTTCCAGTTTTCTTATTTGGCAGTTGTAAGTATCGTTTTCTTTCAGCCGAAATTTGAGGATTTATTTCAGTTTCACTCTTTTATTCCACGTTGGTCGTGGAAATTGTTTACCGTGTCAGTGGCAGCGCAGATTGGCACTTTCCCTTTAGCGGTTTTCTACTTTCATCAGTTTCCTACTTATTTTTTTCTGTCCAATTTTGTAATCATTCCTTTTGCCGGACTTTTAATTTATGGCTCCGTTTTCTTATTGATATTTTCAGAGGTCAATGTTTTATCTAAAGCATTATCCTTTCTTTTGCAGCATTTTGTTGAGTGGATTCATTGGTTGATTTATCAGATTCAGGCTTTGCCTGGTTCTCTCCTTGAGAAAATTACATTTTCACCTTTTCAAGTCATCCTTATATATGCCTTTATTATTGGACTGACTGTTTGTATTTGGTGGAACAGAAGAAGAGTTGTTCATTTTAGTCTGGTTTGCCTGATCGCTTTAAAACTAACATCATTATCAGCTCTATTTCTAAACCCCTCAACAGAAATGGTTGTATTTAATGCCCATAAGCATACTGTTGTTTGTCTTAGAGATCGACAGCAGCTTTTTGTTCTGAGTGATACAATTCTTAACGAAAAAATGAAGACGCGTTTGATCTATCCATATGCTATGGCTAGAGGTGTGAAGCATTATCAATACGATACATTAAAAGAAAATGATTGGCGTGTGATTGATGATCAGTTTATTGCAGTGCTTGGAACGTCTGCTTTAGGTGCGTCTGTTTCTGATTTACCCCTTGATTATATTATTCTACGCAATAATGCCTATAAAAGAGAGGAGCACTTACTAGCCCCTGTGAGTGGTGTGATTATTCGTGATGGATCCAATTATAGAGTAAGCACCAATGGTTTGAAAGCTGATATTTGGGATACCCAAAAGTTGGGAGCTTATATGGCTGAATTCAGTTACGATTAAGAAATAAGCATGAAAAGGGTTTGGCTTCTGAATCGTGTTTTTATAGGGTGTTGATTTTGAAATAGGTATTGCGAATTCTGTACTCAATTTAGATTAGTATTATTTTTAGCATATATGCAGTATATTTAAAGGATATTGTTTTATTTTGCCGACTCGTTTTTGGTTAGTCTATTTATTGAATAGTATAGATTAGGAAGTTCAAATTAAATACCATTATGAAGATTGTAATTGCAGGAGCAGGTGCAGTAGGAACTCACTTGGCAAAAATGCTTAGTCATCAGGATCATGAAATCATTTTGATTGATAGTGATGAGGAAAAATTGAAATTAATCGATTCTCATTTGGATCTTTTAACCATTGTCGGATCAAGTTCTTCGATTAATGATCTGAAAGAAGCCAATGTGAAGAAGGCTGACTTGTTTATAGCTGTAACTCAATCTGAAGAGACCAATATAACTTCGAGTTTGCTTGCCAAGAAATTGGGTGCGAAGCGTACTATTGCTCGTATTAATAACCAAGAGTATCTTATCCCGGAAAATAAAGATTTTTTAAAGAGTTTAGGAATCGATGAGTTCGTATATCCTGAACGTTTGGCGGCCAAAGAAGTGATTAATTATTTATCACGTTCCGGAACACGTCAGATGTATGAATTTTCAGGGGGTAAACTGTTACTTTATGGTATAAAAATCAGCAGCAAGTCGGTGATTATGGATAAAACCATGGCCGAGGTTTCTCAAATAACAGGTGATGACGATTTTAGAGCCGTTGCGATTAAACGTGAGGGCCAAACTATTATTCCACGAGGCCATAATCGATTTATGCGAGGCGACTTGGTTTTTGTTATCAGTAAAGCAGAGAGTATTGATAGGGTGATGACACTTGCCGGAAAGCAAAAATACAAAATCAAGAAAGCCATGATTTTAGGTGGTAGTCGTATTGGTTTTAAAACGGCAAGTGAATTGGAACAAAACCTGGATCTTAAATTACTTGAGATTGATAAAAATAAGAGTATAAAACTTGCTGATGCACTGGATAAAACCCTGGTGATTAATGGAGACGGACGCGATTTGGATCTTTTACGTGAAGAGGGAATTCAAAAAATGGATGCTTTTGTTGCCGTAACAGGAAACTCAGAGACGAATATTCTGGCTTGTTTGCTGGCAAGTAAAATGGGTGTGAAACGTACAATTGCTGAGGTTGAAAATATCGATTACATCGATTTAGCAGATAGTATTGGTGTGGGTGCCATGATTAATAAAAAGTTACTTGCAGCAAGTTATATCTACCGATTTACTATGGATGCTGATGTGCAGCACTGCAAATGGTTAACTGTTTCAGATGCTGAGGTGATTGAATTGGTTGCACAGGCTAATTCTAAAATCACAATGGGTAAACTGAAAGATATTGACTTTCCTGAGGATGCTAATATTGGTGGTATTATCAGAGGCGATCAAGGTATTATTGCAATGGGAGATACTCAAATTCAGGAAGGTGATCAAGTTGTTGTATTTACCTTACCTTCAGCGATCAAAAAAGTTGAAAAGATTTTTAAATAGTTTGATTGTTAAAATTGAATACAAGCTTGAACTGTGATTAGAAAAAAAATAATATTCAACATCCTTGGAAAACTGTTGGTAGGAGAAAGTGTTTTTCTTTTTCTATCCTTATTGGTTTCTCTTTTCTATAAGGAGTCAGATACGCAGGCCTTTTTATATTCAGGCCTGATTACATTTGCAGTAGGAGGGGGTAGTTATTTAACTTCGAAAGGGGTTAAAAAGGAGATGGGAAAACGTGAAGGTTACATTATTGTTAGCCTTGTTTGGATCGTATTCTCAATTTTTGGTTGTTTGCCCTTTCTGTTTAGCGGATCGATTTCTTCGGTTACGGATGCTTTTTTTGAAACCATGTCTGGATTTACTACGACTGGATCATCAATTTTGAACAATATCGAAGAATTGCCACATGGTATTTTATTCTGGCGTTCGTTAACTCAATGGCTTGGAGGTATGGGGATTATTGTCATGTTCCTGGCTATTCTTCCAACCTTAGGGATAGGTGGGAGAGAACTTTTTATTGCCGAAGTTCCAGGTCCTGCCCCCGATAAACTAACACCCAGAATTAAGGAAACAGCACGTAACCTTTGGGGCTTGTATGCTTCTTTTACTCTCGCAGAATGCCTTTTGTTAATGTTGGGTGGGATGCCTTTTTTTGATGCGATAAACCATTCTTTAACAACAATGGCAACAGGAGGTTATTCTACCAAGCAAGCCAGTATTGGTTATTTCGATTCCATTTATTTACAATATGTCATCATTGCTTTCATGTTTATCGCAGGTACAAATTTCACTTTGTCCTACGGTATGCTTACAGGGAGAATGTCTAAGATTTTTAAGGATGAAGAATTTCGATTTTATTCCTTTGTGATTGTTTTGTTTACGATTGTAATTGGGGGAGGCATTTATTTAACCTCTTCAATGGGCGTTGAACAGGCTTTTCGCGATGCACTTTTCACGGTTGTTTCTATTATCACAACCACAGGATATGCGACTGCGGACTATTTGTTATGGATGCCCTTTTTAGGCATGTTAATATTTGTGTTGATGTTTGTTGGTGGTTCGGCGGGCTCAACTGGTGGAGGTGTTAAAGTTGTTAGGGTATTGCTACTTTTTAAAAACAGTTTTTATGAATTAAAGCGTTTGATTCACCCCAATGCTGTTATCCCAATTCGTTATAATCAAAGAGTTGTTGATCAGCGTACTGTGACAAATATTTTGGCCTTTTTTGTATTCTACATCATCATTTTCCTGGCATCAACTGTTTTGATGTCATTTTGGAGTTCTGATATATTTTCGGCTTTAAGTGCTGTAGCAACGACACTTGGGAATATTGGTCCTGGTTTTTCTGAGATTGGACCGATGGAGAATTTTTCGAAAATGCCTGATCTTGCCAAATGGTTTCTTTCTTTCCTGATGCTTTTAGGACGATTGGAGCTGTTTACTGTTTTGATTTTATTTTCACCATCTTTTTGGAGGGATTAATTAGTTTTTAATCTATTGAATAAAAAAATGCAGCCCTGAAAAAGCTGCATTTTTTGTTTTATACTTTGTGCTTTAAAACTGATGCCTTCTGAATTCAGAACATACAATAGAGCAGGCCACAGAAACATTTAACGATTCGGAAGTTGCTTGGTCTGCCGGAAAGTTAGGGATGAATAATTTGTGACTCACAAGGGCTTTTAGATCTTCAGAAATCCCTTTGCCTTCGTTGCCCATAATAATAAACCCCTGAGTACTGAGTTTGCTTTTATAAATTGTTTCACCCTCAAGAAAAGTACCATAAACTGGAAAATCAGGTGCCGCATATTCATTAATCATTTGTTGCAGATCGGTATAAATCACCTTAACGCGTGAAAGTGCCCCCATGGTTGCTTGTATCACTTTGGGGTTATAAAGATCAACGGTGTTTGGGGAGCAGAATATGTGTTTAATTCCGAACCAATCTGCTATTCGAACGATCGTTCCTAAATTTCCAGGATCCTGTACATCGTCAAGAAGTATCGACAAGGATTGATTGATTGCCTTTTTGTTATAGCTGGAATCAGGAATTTTAAAAATTCCCAACACATCTGAAGGTGTTTTCAGATTGCTGATTTTTTTTAATTCTGAAGCTTCACACTCGATGAGTTCTATTTGCTTGTTGAGTTTCAGAAAACCAGCAGTATCTGCTTGTTTGTTGTGGATGATGTATTGGGACTCAAGTTTTGATTCTAATAAATCAGAGATCAGTTTATACCCTTCAGCTACAAAAAGCTGATGTTGGTCTCTAAATTTTTTTTTCTGTAAACTACTAATGAGTTTAATCTGGTTTTTTGAAAGCACAATAATTGAATTGAATTTTTATCTTTGAGAATACGAATCAGGCTAAAAAGTTCTTGAAGATAAGTATCTTTGTAAAATTCATAACTCATAACACAATACACTACTTGAAACCTAATCTGAAATACAAAAATAGTTATTTTTTTCTATCCTTAATCTTTACTCTGGTTATACTTCTGGGAGCGGTTTCTTGTTCAACCACTAAGTATGTGGGAGATAAGGAATATCTCTTAAGTAAAGTAAGTGTTAAAGTAGATGATAAAAATATTTCCTCAACTGAACTCAATCAGAATATTAAGCAAAAGCCCAATATTAAGATTCTGGGTGTTTGGAAGTTTCATTTGGGACTGTATAACCTTTCAGGAAAAAATACAAAGAAAGGCATTAACAAATGGTTACGCCGCATTGGGGAAGAGCCTGTTATTTATGAAGATTATCAAACTCAGAGAGGAAAAACTCAGTTAGAAATTTACTTGAAAAAGAAAGGTTATTACAATGCGATAATTGAGGATACGGTTATTTTTCGCAGAAAAAAAGCCAAGCTTAAGTTTAATATCATAGCGGGTACACCGTATAAGTACAGCAATGTTTATGATGAGGAAGCTGATTTGCCTCGAAATTTTTTGTCTCCATATCAAAAGCGTAAAGAAATTAGTGATACATCCTTAATTAGAAGATATTTAGTTGCTGATTCTGTAAACAGGAATATAAAACCCGGACAAAATGTTGATTCGGATAATTTGGGAAAAGAGCGTGATCGGATATCAAAAGTGATTAAGAATAAGGGTTATTATAATTTCTCTAAGGAATATGTCCATTTTATGATGGATAGTGTGGGTAAAGACCACCACATGGACGTTTTTGTGGGAATAAAGAAACCTCTGTCTTTAAATGTTGAACGCAAATATCGCATCAGAACGATTGTGGTTAACACAGATTACAACCCTAAATCAGTTTTGATGAACGATTCGTTGTATATAAATAAATTGGATACTTTAACCTATGACAATTGCCAGTTTATATACAATAAAAAACTAAATATTAAACCAGATGTTATTTTGAATTCTTTAAGCTTTCAACCAGGAAGTCTTTATAATTTATCCAATGTTGAAGAATCATATACGAAGTTACAGGCTTTAAGTCAATACAAGTTTGTTAATATTCGATTTGAGGTTGATGCTGAAGCAGAAAACCAAACTGAAGGCAGTTTGAATTGTATTATTCAATTGACTCCGCACAAAAAACAAGCTTATACCGTTGAAGTTGAAGGAACCAATACTTCGGGTAATATCGGATTTGCAGCGAAGTTGCATTATCAACATAGAAATTTATTGCGTGGTGCTGAGATTCTGGATATTAGTTTGTCGAATGCGACTGAAACGGTGAAATCAAACAATAGTGGGAATTTCTTTTCCAGAGAATATGGTGGAGAGGTCAGTTTGAGTACACCAAAATTTCTGTTGCCTTTTCTGAATGCTAATCGATTTAAAAGAAGATACAATCCTAAAACGAGATTGTCAATGGCTTACGATTATCAAAAACGTCCTGATTATACAAGAACACAGGCTGATGTAAGTTTTGGTTATAATTGGAAATCATCTCGTTATTTGTCTCATAGTCTTAGTTTGCTTGAATTAAGTTTTGTTGATGTTAAAAACTTAAGTGATGACTTTCTGAAAAATATCAATAATCTGTACATCGCCAATTCGTTTACTGAACACGTTATCTCAACTACGCGTTACACATTGACTTATAACAATCAGAATCTGAATAAACCGAGTAATTATAATTACTTGCGCTTTAGTTTTGAGACAGCTGGTAATACGCTTAAAACACTCGATCAGCTTTTCGGTTCAAAAAAGAATGAGGATTATAATGATGCCGGAGAGTTGGAAGGAACCTACTACGATTTATTAGGGATTCGTTATGCTCAATACATAAAGATGGATGTTGATTACCGATACAATTGGCATTTAAATAAGGTGAATACAATTGTAGGACGTTTGTTTTTAGGCCTGGGATATGCTTATGGAAATCTTGAAGTATTGCCTTTCGAAAAGAGTTATTTTTCAGGTGGAGCTAATGGTATCCGAGCTTGGCAAGTTAGGTCATTGGGACCGGGATCTTTTTCAAATGATCAGGCTGCATATCCCAATAATACGGCCGACCTAAAATTGGAAGGAAATCTGGAATACCGTTTTAAATTGATTTGGGCTTTGGAAGGGGCTTTGTTTTTAGATGCGGGTAATATCTGGGCCGTATCATCAAAAGATGGTCGTGAAGGTGCTGAATTTGAAATGAATCGTTTTTATAAAGAAATAGCTGTTGGAACAGGAGTTGGAGCTCGTGTTGATCTGAATTTTATTCTTTTTAGATTAGATTTAGGTCTAAAATTAAGAGATCCGTCATTGCCTGCTGATCAACGTTGGATCATCGGAAATCGATCGTTTAACTTCTCTCAGCTAACCTATAATATCGGTATTGGCTATCCATTTTAAATTGCATTCGTTTGCGGAATTTTCTTAGAAAAAAAAGGAGGTAAGTTCTATTATTTCTTTTTAACTTCGTACTCAAATTGGGTATATCTCTAATTGATATCACCTGATTTTATGTAATCCGAACCATTTTAATAAAATTAGATTACAAGAATATATTCTTGTTTCAATACTGAAATTTGAGTAAATTCTATTCAATATTTATTGAGTTAATCTTATCAAAAACTATCACATATGAAAAAAGTATTAGAAGTAGTTAAGCCAGGTGTAATCACAGGTGATGATGTACAAAAGGTATTTCAGGTTGCCAAACAAGAAGGATTCGCATTGCCTGCAGTTAATGTTGTAAATACAAATTCGATTAATGCTGCTTTAGAAGCTGCTCGCGAAGCTAACTCTCCTATTATTATTCAATTCTCAAATGGTGGCGCTTCATTTTTCTCAGGAAAAGGAATCGGAGCTAATGGACAGGATGCTGCTATTATTGGGGCAGTTGCCGGAGCTAAATATGTTCATGCTGTAGCTGAGCATTATGGTATTCCTGTAATTCTACATACTGATCATGCGGCTAAGAAATTGTTACCTTGGATTGACGGTCTTTTAGATGCTGGTGAGGAATTCTATGCACAAACTGGAAAGCCATTATTCAGTTCTCATATGTTAGACTTGTCAGAGGAGCCTCTGGAAGAAAATATTGGTACTTGTGCTAAATATCTAGAGCGTATGAGTAAAATTGATATGACTATAGAAATTGAGCTTGGTTGTACAGGTGGAGAAGAAGATGGTGTAGATAATACAGATATGGATAACTCTTTATTGTATACTCAACCTGCTGATGTTGCTTTAGCTTATGAAACTTTATTGAAAGTATCGCCTCGTTTCACTATTGCAGCGTCTTTTGGTAACGTTCACGGTGTTTATAAGCCAGGTAATGTTGTTTTAACACCTAAGATTCTTCTTAATTCTCAGTCATTTATTTCTGAAAAATATGGTGTTGCAGAAAACACGGTTGATTTTGTATTCCATGGTGGATCAGGTTCTTCTTTGGAGGAAATTCGTGAAGCAATCTCTTATGGTGTTGTTAAAATGAATATCGATACAGATACGCAGTGGGCATGTTGGGATGGCGTTCGTAAGTACGAAGCGGCTAATCGTGACTACTTGCAAGGACAGATTGGAAACCCTGATGGTGAAGAAAAACCAAACAAGAAATATTACGATCCACGTAAATGGTTACGTGAAGGCGAGATTTCGATGAAAGACCGTTTAGTTGTTGCTTTCAACGATCTTAATGCTGTTGGCCGTAACTAATAATTGTCACGATATAGATTTTAAAAACCCAGACTTTGTCTGGGTTTTTTTGTTCCCTGATAATAATCATGATTAAATAACTTGTGAGTTTTTGTGAATTTAGTTTCTTTATAGACTGATTATTATTTACTAACCGATTTGTTAATCCCCAATTAATAAAACCCAAAAATCCCCTATGAAGCCAGATAAAATTCCCCAAGTGAGAGATGTATTTTCAAGTAAAATAGGTGTAATAGCGGCTGCCGCTGGTTCGGCTGTTGGGCTTGGGAATATATGGAAGTTTCCCTATATCACCGGTGTTTATGGAGGGGCGGCTTTTCTTTTTGTCTATTTGGGTTTTATTGCACTCATTGGTCTGCCAATTATGTTATCTGAATTTATGATTGGTCGAAAGTCCCGATCAAATGTCTTTGGGGCTTTTAAAAACCTGGCTCCGAAATCGGGATGGAAATATGCGGGTTTACTAGGTGTCGTAGCTGCGATAATGATTCTTTCGTTTTACGGTGTAGTTGCTGGTTGGAGTATCGATTATATTGTGAAATCGATTACAAATAGTTTTGCTGACAAAAGTCCCGATGAACTGGGAAGTATGTTTACTCAATTTATTGAAGCTCCCATATTACCTATTTTTTATCAGTTGTTATTTATGCTGATGACCATGGCCATTGTTATTATTGGCGTTAAAGATGGGATTGAGAAGTACGCAAAAATTCTAATGCCTTTACTGGTCGTTATTATCATTGTGTTAGATATCAGGGCTGTTACTCTTGAAGGAGCCAAGGAAGGTTTGTCATTTTTGTTTCATCCTGATTTCTCCAAACTGAGTTCAGATGGTATATTGAGTGCATTAGGACATGCTTTTTTTTCATTGAGTTTGGGAATGGGAACTCTGATTACTTATGGTTCTTATATTGGCGATGAGAATAATTTGGCAAAAACGGCTTTGCAAGTAACCATTGCCGATACGCTGATTGCTATTTTAGCGGGAGTTGCTATTTTTCCGGCTGTATTTGCTTTTGGAATTGAACCCAGTAGTGGACCGGGACTTGTTTTTATAACACTACCCAATGTGTTTCAGCAAATGCCTGGCGGTATCTTTTTTTCAATCTTATTTTTCCTTTTATTAACTGTTGCAGCCCTTACCTCGTCCATTTCGATACTCGAAGTGGTGGTTGCGTATTTTAGGGAAGAGCTGAAGATTAAAAGGAAGTTGGCTACACTTTTGGCGACGTTATTAATTTCAATTGTGGGTGTTTTTTGTTCTCTATCTATGGGCTTATTTAAAGCAGAGACGTTGTTTGGTTTGAACTTATTTGATTTGCTTGACTGGATTTCTGCTAATATGTTATTGCCATTGGGAGGTTTATTTATTTCCCTATTTATTGGTTGGTATTGGGGACGTAAAAAGATTGAAGAAGAATTGGCAAAAGGATCGAAACTTAGTCGGGGATTGATTACCGTTTTTCTATTCATTGTTAAATTTATTGCTCCTGGTGCAATAGCGATTGTCTTTTTAAACGGATTAGGTCTGGTTTAAAATCCCAATGACATTTTGAATATGTCTCAATTAATAAGAATGCTTTGTATTGTTGGGTCTTTTTATTGTTTTATTAGCCTTTTACGGATTCCATTTTTTAACAGACAGACTACTAAATTGTGTTTTTTTTGAGAGGGCCTAAATATAGTATTCTCTTTGATTTAGGGTAGGATTTATCCTCGTTTTTCCATGTGTAAAATATGATATAAAACACATAATTTTCTGAATCGTGTAAATGATAAAAGCTCTATGTTTGTTTCGAATAAAGGGATATTTCTTTATTCTAAATACGTAAGTTACTTAAAGAACATAATCGTATCAACAAACTCATGATTGACGCATATTTAAAACACGAAGCAGCCCGTGCTACCAAAGGTATCCCGGCTTTGCCATTGAATGCAGAACAAACTGCAGAACTTTGCGAGTTATTGCAAAATCCTATCGAAGGGAAAGAGGATTTTCTATTGCATTTATTCAAAGAAAGAATCGCTCCTGGAGTTGATGATTCAACAAAAGTAAAAGCTGACTTTTTAGGACAGCTTTTAAGAGGTGAAGTGAGTTCTCCAATCATTACAAAATCTGAAGCTATTAAGATTTTGGGAACTATGATGGGAGGCTACAATGTAACCGTATTGGTTGAGGCTTTAAAAGACGAAGCTTTAGCTGATGAGGCTGCAGAAGCTCTTAAAGGCATTATCCTTGTTTATGATGCTTTTGAAACAGTTGCAGAACTTTCAAAAAACAATGCTGCTGCTAAAAGTGTACTTGAATCTTGGGCAAACGCAGAGTGGTTTACTAAGCGTGCTGAATTGCCAGAAGAAATCAAGCTTAAAGTTTATAAGGTAGAAGGTGAAATCAATACGGATGATTTTTCTCCTGCATCTCAGGCGTTTACTCGTCCTGATATTCCATTGCACGCTTTAGCTATGGGTGCTGGCCGTTTCGAAGATGGTATCGAAACGATTGCTGGATGGAGAAAAGAAGGTCACAAGGTTGCTTTTGTAGGTGATGTTGTAGGTACGGGTTCTTCTCGTAAATCAGCTGCTAACTCATTGTTATGGCACATTGGTGAAGATATTCCTGCTGTACCTAACAAGCGTACTGCTGGTGTAGTAATTGGTGGTGCTATTGCTCCAATTTTCTATAATACAACTCAGGATTCAGGTGGATTACCAATCACAACTGATGTTTCTAAACTAAACACAGGTGATGAGATTATCATCAACAATGTTAAAGGTGAAATTACTCGCGATGGTGAAGTCATTTGTACTTACTCATTGGCTCCTGATACTTTGTCTGACGAGTACCGTGCTGGTGGTCGTATTCCTTTGATCATTGGTAAAGCTCTAACAGAGAAAGCTCGCACTTTACTTGGTATGCCTGCTACCGACATTTTTACTGTAGCTAATAATCCACAGCCTAAAGCTAATCAGGGCTATACTATGGCTCAAAAAATTGTAGGTAAAGCTTGTGGTGTTGAAGGTGTATTGCCAGGAACATCATGTGCACCTAAAATGACGACTGTTGGTTCTCAGGATACGACTGGTCCTATGACTCGCGATGAAATCAAAGAGTTGGCATGTTTGAAGTTTGAAGCGCCAATGTTCATGCAGTCTTTCTGTCACACTGCTGCTTATCCTAAAGCAACTGACGTGGCAATGCACAAGTCTATGCCTAAGTTTATGGCAGAGCGTAAAGGTGTACCTTTGAAGCAAGGTGATGGTGTAATTCACTCTTGGTTAAACCGTCTATTGGTCCCTGATACTGTTGGTACAGGTGGTGACTCGCATACACGTTTCCCATTGGGTATTTCTTTCCCAGCTGGTTCTGGTTTGGTTGCTTTTGCTGGTGCATTAGGTTTCATGCCATTGGATATGCCGGAGTCTGTATTAATCAAATTTAAAGGTAAGCTTAACCCAGGTATCACTTTACGTGATGTGGTAAATGCAATTCCATATTTTGCAATTCAGAACGGACAGTTAACTGTTCCTAAGAAAAATAAAATCAATATTTTCAACGGTAAGATTATCGAGATGGAAGGTCTTGAGGATATTACTGTCGAGCAAGCTTTTGAATTAACTGATGCGACTGCTGAGCGTTCTGCTGCTGCTGGTTGTATTAAGTTATCAGAAGAGCGTGTGATTGAGTACGTGAAATCTAACGTTGCCTTGATGGAATCTATGATCAAGATGGGGTACGAAGATGCTCAAACGATTCAGAACCGTATCGATGCTTGTAACGAATGGTTGGCTAATCCGGTATTGATCTCAAGAGATGAGAATGCTGAATATGCTGAGACTATCGAGATCGATCTTTCTGCAATTACTGAGCCTATTCTTTGTTGTCCAAATGATCCAGATGATGTGAAATTACTTTCTGATGTTCAGAACACAGAAATTCAGGATGTATTCATCGGTTCATGTATGACAAATATTGGCCATTTCCGTGCTTGTGAGAAGGTTTGGAATGGTCTAACGCCATCTGATAAGGTAAGGACTTATATTGCGCCTCCAACTCGTATGGATCAGGCTGTATTGAAAGAAGAAGCGACTTTTGCTACTTTCTCTCAGTTGGGTGTTCGTGTTGAGACTCCTGGATGTTCACTATGTATGGGTAACCAACTTCGTGTTCCGGATAAGGTAAATGTATATTCGACTTCAACTCGTAACTTCAACAATCGTATGGGTACTGGAGCTCAGGTTTACCTGGGATCTGCTGAACTTGGTGCTGTTGTTTCTGTATTAGGAAAATTACCAACTCCTGCGGAGTATATGGCGATCTACAAAGAGAAGATCGAAGCTCATCAAGAAGAAGTTTATAAATATATGCAGTTCGACGAAATGGATATGGAAGATGCTCTATATCAGCGTCGCGACCTGTAATACATATTATGAATTTGAACTGATCACTTGTTGGTCAGTTCATTTTTGAAGCTATGGAATTGGACAACCTCAAAGCTTCAACCCCAAGCCGGAGATTTATTCTTCGGCTTTTTTATTTATACAATCTTATTGATTGTCGCAAAGTAAACAGCTTCCATAGCACTTTTTACTTTCAACTTTTTAACGATATTGCGTTTATGAAACTTAACGGTTTCTTCTGATATAAAAAGTTGCTGTGATATCTCGCAGGTGACATAACCTTGTATCATAAGACGTAACACATCTTTCTCTCGCTTTGAAAGGTGTTTGACTTTTGCAGGTTTAAATTTTTTTCTGATAACATCATAATCAAATCTTTCATCTTTATCCTGAAAGGTGATGAATATATTTCCTGGTTTTTCAGCAACCGATAAAGAAACCAAACAAAGAGCAAACCAGATATTACCTGTTTCAGTTAAAATAAGTGGGGTCAGTTTATGGTTAATCAATATTTCACTCCCGGTATCCCTTCTTTTTAATCTAAAATCGTAGGAGATAGAAGCCTTATCTCTTCTTTCGACGGGTAGATTGTAGAAAAACTCGAATCCTTTTTCATTCAATTCCAAGAGCATATCCAGGTCATCAGGAGGCACGACTTTATTGTAGAATTCGTAGCCCATTTTTAAGACTTCTTCCTGCTTATAGCCTGATAAAAATAATGGATCGTCAGATACGTACAGAAATTCTTGTTTGTTGTAGTCGATAATATAAAAACCCAGATTTATCAACTTTGATACAGCCCGAAGTGCAAGCATATATTGCTTAATCATTTGGTAATTGTCGTCTCCTAAATAACCATCTTTACTTATGGGATCAAAAAACTTCTCTATTGCAATCATATCCCTCCTTTTTTTGACTTAATAACTTAAAAATTTATACTGTCAATAACTAAAACTACACTTTTGAGGAGTTGTTTGCAAGATTCAGAACTCTAATATTAGATAAACACATAAAATTTATAATCAATATGGATATTCTTTTAGATGATTTTCAAGATTATTCACTGTGGTTAGTATCTAAGGACCACCTTGCTGAAGTGAGTCGTTTTATTCTGCGTGTCAATCATCAGGTGCACTTAAACTCAAACATTATCAATTATTCTGATTTAATTAAAACGAGAAAACTTGATTTGGATAGTTTTTCTAGTTCTTATTTCTATGCCATAAAGAATAAAAAACATGAAATTGTTGGCACCATAAAAGCTCAAAAGTGGGATGGGAGTTGCAAGCTCCCAATTGAAGAGGATTTTGATATTAAAGTTGATGATATTGTCAGTGAATTAAGTTATAAGCCTCACGAAGTATGGCATATAGGTCGCTTTGCTATTGATCAGCAAAAAATTAAAGATGACCCACTTTTAAAAAAGAATAGAATTGTCATACTCAAGATGCTAATGGCCAATGCCTTGCAGCATATCTATGCAGACAGGACAAATATTTTAATTGCTGAATGTGACAGGAAGTTATTTGAGAAATTACAATTGATGGAAATTTATTCATCCCAGATTGGAAATTCAAAATCTTATTTGGGATCAGAAACGGTACCCATGTTTAATACGGCCATAGGTGTCAAAAAATTTGTGGAACAGAACATTAGTCTTTGTTACTCTTATATGAAGCAAGATTTGTATTCAGCTTAATCAATATATAAAAACAGGTTAAGGAGTAAGTCTTATGACTTTACCTTTTCACCTTGACTTTAATATTTTACGACTATGTATCAAAGAAATCGAATCTATATTTCATCGGAAGAACAAGAAATAATTAAGCATACCAAAATTTTAATTGCAGGGGCTGGTTTAGGAAGTAATATTGCAGAGTGCGCTTTACGATTGGGGTTTGAAAATATTACCATTTGCGATATGGATAATGTAGAGCATTCTAATCTGAATCGTCAGAACTATACAGAGTATGATATAGAAAAGTCTAAAGTTGAAAGTTTATACTATCGACTTAAAACGATTAATCCCAGGGCAGTTATTAAGTATCATAATGTATTTTTATCGGAGAACAATTGCGCTGATTATATTGATGGTATTGATATTGCTATTAATACAATTGATTTTACTTCAACTGCTCCATTTGTTTTTGACGAAATTTGCTTAAAAAATAATATTCCTGTGCTACATCCTTATAACTTTGGTTGGGCCGGATGTGTTTTTGTTATTAACCAGTCAAGTGAAAGCTTAAAAGATATTATTCGGCATGATGAGCAAGCTGAAGTCGCCATTGTTGAGCACATTATTCAAAACAGTCAACCTGATGTAGATTTAAGGTGGTTAGAAAATGTGTTAGAAGCCTATGTAAAGGAAAAATGCGATGATTCACCCCCTCAATTAGCACCTGCTTCATGGATTACTGCTGGTGTGTGTACAAATTTGCTGTATAAAATAGCAAACCATAAAGAAACCAAAGTATTTCCCGAATTTTATCTCGCATCAGTCAATTAGAAAACTACACTTTAGGGTAGTTGTTCTCTATTAGAATCAAAATTACTTTTGGGTATAACAAAGTCACTCAAAATAAATCGATATATTCATCAATTGGTTTTATGTATGTAGTTGTAAGTGAAATCGTTCTAAAGTATATGAGAGATGAGTGAGAAGAATTTTAGATTGACGATGTTGTCTAAATAGAAGACTGTTTCGAAAGGAATGGTCTTCTCTTTTAAAGTGAAACTATTCATTCGTTAAATGGAGCGATTTTCTCCAAGAGAAAATAATGATTTCATCGGGAATAGGATTATCCTAAAAGACAAACTAGTAGTACTCTTTAAATTATCCCAAATATGATTAAACTAAATGAAGCAATTGCGGATTTTCTAGTTGACACAAAATTTCTATTAAATAAAAGTATTAGCGATACCACCATAAAACAGGCTGTAGGTTTATTTGGTTATGACGAACTTAAATTTGTTGAAGTTGAATCTTTAATCTCAATGTTGGAAGAACTATACAATACTCCGCAAACAGAGTACGATGATTACCATCAAACAGAGTACGATTTTCAACGCAAATTGGAGATTGCACATGAGAATTACATGGATTTGCTCCTAATTTCGAAAGTTGCTTTCAAAGATGATGCGAATGCACAACAAGCATTAGGTCTTAATCAGAATCGCAAGATAAGTTACAGCGGTTGGTGTTCTCAAGCTTTGGATTTTTGCAACCGTTTAATCAGCAAGCCTGATTTTAAAGCTAAAATGGAAGCTTATGGACAAGATTCAGAGAAAGTAGTAGCAGTTAAAAACTCAATTTTAAATGTTCAAAGTTATTTTCAATTGAATGAAGAGGGGCGAACTGAAGCTCAACATGCCATTCAGATAAGAGATGAAATATTAGATTTATTAATTGAATGGGTCCGTGATTATAAAAAGACTATTAAAAATGCTCTTATTGATCAACCTGAGATGTTAGAGCAACTCGGTTTACTTGAGGAGTCGCTGGTTAAAGTATTATCTATGTAAATTTCTGATAGTTCTTAATTCAAAAACTTGTTCCCTTTATAAAGGTGGAAATTCAGAAATTTTGTAAATCTTTGTTCTTAAAGAGAAACATATTATCACTTATATTTTAATCATCGACTCATGCAGATATCCAATTCGAAATCTATCAGTATTCTTTCTTGTGGTTGGTTAGGGGAATCTTTGGCTATTGATCTGCTGGATAAAGGTTTTATAGTAAAAGGAGCGACTACAAGTCCTGATAAAAAAGAGCGTTTGTCAGAGCAAGGAATCGATGCTTACCAATTGAGGTTTGAGAATTTGAATGATGCTATGAAAAGCTTTCTGAATTCTGAAATTTTGGTTTTAAATTTGACGATAAAGGATCTTGATCTCTATAAGCAATTTCTACCTGTATTGGAGCAATCTCCTGTTAAGAAGTTAATCTTGATTAGTTCAACAGGTGTTTATCGAAATTCAGAAAAACCAGTTGATGAAAACTCAGAATTGAGTGAATCGGTTTGGGTTTCTATTGAGGAAATAATGAAAGACAATCTGAATTATCAGACCGCTATTCTAAGATTCTCGGGGCTCTTTGGAGGGAACAGAAAACCCGGGCGTTTCTTATCTGGTAGAATGGTAAAAGGCGGTGACGCTCCTGTTAACTTAATCCATCGGGACGATTGTATAAAGATCATCAATGAAATCATTCAGCAAGATGTGTGGGAAGAATGCTTCAATTGTACAGCAGACACACATCCTTCAAAAAGAGAATTTTATACCAAAGCTGCTGAGCTGATTGGTGTACCACTACCTATTTTCGACGAAGAGGAGGGACGTTCATCTTCTTTTAAACTGATCACAAATGAAAAGCTTAAAAGAAGATTGAATTATGAATTTATTCATCCTGATTTGATGAAAGCATTATCATTATTTTAATGGCTTTTGAGCAATCATTCCTATCCAGGAACTCTCAATTTTATAGGGGGTGCCACAGAGGTCACTCCAAAAGTCCCTGAGTATAAATTGATGCTCATGGAGCATTTCTTTGGCACGTTTGAGAGAGAAGTAATGTTTCCAAATGTGGTAGCTCTGCATTTCGCCGTCGCTCATGATGAGGGTGTATTTCTCTAAGCGCACTTTTTCTTTTTTGTATTTGAAATGTTCGTGCAGGAGCAGATGTTCGTCCTCTTTCCAAAAACCTTCTTCCCGGCTTAAATACCAGGATTGGTTTTCGTGTCCTTTGTTGAAATATTGTTTGGTAAATAAATCGAATATTAAGTAGCCGCCAGGTTTGAGTGCCTTCCGGACTTTTGTTAGAAGCAAATCTCTTTCCTGATGCGAAAGGACACATAAATCACCATAAATGAGCGTAATTACATCAAATTCGTTGCTGTAATCAATCTCCAAATAATTTTGGCAGAGGTATTCAATATCGTATTGTGAAGCTTTGGCCTCTTCCTTTGCATAGTCGATAGAGTTTTGCGAGAAGTCGATCCCTGTAACCTTAAAACCTTGTCCATGGAAATGTTCGCTATACAAACCCGGACCACAACCCAAATCGAGTAGACGTGCACCTTTGGGCAGATCCATATATTCGGAAAGCCACAAAACAGACTTGATAATTGTCTCGTATTTCCGTGAACCTTCATCACTGTCATCGTCTAAATGTGCGTATAAAATATGTTCGGAGATGTAAGGATCTTGCCAAAAGTTGACCTTGTCTCTAGTGAAAAGCTTGGGTTTTTTGGTGATACTTTCCAATTGGGAAAAATCGAGTTTCCCATTATTAATTAGGTTCATATATTTTTTGTAAATGTAATGTGTTGTTGGAATAGGATTAGATAATTTGCTGTAGTTTAACTCTTTGTACGCCTTCGATCTGACCGATTTCTTTAGATAGGGTGTTGATTTTTACATTCTCGTTAATCTGAATAACAAAATAAAGACTAGTCCGTTTATCATCAAAGGTTTGTTCAATGTCTACCGTGCGAATGTTTACCTTATGTTTTTTTAATAAATCTGAGATGGGGTCAGTTTGCAAATCATAACCTGCTGAAGAATATATTCTTAAATATTTGATGAATTTTGCAGGAAAGATCCATTTTTCAATAATATCGAGGAAAATCAGTGCAAACAACAAAATGAGTGTTGCAATAGCCGTGGCCCAATACATACCGGCACCAACAGCTAAACCAATTGCCGCGATTACCCAAATGGATGCCGCAGTGGTTAATCCTTTTACGTTAAAGCCAAATTTCATGATGGCTCCTGCACCTAAGAAACCAATACCCGATACAACTTGAGCTGCTAATCGAGCAGGATCTGCTGGCTTATACTGGCTAAATGTTTGAGGAATATAAATAGAGAGCAACATGATAAGAGTAGCCCCCATACTAATGAGTATATGGGTTCGAAGTCCTGCGGGTTGTTTGTGATATTCCCGCTCGAATCCCACTACAGCGCCAACAAGCAGGCTCAATAGCATTCTGAAGGCTATTGTTTCTGTGGTAATGCTCTGTTCATTTATTATATGTTCAATGAAACTCATAGACCCTTATTTTGAGTGTAAAGATAGGCTTTAAGGCTAAAGTGTCAAGTCGAAAGGTTGATGTTCAAAGTTCAATGAAAAAAACATAGAAGTTTTGCGAATTAACAGATCTATCCATTTTCACTTTTGATTACATACACTTGTCCTGTTTCGTATCTGACGACTTTAACCTCTGTGTTCTTATTGATAAAACCATCCTCTGATTTGGCATCGTAAACTTCATCATCGATGATTACTTTACCCGAAGGACGAAGATCCGTTGATGAAATACCTTGTCTGCCAATCAATGCTCTAGGACTCATATCAACTCCGATAAAACCTTCCTCGATTTTTCCTTCTGTATTTAGAGCCAATTTGCCAAGGAAACCATTTCCGGCAAAAAGTCTTTTACTTAAATTGATGGAGATGATGATAGATGCTAACATGGAAAATGTGACTAGCAGAATGGCTCCTAAAAGGGATTTAATGTGTCGGGGTTCAAACTCAAAATTGACATTATCAATCAGACTTAGACTTAGACCTGCGATAATGAGTACGATACCTGATACGCCGGCAACTCCAAACCCGGGGATGACGAATATTTCAACTCCAAGTAAGACAACGCCTATAACAAAAAGAATAATCTCCCAATTGGCTGCCAGGCCATCAAGATAGAGTGGTGAGAAATACAGAAAAGCACCAATGATTGCGACTATCAAAGGAAAACCAACTCCAGGCGATTGCAATTCAAAATAGATACCTCCAACGATAAGCATAATGAAAATACCCTGAAGCATCGGGTTGAGCATAAAGTCAATTAATTTTTCTATGCCTGAAGGTTCGTATTTTTTAATGACATATTCTTTAACATTCACTTGTTCCAATACTTCTTCAATCGAATTAGCGATGCCTTCGCAGTAGCCATTCTTAATGGCTTCGTTTGGTGTAAACGTCAGGACTTTACCCGTGTCAATCACATTTTCGATATAGGTGCGTGGGTCAACCATTGCCTCAGCTATCAATGGATCTCTTTTCCATTTAATAAGGGTATCGCCATTCTGAATCAGGGTATCTTTTCCGTGAGATTCAGCCGTGGCTCGCATGGTCGATCGCATATAGGATTGATATTTGTCAGGCATGGCTTGTCCTGTTTGATTGACTACAGTTGCAGCACCTATATTAGCCCCCGTACGCATATAAATACTATCGCAGGCGATAGAAATAAGAGCTCCTGCAGAGGCTGCATTATTATCGATAAAGACATAAACAGGGATCCTACTGTTGAGAATTGCGGTGCGGATTGAATCGGCATGAACCACCATACCTCCGTAGGTATTCATATGAATGAGGAAGATATTCGCGTTCCAGTCTTTAGCCTCATTAAAGGCATCTTTGGTTTGTCGCCAAACCGGAGGTCCAATTTCCTGTTTAATATCGAATTGATACACTTTGACTTTGTTAACCTCTAAACTATCATTTGCTTTTTGAGAAAATGAAATCAAAGGAATAATAAGCAGGAGTAAAAAATGGAGTGTGCGCGCCTTCATATCTAAAAAGAATTGAGTTCTGATGATGTAATATTTATTAAAGATAATCATTGCGCTTAATTCATCGATTTAATTACAAAAAAACTTAGTCATAATTTTCTGTATAGAAAGAATAATATAAGATTAGGATACATGTATTTTAAAGTATAAGTCTCAATTTAATTTGTATTTTCGAAGCTGATAAAAATTCAACCTAATTATAAAAGACAACAAACATTTAGTTAAAACAGATATGGGAAATTTGAAAATGACACTTCGTGATAATGCATGGATTCGTTGGGGAATGCTACTTATGGTAGGTTTTGTGTTGGCAGCCAACTATTATTTTTATGATGCGTTATCACCTTTAAAATCAAAACTTACCGAAGAATTTGGTTTTTCATCAACTGATTTTGGACTTTTTGTTTCCGTTTATTCTATTCCCAATGTGTTTTTATTAATGGCCGTATTGGGTGGTGTTATTCTTGATAAATTGGGAATTCGGAGAACAGGTTTCATGTTCGTATCATTCATGGCTTTTGGTGCTTTAATTACGGCCTATGGTGCCAGCGATATTTATACCAACGGGGGCTGGGGATACGGATTTATGTCTTCGTTTATGCCATCCTATTCTCCGGAATTGAAGATGATGCTTCTAGGGCGTTTCCTTTTTGGATTGGGTGCTGAGACCAGTATTGTGGTTATATCCAAAATTATTGTGAAATGGTTTAAGGGGAAAGAGTTGGCTTTGGCTTTTGGAGTGAAACTAGGCTTGGCACGAACAGGTTCTTTCCTGGCTTTTAATTTGTCTCCAATCTTGATTGAATCTCCGGCAGGATGGACAACAGCCATCTGGTTTGCAGCTTTCTTTGTAACAGCATCGCTACTTGTTTTCATGATTTACATGATGTTGGATTTAAAATTGGATAGACAAAGTCAACAAGATGGTGGAGTTGCAAAAAGTGATCCATTTAGACTATCTGATTTGAAGAAACTGATTATGAATCCTTCGTTTATGTATGTGACATTGTTGTGTTTGACATTCTATTCAGCGGTCTTTCCTTTTTTATCTTTTTCTGCCGATTTCTTTTTAAATAAGTTTGGTTTAAGTGTGAAAGAGTCGGGTTTTATTTCATCTATGTTGCCGATTGGGACTATGTTTTTCACCCCTCTTTTTGGTTTTGTTGTTGATAAATATGGGCGTGCAGCCAGTTTGATGATTTATGGATCATTAATACTGGTTTTGGTACATACCTGCTTCGCGTTTACTACAATCAATCCTTATGTTTTAATGGTTATTTTGGGCATTGCATTTTCATTGGTACCTGCTTCAATGTGGCCATCTGTGGCTAAAATTGTTGATGAAAAACGGATTGGTTCGGCCTATGGTTTCATGTTTTCGATTCAGAATATCGGCTTATGGATTTTCCCTATTTTAGCTGGAGTGGTATTGGATAAGACAAATGCCGAAGGGGTTAAGAGTTTGGATTATACGTATACCCTAATCATGTTTGCAGCTTTGGGGATTCTGGGACTGTTTTTTGCAATTTTGCTCAAGCGTGAAGATAAGATTTCAGGCTATGGGCTTGAATTGCCTTCTAATGCAAAATAGAAAATATCACATTTATTAATAAATGTCAGACCACGGGTTTACGAATTCGTGGTCTTTGTGTCGTTTTATATGATGATGAAAGCAAATATAGAAACCTCAGCTCTGGATTGGCGAGTTATAGAGTTTAAAGAATTCACCCTTGATGAATTGTATGATCTATTGCAGTTACGATCGCAAATTTTTGTTGTAGAGCAGGATTGTGTTTACCTCGATCAGGATGGAAAAGACAGAAAAGCCTTGCATGTATTAGGCTTTAAGGGCAAGAAGATTTGTGCGTATGCTCGTTTGTTTGATAAGGGCGATTATTTTGATACCTGCAGCATTGGACGTGTGATTGTTGCAGAAGATGAAAGGCGATATAATTATGGTCATGCTCTGATGACTGAGTGTATTAAAGCCATAAAAGCACATTACAGAGAAGATCGAATTAAAATATCTGCTCAGAAATATCTGAAGAAGTTCTACGAAAGTCATGGTTTTGTCCAAAAAGGCGAGGAATATCTTGAAGATGGCATCCCACATATTGGAATGATAAAGACTTAGGTTTTGAAATGACTTTAAGTTTAAAAAGGAATAAGGACTTACAGTTTATTTTAGATCCTATTAATTAGAAACAGTCTGACTTACGAAGGCTGCTGAAAATCAGTTTTTCAATTCAAAAAAAGTCATAACTTTACAGAGTTACTAAAAAGTCTGTAAGCAAAATGGCTAAAACCGTAATACAAAAACCTTCCTATAAAGGTCTCTACGAATGTTGGATTTGTTGATCCTGCATCTATCTCTATATTCTAATTCTTGGAATTAAATTCGACTACATCCTATCGGTCGATAATTATAATCACATTTTATTAATTGTAATACGAGTATCAGGGCATATCCTTAATGGGATGATTGCAACTTGTTGATATCTTGTATGCTTAAGTTTGAAACAATGCAAGCCATTGTATTTGATATTAAACGTTATGCCGTGCATGATGGACCGGGGATTCGGACCTCAGTTTTTTTTAAGGGCTGTCCTTTGCGTTGCATCTGGTGCCATAACCCGGAATCCTATAAGGCAGGTGTTGAGTCAATTTGTCGAAACAATCGTCTGGGGGATATTGAAGTCGTCGATGAGTCGGAAATTGGCAAAGTCTATACGCTTGACCAATTGATTTCTGAAATAGAAAATGATCAACTCTTTTTTGACGAATCGGGTGGAGGCGTAACATTCAGTGGTGGAGAGCCATTGATGCAGATTGATTTTCTTGAGGCCATACTTAAAGCCTGTAAAGAAAGAGAAATCCACACCGCTTTGGATACTACAGCTTATGCATCAAAGGACAAGATTGATCGTATAGCTGACAATGTGGATCTTTTCCTTTTCGACCTGAAGCACATGCTTGATGCCGAACACCAGAAAAATACTGGAGTCTCCAATAAATTGATTCTTGATAACCTGAAGTACCTGTCGGAAAAAGGCACGAAAATTATTATTCGTTTCCCGATGATTCCTGGTTATAACGATTCGAAAGAGAATATCAATTTAATGCTTGACTTTCTGAATGAATTAGCCAATAAACCTGAATTTCATATTCTACCCTATCACCGAACCGGACAGGATAAGTTTCGACGTTTTGGTATAGAGAGTTTAATGCCCGATATCCCATCTCTGATGGAAGAAGACACTGTTTGGGTACAGGATGTTTTTAAAGCTGAAGGGTATAAAGTGAAAGTAGGAGGTTGAAAACAATTGATAATTGTCAATTATTAATGAAACAAAATCATGAACACAAGAATACAAAAACTAAGAGAACAAAGTTTAAATGCAATCAACTGCATATCGCCTGAGCGTGCTTTGTTAATGACCGAATTTTATAAATCAGATGAGGCACAAATGGTTTCTACTCCAGTGAAACGTGCTCTTTCTTTCCAACATTTTTTTGCTAATAAAACGATCTGTATCAATCCCAATGAACTGATTGTTGGTGAGCGTGGACCTGCTCCCAAAGCTTGCCCAACTTATCCTGAAATTTGCATTCACTCTCTGGATGATCTTAAAATATTGAACGAAAGAGAAAAAGTGTCTTTCAAGGTGGATGAGGAAACATTCAAAGTTTATGAGGAAAGCATCATCCCTTTCTGGACCGGCAAAACCAATCGTGACAAACTGATTGGCAATATGACTCCTGAGTGGTTGAATGCTTATGAGTCTGGTATTTTTACTGAGTTTCAGGAGCAGCGTGCTCCCGGGCATACGGTTTTGGGTAAAAAAATGTTTCAAAGAGGTTTTATTGATGTAAAAAAGGATATTGCTAAAGCAATTGAGGCTTTGGATTTTTTCAAGGACAATGAGGCTTACGATAAGCAGGAAGAGCTGAAAGCAATGGATATTGTTTGCGATGGGATTATCCATTTTGCAGAACGTCATGCTGAAGAATTGGAGGGCTTGGCTAAAGCAGAAAAGGATGCTGTGAGAAAAGCAGAACTGGAGCAGATGGCTAAGGTTTGTCGCCGGGTACCAGCACATGCACCACAAACCATGCACGAGGCATTACAGCATTACTGGTTTATACATTTGGGTGTGATTTCAGAGCTTAACCCTTGGGATTCCTTTAATCCAGGTCGATTGGATCAGCACTTGTTGCCATTTTACGAGAAGGAAGTGAAGTCTGGAGAATTATCGGAGGATAACATGTATGAATTACTGCATGCTTTCTGGATCAAATTCAATAACCATCCCGCACCACCTAAAATGGGTGTGACGGCTAAAGAAAGTAATACCTATACCGATTTCTGTTTGATCAATCTTGGAGGTTTAAAGGAGGATGGATCTGATGCGGTGAACGAGATGTCATACGTTCTGTTGAATGTGATTGAAGAGATGCGTCTCTTGCAACCAAGTTCGATGGTTCAGTTGAGCAAGAAAAATCCGGATCGCTTTATCAAGCGTGCCCTTCGAATTGTGAAAACAGGTTTTGGTCAGCCTTCAATTTTCAATACCGATGCAATTATTCAGGAGATGTTACGTCAAGGGAAAAGTATCGAAGATGCGCGTAATGGTGGCTGTTCTGGTTGTGTTGAAACGGGTGCTTTTGGAACTGAGAATTACAGTTTGAGTGGTTACTTTAATTTGGCTAAAATTCTTGAAGTGACCATGAATAATGGTGTTGATCCTCGTAAGGGTAAATTGATTGGTTTACAAACGGGCGAATTGTCAAGTTTCAGTTCTTATGAAGAGCTATTTGCTGCCTGGCAAAAGCAGGTGAAATATTTTGCCGATATCAAGCTGAGAGGTAATAATGTAATTGAGCGTTTGTATGCCACTTACTTGCCAGTGCCCTTCCTTTCGGTTTTGGTTGACGATTGTATCAGTAAAGGGAAAGACTATAATGCAGGCGGTGCTCGCTATAACACCTCATACGTTCAAGGGGTAGGCCTGGGCAGTTTGAGTGACATGTTGGCTTCCATTAAATTGAATGTTTTCGAAAAGAAGATGCTGAGTCTGACTGAATTGAAAAAAGCGATGGATGCCAATTTTGAGGGGTACGATCAGTTGCGTAGTGATTTGATTTATAAGACACCCAAATATGGTAACGACGACGATTATGCTGATGATCTAGCTATTGATATTTTTGAAACCTTTTACGAGGTGATAAACGGCAGATCCACTGCAAAAGGGGGCGTTTTTCGTATCAATATGCTTCCGACGACTTGCCATGTTTACTTTGGAAATATCATGGGGGCTACAGCCGACGGACGTTTGGACGAAATGCCACTTTCCGAAGGGATTTCTCCTTATCAGGGTGCCGATACCAAAGGCCCAACTGCAGTGGTGAAATCAGCTGCAAAGATTGATCATCTTCGTACCGGAGGAACCCTATTGAATCAAAAGTTCAGTCCTCAGTTTATGGAGGATGAAGCTGGTATTACTCAGGTTATGAATTTAGTTCGTTCATATTTCCGCATGGATGGACATCACATTCAATTCAATGTGGTCAGTGCCGATACCCTTCGCGATGCACAGAAAAATCCGGAATCGTATAAAGATCTGATTGTGCGTGTAGCAGGATACAGCGATTATTTTAACGATTTGGGGGAGGATCTTCAGAACGAAATTATCCGCCGTAATGAACACACAGAATTTTAAACATCAACTCAATTAGTTTTTAGTTTGGTAAATAGTTGGATTGCTTCTTTGTAGGCAGTTCAACTATTTTAAACTTATAATTTTAACCTTATATATGAAACGATTACTCATAATTCCTTTATTGCTGATTGCATTTATTGCAGGAGCGCAAAATGGTGACAAACTCTTCACATTGGAAGATGTGACTTTAAACGGAACGTTTAATGCTCAATCGGTTTATGGTTTGCGTTCGATGAACGATGGCTTGCATTACACCATTTTGAAAAATGGGCAACGTGTTGAAAAATATGCTTATGCTACCGGAAAACTGATAGAAGTTTTATTTGATCTGTCAACAATTGACAATTCGAAGATTAAGCGAATTGATAGTTACCAATTTTCATCAGATGAGAAGAAACTTTTGCTGGCAAGTAATCGAATCAATATTTATCGACATTCTTATTCGGCTGAATTTTTTGTTTACGACAGAGAGAATAAGAAACTAGAGGCACTATCTTCAGGACGTCAGCAGTTGGCTGATTTTTCACCTGCAGGCGATCAGGTTTGTTTCTTTCGAGAGAATAATTTATTTATTAAAGATTTGAAGAGCAATAAGGAGAAACAATTCACCTTTGATGGCAAATACAATCACATTATCAATGGCTCACCAGATTGGGTTTACGAAGAAGAGTTCTCTTTTAGTAAAGGTTTTCAATGGTCTCCCGATGGCAAGCGTATTGCTTTTATGCGTTTCGATGAATCTCGTGTGAAACAGTTTAATATGACTGTTTTTAAAGGCAGATACCCGGAGAAGAAAGCCAATGCCTTATATCCCGAAAACTACACCTTTAAATACCCCAAGGCGGGTGAAGATAACTCAGTGGTGAGTATTCATGTTTATGATTTGGCTTCGGATAAAATTAAGACGATGAATGTGGGTGAGGAGACCGATCAGTACATTCCCAGAATCAAATGGACACGCAATCCTGAAGTGTTGAGTCTGGTTCGCATGAATCGTCATCAAAACCATTACGAACTCTTGTTTGCAAATGCCCAAACGGGTGAGACCAAGTTGATCTACGAAGAGAAGAATAAGGCTTGGATTGATGTGAACGACGATTTGACTTTTACTGAGGATGGAAAATCGATCATTTTAACGAGTGAGAAATTGGGTTTCAATCACATTTACCTTTACGATATAGAGGGCCATTTTAAGCGCCAAATTACCAGTGGAGATTGGGATGTAACTCAGTTCCTGGGTTATGACGAGGCGCACAAGCTTTTTTATTACCAGGCTGCAGCCGTTTCGCCTCTGCAACGTGAGATTTATTCGGTTGATATAAAAGGAAAACGCACCCGAAAAATGAGTACAGATGTCGGAACGAATTCGGCTGTTTTCAGCAAAGGATTCAAATATTACATCAATTATTTTTCGAATACCAAGACACCAACTTTGGTGACTTTACACAATGCCAAAGGCAAGCAAATTCGTGTGCTTGAAGATAATGCAGACTTGAAAATGAAAATGGCCGCTTATCAATTACCACAACGAGAGTTCTTTTCATTTAAAACTTCTGAAGATGTGGAATTGAATGCCTTTATGATTAAGCCCACGAACTTTGATGCTTCGAAGAATTACCCTGCACTATTGACTTTCTATGGAGGTCCGGGATCGCAGCGTGTTTTAGATCGTTACCGTTTTGAGTGGTTCGAATATTTGGCTCAGGAAGGTTTCGTGGTGGTTTGTGTTGATAATCGAGGAACAGGTGCTCGCGGGGAAGCTTTTAAGAAATGTACTTATATGCAAATTCAGAATTTGGAAGCTATAGACTTGATAGAAACCGGTAAATATATGGCTGGTTTGGATTATATTGATGGTAGTAAAATCGGTGTGTTCGGCTGGAGTTTTGGTGGTCAAATGTCCTCGCTTTGTATGTTCCGCGGAGCCGATGTTTTTTCGGCGGGAATTGCTGTAGCGCCTGTAACCACTTACCGTTACTACGATAGCATTTATTCGGAACGTTACCTTCGCACACCACAGGAAAATTCTGAAGGCTACGATAAGTATGCACCGATTTCTTTTGCCGATCAGCTGAAGGGAAAATTCCTATTGATCCACGGGACATCAGACGATAACGTGCACTTGCAGAACAGTCTTGAGTTAGCTGAAGAATTGGTTCAGAACAACAAGAAATTCCAAATGCACTTATACACCAATCGAAATCATGGTATTTATGGAGGTAAAACTCGTTTGCACCTTTATGGAATGATGACTGACTTTTTAAATGAGAATTTGAAATAGGGACTATTATAAGTTAGGGTTTGGATAACTACTAATAGAGCCTAAAGTCTCTATCGTGATAACCTGGAGTATGGACGCGAAAGTGGCTGATGCTCCAGGTTTATTGGTTTATCGAAGTTGGATATGAGTGCTATTGGTTCTATGATTTCTCATGAGAGTATAAAAGCAGACTCTCAAATTTGATTGTCTGGGGATGATCCCTGTCTCTGTTATGATTTAAATTATTAATAGACTGGATAGCATTTTACTCACACCAAATACCTATTGGGAGTTCTGTGATTATGTATATTGTATTTTAAGCTTATTTAACAAACACTTTAAATATATTAATAAGATAATATTTAGATTTATATTGTTTGATTGTCTTTCATCATAGCCCAAGTAAGATTGGTTTATAAAAGTATGTAAAAACGACCTTATAAGTTTAGTTAAATAGTTATCTAAATATAATCTGATGTTTAAAAATATTTTATTGCTTTTGCTAATTTGTTCTCCTTTAGTATTAAAAGCTCAGAAGAGTGGTAAGTTTACTTTTATTGAAAGAGCCATGCTTCAAATTTCTGATTCCTCAACTTCTTCTGTACAAGATATTGCTAATTATGTCAACTTGAAATTTCTTACACAAAAGCAAAAGGCAAGAGCAATTTTCTTTTGGATAGCTAAAAATATTGATTATGATTGTGATAATATGTTTGTGAATTCAAGCTCGAAAAGTGAAGATATTCTTAAGGTTAGGAAAGGAGTTTGCCGTGATTATGTGAATTTATATTCGGCTATTGCATCTAAAGTAGGGATCAGGACCTATGTTGTTACAGGGTATACAAAGAAATATAGTCAAGTACTTTATAGTCCACATGCATGGTGTGCTTTAATGATTGACTCAATATGGTATTTGACTGATCCAACTTGGGGTGCTGGTTATATAAAAGATTTTCATTTTGTAAAGGAAATAGATAATAATAATTTCATGGTGAGACCTGACCGCTTTATAAAAACCCATATTCCCTTTGATCCTTTGTGGCAATTTTCGAATTACCCAATTACAAAAAGAGAGTTTCAAAAAGGAAAATCTAAATCCCCAAAAAGGGTGTTTTTTAATTTTGTTGACACTCTTAAAGTTTTCGATAATCAGAATGAAATCCAGCGATTAACAAATACTAGTATTAGAATAAAATCCAATGGAATAGCAAGTTATTTAGATTTAGATAATCTTAATCATCTGAACTTTTCTATAAAAGAGTATTATGATAAGCTAAATGAAGGGCAGTATAACTTAGCTTTAAAGTATTATAGCGAGGGAGTACATTTGTTAAACGAATATATCGATTATCAAAACAAATACTACTTGCCATATAAAAGTGATTCAGAAATAAAAAAGATGCTTGACAATATTGAAGGAGAATTAAATTTAGCGCTTTCTCACTTAGAGCAGGTTAAGAATTCTTCTTCAACCTTAAAAATAAACAAGAATAATTTATTGAAATCGATTAGAAGAGTCAATGATAATTTAAAGATTATAAAGGAAAAGTTAGATAAATATCTTGAAATTGCAAGGATATACAGAAAATCATTATCTCACAATATTAAAATAAAACCAAATCATAAATAACAACCTAACGAAAGATAAAGTGTGTGAAAATTTAAGGGAGTTTTTTGAAATATTAATTGAAATGTTTTAAATCCGAGATATTAAAATATGAATATCTATTTTCATTTGCGTGGAATTAATCCCACACTTTTTTTTATTTCATTTGAATAGTCATTAACTTAGTTAGGAAATAAGTTTAATAGCTATTATTTCCTTCGATATGGATGATTCCTATCTCATCAAACTTAAAGGCTTCATTTGGATTCTTATCTTTCTACTGGCTCTCTTCAGTAGCCTACATCTTATTGCCCAGGATGACGAAACCTGTATGATGTGTCATGACGATCCTTATATTGTTAGAGAAGGGAATGTTAAAAAACAATCGGTTTGGGTTGATCATCCGCTCTTACTTAAATCCATTCATAAGGATGTGACCTGTATTTCGTGTCATCCTGAAGCAGCTGTTGGGGATGATTGGCCACATCCCGCAAAAATGAAAGCTGTAGACTGTGGGACTTGTCATGAAGAGGCTATGGCTAAATTTAAAGAGGGGGTTCATGGTAAAGCTCTTGCCCGAAACGCAAGATATGCTCCCGATTGCAGGGAATGTCATGGATGGCATGATATTTTGTCCCATTCTAATCCTGATAGTCGGACTTATAAAATGAACATTCCCATTCTTTGTGGAAAGTGCCATCGCGAAGGTGCTCCTGTGACCCGAACTTATAAAATTACCGAGCATAATATTTTAGAAAATTACAGTCAGAGTATTCATGGTAAGGGGCTGTATAAGAGTGGTCTGATTGTGACAGCTACCTGTAACAATTGCCACGGGAATCATTTGATTTTACCTCACACGAACCGACATTCCAGCATTTCACTCAATAATATTGCTGCAACCTGTATGAAATGCCATGCAAGAATCGAACAGGTCCATACCAAGGTGATAAACGAAGAACAGTGGGAGAAAAGACCGGGGGCCATTCCAGCTTGTACCGATTGTCATCCGCCTCATATTGTTAGTATCCAGAATATTCTTGAAACAATTTCTGATCGTTCATGTCTGGAGTGCCACGAAAAGGAAGAAATACATAAAGTGGTTGGTTTGGATACCATTCCTCTCCAGGTTGATGTGAATCTTTTGACAAGTTCAGCCCACAACAATATTACCTGTGTGAAATGCCACTCCGATGTTTCTGCCAGAAAGAAACGACCTTGTGAGACTGCTGGTAAAGTGGATTGTTCTTCTTGTCATGCGGAGATATCTGAGATTTATGTCATAAGTGGGCATGGCGTCGCACATCTCGAAGGGAAAGAATCTGCGCCTTACTGTACAGATTGTCATGGGAAGCATCTGATTAAAACTAAAAAGGATGAAACGTCTCCTGTTTATCGTCTTTCCATACCTGCACTTTGTGGAGGTTGCCATCGTGAAAATGGCAGGGCAATTGCGCAAACGACTCTTAAGGAAGTGGATGCTTATCACGACTATTCTTCAAGTGTACATGGTAAGGGTATGATTAAAAAGGGGCTTTTGTCGAGTGCCGTTTGTACCGATTGCCATACCACTCATTTTATGCTGAAAGATAGTGACGAAAGATCTTCGGTTTACCCTAAAAATATACCAGCAACCTGTGGGACTTGTCATAGGGGCATTTACAATACTTACATCAAGAGTGATCATAGTATAGTGAATGATAAAGGGAAGGAAAAATACCCGACGTGTACGGTCTGTCACTCGGCTCATCTGATATCCGAGATTGATAAGGATAAATTTATGCATGAAATCACCCATCAATGTGGTCTCTGTCACAAGCGTTTGTCGGATACTTATATGGAAACCTACCATGGAAAAGCTTATCAGCTTGGCTATTTACAGGCTGCTCGTTGTTCCGATTGTCACGGAGCCCATTCTGATATGAACGTTAGACATCCGAATTCTGCAGTAGGTTATAACAATATAGTAGCTACTTGCCAGAAATGTCATGAAGATGCCAATATGGGATTTACAGGTTTTTTGACGCATGCCACTCATAATAATCGGGATGAATACCCCGTTTTATATTACACTTTTTGGAGTATGTCTTCCTTGTTGATTTTTGTTTTCGGATTCTTTGGTCTGCACACCTTGTTGTGGTTACCTCAATCCTTAAGGGAGAGAAGGAAACGGAAACTGCATAAACCCAAAGGTAAGGCGGTTTATATACGACGTTTCACCGATAGTCAGCGATACACACACATCTTTGTTATTCTAAGTTTCGTGATTTTGGCTTTAACAGGAATGATGCTGAAATTTGCTAATATGCAATGGGCCAGATATCTGGTTGACTTATTGGGAGGTGTTGAGACAGCAGGAATTTTGCACCGTATGGGGGCTGTTGTGACATTTTCTTACTTTGTTTATCATTTGTATAGTTTGTTACTGAACAAGCGCAAAATGGGAATGAAGTGGTCTGCCTTTATATTTGGTAGACATTCTCTCATGTTCAATCGCCAGGATCTTAAAGATTTTTGGGCAAGTGTAAAATGGTTTATTGGAATAGGGAAGCGTCCGGAATATGGACGATGGACCTATTGGGAAAAATTTGATTATTTTGCTGTTTTTTGGGGCGTTGCAATTATTGGTTTTACAGGTTTAATGTTGTGGTTCCCTGAAGTTTTCACCAAATTTCTACCGGGATGGTTGATCAATGTTGCCCAAATCATTCATAGCGACGAAGCATTGCTAGCCGTGGGTTTCATTTTTACCATTCATTTCTTTAATACCCATTTCCGTCCCGAATCATTTCCAATGGATACGGTGATCTTTACAGGGCATGTTTTGCTCGAAGACTATAAGAAAGATCGGCCAAGAGATTATCAAGAACTCAAGAGTTCAGGTAAGTTGAAAGAACAAATTGTTGAAATGGAAATCACAAAGGAAAGAAGTCGATCTGTTAAACTCTTTGGTTTCTTATTCCTGTTTATTGGATTTCTATTAATTGCTCTAATTATCTATTCACTTCTTTTTGGTGTTAAGTAGAGGATTTAAAGTCCTGGTTATCGTATTCTGCTCTGATAAGCATAAAAGTCAGACTGCGACCAGGATCTGTTTTGACCTGCCTTTAGTACTGATTTTATCAGATATCAGAAGCTTTCTCTTTAGAAATGAATTAGTAAAACACCTTAAAAAATCGTATCTTAAAGAGAATGCAAAAAAATGAAAAATGGTATCGAAAGTACACCAACTAGATCATATCGCTATTACGGTAAAATCGCACATGCTTTTAAAGCAACTCTTAAAAGTGAGTCCGGTTTTAGAAGAAATTATGCATCACGCCAAAAATTCAACCGAAGCCTTGGAGGGAGTTAGGAACTGGGTGCTCGAAGAATTGAAAAAACACAAGGAAGCCTATCTGTTTTATAAAGGGGAAGTCAAAGGTCGGGAAGCTTATGAGAAATTAAATTGGCGTGATTTTGCAGCCATCAGAATACTCGATTATATTGATAATGCGGGCCGTGAATTTGATGATCCCAATATTGGAGGAGAAAAGGCCGTCAGTAATCCTATCAAATTAATTTGGCTCGCTGTTAATTTCGGAACGGGTGGGGCAAAACCCTATTTTTTCAATGATATGCTTTATTTGTTTCGTCAGTTTTGTGGCGATTACAAGCGCGAAATGCCAAGCCGTAAAAAACTTGAAGAGTGGATGAATCGTTGGAGTACAGGGCTTGATCCCCGAATAATAAAACTCCGGGAAGAAAATCGGGAACGTATTATTAAGGTTCTGATTGAGAAAATTGATTCTGGCGAGATAAAAAGTAACAGGTATGTGTTTCCCCCCAACTTGAGTGATGAGCAAAAATATTTTTTGATGCTTAAATGGTGGGATGATTACAGGTTTCACCTAAGTTTTGCCGTTCGTTCTCCCGATTTGTTGAACGAGTTATTGGATGAATCTCTCGATCCCGATTCTATGAAGATTCTTTACGAAGCAGAAAAGAAAGGCATTCCCTTTTTCGTTAATCCCTATTATTTATCCTTGCTTCATGTTCGCGTCCCCTATTTTGCCATTGGTGCCGATTTGGCAATCCGGTATTATGTGGTGTATAGCCAGCAATTGATTGATGAATACGGCCATATTGTGGCCTGGGAAAAAGAAGACTTGGTTGAACCCGGAAAACCCAATGCCGCAGGTTGGATTTTGCCATCGAGTCATAATATTCATCGTCGCTATCCTGAGGTGGCTATCCTAATCCCCGATACTATGGGACGAGCCTGTGCAGGGCTTTGTGCCTCCTGTCAACGCATGTTCGATTTTCAGCGAGGTAACCTGAATTTTAACCTCGACAAACTAAAACCCAAAGAAAGCTGGCCTGATAAACTAAATCGTTTGCTGGAATATTTCGAATTTGATTCTCAATTGCGTGATATATTAATTACTGGTGGCGATGCTTTTATGTGCTCGAATCTATCTTTAAAACAAATTTTGGATGCCGTTTATGATATGGCCTTACGAAAAAAGAAAGCGAATGAGAAACGTCAGGATGGAGAGAAATATGCTGAGATTTTAAGAGTTCGTTTGGGAACAAGAATACCTGTCTATCTACCTCAAAGAATTAGCTTAGAGTTTGTGCAGGTTCTGAAGGATTTTAAACACAAAGCATCGAAATTGGGCGTGAAGAAGTTTATTGTTCAAACGCATTTTGAATCGCCCATGGAGCTTACACCTGAAGCACGTGAAGCGGTGCGTTTGTTAAATAGTGCAGGATGGACTGTTACCAACCAACTGGTATTGACTTCGGCAGCATCGCGTCGGGGGCATTCAGCAAAACTCCGCCAGACACTTAATGAGATAGGGATTTTGAATTACTATACTTTCAGTGTAAAAGGTTATATGGAAAACAGTTTCAATTTTGCCACAAATGAGCGATCGGTTCAGGAGTTAACCGAGGAAAAGAGAATAGGGCAAGTTCCGCCTGAGTATGAGGATGCAATAAGTGATTTTCCAAGTCATGCAGAGGTCTTGGTTGATAATATTCAAAATTTAATGCGAAAAGCAGCTTTACCCTTTCTTGCTACAGATAGGAATGTACTGAACTTGCCTGGAGTAGGAAAGAGTATGACTTTCAGAACGATTGGGATCACACGTTATGGGCGAAGAATATTGGAATTTGAGTTGGATAAAACACGTGCTCATAGTCCGGCTGTGCATGAGATGGATAAGGTGATTATTATTGAATCAAAGTCTATAGGAGAATATCTAAACCAGTTGGAAGAAATGGGAGAAGATATTGCCGATTATGAAAGTATATGGGGCTATTCCATTGGGGAAACCGAACCCCGAATGAGTCTGTTTGAGTACCCCGAATACGATTATAAACTAACCGATGAGGTGACTAATTTGGGAGAGATAGAATAAGTTTTTTTTAGATGAATAAAAATACTGCTGGGGGATAAGTACTTCGGCTTTTTGTCCCAATAATGATAGGAAAGTAATTTCCTCTTGAGTTTGTCATATTTATCGTCTATGCTTACATGATATTGAATTTGAAAAATGATTAATCTCTATTAATTTCATCAGTAAGAAAAGCTGTGAAAGTAATATGAATTAGAAAATGTTCTGAAAATAAGAAAGCCCGTAAATACTGGTGTTTCCTATTCTTATTTAGATTTTTTTTAGAGGATGAAATCAGGTTTGGGAATCGTATGATTTGGAAATAAAAGATTTTATAAGCTATATTTGTCGCATAGATTTGTCAGCGTAATCAGATCGAAAGAGAGATTGTAAAGGTTCGTTGACAAGATTAAAACAAAAGGATTTCAATAAATTAGTTAGGAATCTGCAAGTAGAAAAAACAATATGCAATTGAATACAACTATTATTATCAACGTCATTATTCGCGTCCTAATTGGACATGAATCGAGGTTGTGCATATTAAACTAAACGAAACAAGTTTTACAAAATATTCTAAGCCTCTTCCGAAACGAAGGGGCTTTTTTTTAGATCAGATTATTGTATGTTATCAAGTAAGCTAGTCATTATTATCATTATTATGGTCATCGTCATTATTAGAATGAGGATGAGGGAAAGCGTGCACACACAATAATTCGAACTAACGAAATTATGAGCGCTCTTCCCGAAACGGAAGAGCGTTTTTTTTGCTTCGGCTCCGCTTAATAAGCGATAACAGACAACTGATAACCAAGATTAGGACAAATAACTTAACGATTAACCAAGATGTATAAAAATCAATTACGCAGCAGCCAAACCACCGAGGGCAGACGCATGGCAGGAGCCAGAAGTCTTTGGCGTGCCAATGGCATGAAAGAAGAGATGTTTGGGAAGCCTGTAATAGCCGTAGTGAACTCATTTTCGCAGTTTGTTCCGGGACATGCACACCTGCAAGCTGTTGGACAGATGGTGAAAAAACAGATTGAGAAGTCGGGCTGTTTTGCTGCCGAGTTCAATACCATAGCCATTGACGATGGTATCGCCATGGGCCACGACGGCATGTTGTATTCACTACCATCCCGCGAGCTGATAGCCGATAGCGTGGAGTATGTATGCAACGCACACAAGGTGGATGCCATGATCTGCATATCGAACTGCGACAAGATTACACCGGGTATGATGATGGCTGCTATGCGATTGAATATCCCAACCGTTTTTGTGTCGGGTGGACCTATGGAAGCTGGTGAATCGAGGGGCGAAAAGCTCGATCTGGTTGATGCCATGGTTAAAGCCGGCGACGATAGCGTAAGCGATGAACGTCTTCAGGAAATTGAAGAATCGGCTTGCCCAACCTGTGGATCATGTTCCGGTATGTTCACCGCGAATTCGATGAATTGTCTGAACGAAGCCTTGGGATTGGCCTTGCCTGGAAACGGAACTATACTGGCAACTCATAAGTTGCGTAGAGCCCTGTTTCTGGATGCTGCAGATTGTATTGTGAAAATAACTGATGCTTACTACAGGCAGGGCGATGCTTCGGTTTTACCCAGATCAATTGCTACCCGTGAGGCTTTCAAGAATGCCATGACTTTGGATATTGCCATGGGTGGTTCAACCAATACGGTACTTCATCTTTTGGCTATTGCCAATGAGGCCGAAGTTGATTTTACAATGAAGGATATGGATGACTTGTCGCGCCGAACGCCTAATCTGTGTAAGGTGGCGCCCAATTCGAATCAATATTATATAGAAGATGTGAACCGTGCAGGTGGCATCATGAGCATATTGGCTGAACTTGCAAAGGCTGGACTTCTAAATACTGATGTGACTCGTGTTGATCAGAAAAACTTAAAGCAAGCACTTATGGAATATGATCTGACAGCCGAAAGCCTGACTGAAAAAGCCAGGATGATTTATTATGCTGCACCGGGTCGTCAAGGTCGTAACCTAAGTTTTGCTTCCCAAGATTCCCAATACAAGCAGGTGGATACGGATAGAGAAAAGGGCTGTATCAGAAGCATCACCAATGCCTATTCTCAGGATGGTGGATTGGCGGTTCTCTTCGGAAATATTGCCCCTGATGGTTGTGTGGTGAAAACAGCCGGAGTGGCAGACGAAGTTTTCAATTTCAAAGGTAAAGCCAAGGTGTATCACTCACAGCGTGATGCTTGTGAAGCCATTCTTACCAAGCAGGTAAATGCAGGCGATGTGGTAGTTATTAAGTTCGAGGGCCCATCAGGAGGTCCAGGTATGCAGGAAATGCTTTATCCAACCTCTTATCTGAAAGCGATGGGATTGGGAGCCCAATGTGCCCTGATTACTGATGGCCGCTTTTCGGGAGGAACCTCGGGATTATCAATTGGACATGTTTCACCTGAAGCTTCTGCTGGTGGAGCTATTGCCCTGATTAAAGAAGGGGATGAAATTGAAATTAGCATTCCCAATCGCCGTCTGAACATTTGCATCTCGGATAAGGAATTGCAAGCCCGAAGAAAAGAAGAAGAGGCCTTTGGTGACAAAGCGTTCACACCACGAGGCAGAGAACGAGTCGTATCGAAAGCTTTACAAGCCTATTCAAAATTGGTCAGTTCTGCAGATAAAGGAGCTGTACGTCAATTATAAATTAAGGTCAAAGATATTCAAGGATAAAGTTGATTAGATGGTCTGATGATGTGAGGATAAACGATTCACAAGGATCATTGACAAATAACTAACAAGATGGAAGTAGCAACAATAACTCAAAATACGAATACCATGACTAAAGCCACAGAGCATTTATCTGGTGCAGAAATATTGGTTCGAAGTCTGGTAGAAGAAGATGTGGATAGCATATTTGGTTATATCGGAGGGGCGATTATGCCGGTGTACGATGCCTTATATGATCATCAGGATGAACTGCAGCATTATCAAGCGCGCCACGAGCAGGGGGCAACTCATGCGGCGCAGGCTTATGCGCGAATCAGTAAGAAGCCTGGTGTTTGTTTCACCACTTCGGGGCCGGGAGCGACTAATGTTTTAACCGGATTGGCTGATGCCTATCTGGATTCAACTCCACTTGTGATCATTACCGGACAAGTAGCCAGTGGCTTTTTGGGCTCGGATGCCTTTCAGGAAACCAACATGATTGGTTT